>NZ_JAUNHK010000008.1:0-31580 GCF_030523985.1 Deinococcus sp.
CACCTCATCCCCTTTCCACACCCCACCCCGATTTGTCAACCCCTAATCGCCGTAAAATAGGCGCGACTCTGGGAAACCCCCGGCTTCGCGTCCGCTTCTTTTTTGCCTTCTCTGTTTTGCCTTCCCTGTCTGCCATAGCCCAAAACGACGATTTCGGGCCATGAGCCTGCTGGCTCTGCCCTGGCAAAGAACGTCGAAAACCGCTCAGCGTTCGGTGTCGGAAATGTAGGTGCCGTCGGCCTTGCCCCGGAAAGTCACGGTGCCCTGGCGATCGGTGCGGAAAATACGCAGGTTGTTGGCCTTGTAGAGGTTGAGGGCCGCCGCCGTCGGGTGCCCATAGTTGTTGTCGCCCACGCTGATGACCACGTTTTCGGGCTTGACCACGTCCAGCCACGCCTGATGGTCGCCGTTGGCGGCACCGTGGTGAATGCTCTTGTAGACCTGCACCGGGCCGCGTACTTCGGGGCGGTTTTCGGCCATCCAGGCTTCGGTTTCCTTCTTTTCCGAGTCTCCGGTCAGCAGCGCGACGAACTGTCCGAACTCGACGCGCACGCCCACCGAGTTGTCGTTCTGGTCGTCCCCCATGCCGGAAGGGGGAGTGATGACTTTCACCTTCACACTCCCCAGGTTGACGACCTGACCGTTGGCTTTCTGAAAGGTGGTTCCGGCGTCCTGAAGGGCCGTGACCAGTCGGTCCCAGGTCTGCGTGGTTCCGGCAATGCCGTTGTTGATGAAGAGGGTGGGACGGCCCGACTTGGCCCCCTCCACCAGTCCCGCGATGTGGTCGGCGTCGGCGTGCGAGGCCACCATCAGGTCGATTTTGCCGACCCCCTGCGCGGCGAGTTGCTCGCGCATCCGCTCGGCGCTGCGCCCGCCGTCCACCAGCATGGTCTTGCCCTCGGGACTGCGGACGAGCACCGCGTCACCCTGCCCCACGTTCAGAAACTGCACGCTGACCTCGCCCTGCGGCGGTGCCACCTGTCCCGTCGGTTCGCCCCGGCCCTTGTCGAGTTGGGTGTTGCAGGCCGCCAGCACGCACATGAAGACCACCAGGGCCACCGCCAGAATGTCGGCGCTGCCGGGCTGCCGGGCGGGTTGCAGGTCGCGCTCGTCTACGCGCATCCGCACCGTGGGGGCGGACTTGGCGAGGGCGGCGCTGCGGGCGCGGGTGGTGCCGGATTTGGCGCGGGTCGAGGTGCTGGCGCGGGTGGTCGTCTTGGCGCGGGCCGTGCTGCTGCGGCTGCCCGAAGCCGAGGTCGTCTTGGCCTTGCTGGTCGTCCGGGTGGCCCCGGCTGTACTGCTCTTGGCCGTGCTGCTCTTGCTGGCGGTGCGGCGCGGGGCGCTCTTGGCGTCGCTGCGGCTCATAGCGTGATTTCTCCGTCGTCACCCAGCAGGTCTATGGCAACGTCAGCGCGGTTGACCTCGTCGAGCCGGGCCTGAGCGCGGGCGCGGGCCTCGCGGGTTTCGGCTTCCAGGCGGCGAAAGACGATACCGCCCACGCCCCGGCGCACTTCGATCAGGTCACCCTCGCGCACCCCTTCGGGCAGTTCGCGCAGCGGCACCGTGCGGGTGCGTCCGCTGGGCAGCTCCACACGCGCCAGCGGGCCACGCGGGCTGTCTTCCAGACCGTCCACCGTCCAGCACTCGCTCCAGGTTTCCTGATTCGCTTCCGTCATACCGCCTCCCCAGCCGCCGTCCAGGGCCGCTGCCCACAGGATAACGTTCACCGCCTGTTCCGTCTTGCCCATAGTCTCCTCCCCCGTTCTGCCCAGAACCCATCGGCTCAGAACGTAATTTCTTCGTCGCGTTCCCGCTTGAGACGTAGTGTGCCACCATTCTTGACTCGTGTCAAGGAACGGTCTGAACTGTGCCTTGGAGAGTCAATGTTTGGGGCGGTTTGCCGCAAACTCGCGTGTAGGAGAGGGGTGAGGGGCTTGACTCGCCGGGAGGATGCCCGGAGCTGCTCAGGGCCGGGGCGCGGCCACCCAGTTGGGAATCTGTCGCCACACCACCCCGTACAGCAGCGCGGCGATGCTCCAGAGCAGCACAAGCGCGGGCCAGGACGACAGGCAGGCGCAGCCCATCAGGAAGGCGGCGGCGGGCGCACTCGCCCCCTGAATGGCGGCGGTCAGGCCGCGCTGCTCGCGGGGAATGTCGGGATTGGCGGCGGCGCGGCGGGCCAGCCACAGCGTCCCCCAGCCCAGCAGCAGCGCCAGCCCGCCCAGCAGCAGGGTGGTCTGGAGCGGCAGCGGCGCGGGGCGGGTCAGCAGATACAGCAGCCCCAGCGGAAGCCCCGGCAACGCCAGCACCGCAAAGGCCAGCCGCAGCGCCAGCCGCATACCGCGCACCTGTTCGGCGGGCGTGCCGCGCAGGGCGGCGGTCAGTTGCGCCGTGACGGTCTGCCACGCTCCGCCCCCCGCTTCAGGCATGGGGAATCCACTGCACGGTGGCCTGCACACCGCCGACCTGGACGGTGTCGCCGTCGGCAATTTCGCGGCGCAGGCGGGCCAGGACAGCGCCCCCCGCGCTCTGCCCCGTGCGCCCCACCACCCGCTCGCCCTGCTGGATGTCGGTGTGGGAGGGCAACCCTGGCCCCAGCAGCCGCGCCAGATGAAAACGGGTCTGGCCTCGCGCCTCAATCCGGGCCATGATTTCCTGCCCCACGTAGCAGCCCTTGCGGTAGCTGATGGCGGTCAATGGGCCGCCCACGTCCAGCCCGACTTCCTGCGGCAGCGCCCCCACGAAATCGTCCGCCAGCACGTCGGGAAGGCCCGCCGCCACCCGCAGGGCGCTCAGTTCGGACAGCGGGCGCTCCTCGCCGCCCAACGCTTCCAGCACGGCCTGTTCGTCGCGGGCGAGATAGTGCAGGTCTACCCCGTCCGCCGCACCGCGCCGCACCCGCCCACCCAGCACCAGCGAGCCGCCCAGCGTCCACTGCTGCGCGACTGGCCCCGCCCCGTCCCAGCCGGGCACGTCCTGCTGCCAGACATGCACGGTTCGCAGGGTGTCCGACAGGTCATGCAGTTCGACCTGGTCGAAGATGATGTAGCGCTTCAGGCGAGCGGCCAGCGCCTGCGCCTCTCCCGCGCCGAGGTGCAGATAGATGTCGTCGGGGCGCTTGTAGGCGTGGGCGAACTGCTCGATTTGCCCGCGCACGTTCAGGAAAGCGCAGGGCACGACCCCCGGAGTAGGGGCGCCGCGCAGGTCGCCCGTCATCTGACCGTGTACGAAATCGGTGCGGTCTGCGCCTGTCACGCGCAGGGCACTGGAAGGAAGCCGAGTCCACATGCGGCCCAGAATAGGGCGGGCGCGGCACAGGGCGGAATGGCACAGGGCAGCGGCGGGAGCGGGTTATGCTGGCAGGCATGAGCGGGCCACTGACCTTTCTGGTTGCCAGTCCTCACCTGCAGGGCAGCGTGTTCGAGGGAGCCGTCGTGCTGCTGCTCGAACACGACGCGCAGGGGGCGCTGGGCCTGATGGTTCACCTGCCCAGCGAGCAGACGGTGGCCGACCTGATGCCTGACCTCGGCGGCGACGGCACCGCGCAACTCGCCTGGTGGGGTGGCCCGGTCGATCCCAGCCTGGGCTGGTGCCTGTACCCGTTTCCGCTGGGGCTGGAGGGCGAGGTGCAACTGGTGGACGGTCTGCTGGTCAGCAGCAATCTGGAGGTGCTGCGGGCGCTGGCGGGGGGCACCCAGCCGTACATGCTGCTGCTGGGCTACGCGGGCTGGAGCGCCGGGCAGCTCACCGAGGAAGCGCGGCAGGGCACTTGGCTGTGGGTCGAGCAGGACACCCCCGACCTGATTTGGAACGTGCCCGCCGCAGAACGCTGGGCCGAAGCCTTGCGCCGCCTGGGGGTCAGCCCCGACACCATCGTGGCTGGAGGAGCGCAGGCTTGACGCCGAAGGGCGCGGAGGCACGCGACGCCCTGCTCTCGCGCTTGAGCGGCACCCGCTGGCCTTACGAGCCGCTGCTGGACGCCCTCGACCTGCCCGCCGAACTGGACGTGCTGGACGTCGGCGCGGGGGCTGGACACGGCCTGGGCGTGCTGGCTTGGCAAGGACAGACCGGGCGCGTGGTGGGGCTTGACCCGGCTCCCAGCCCTGGCGTGCAGCTTGGGCAGGCCGAGCACCTTCCCTTCGCCGCCCAGAGTTTCGATGTGGCGCTGCTGGTGCGCGTGCTGGCCCACGTGACCGACCCGGCGCGGGCACTGGCGGAAGCGTGGCGGGTGCTGCGCCCCGGCGGGCGACTGGTGCTGGCGGCCCAGGGGGACGAGCATCTGGCGCAGACGTGGCGGGCGCTGGGCCGACCCGTAGGCGGCGAAAGTGGCCCAGACGCCGCCCTGCGCGACTCGCTGCGGCAGGCAGGACACGTCGCCACCCGGCTGGACGTGCGCTTGCCGCTCACCGTTCACGCCGCCGACGCCGGGCCCCTGGTGGGCAGCTACGGCCTGCGCCTGAGCGTCAACCCGGCCCGCTTTCCGGTGGCGGACCACTTGCATCTGTGCGTTTACGTCGCCCTCAAGCCATAAAAAAGGGGGGCGACGCTACCCCCTCTCCCCTTCACCCTACGCTACTTATCGAACTTCTCGAACCCCGCCGCGCTGCGCCGCTGTGCGCCACGGGCGTAGTCCATCTGCATTTCCACCGTGTCGTGCTTGCCCTCGGTGAAGGTCGAGTCGTGAATCCAGTAGTTCAGGCGGTCGTCACCCAGTTGCACCCACAGCTTGTGGGCGTCTTCAGCGTCGCGCCAGAACACCACGCGGCTGAATTCGTTCTGGGTGGCCCAGGCTGCGACGTCGCTCAGCACGCGTGCGGCCTTGGGATGAGTCATCTGGAATTCCTGCCCGTCGGACTCGTTCATGAACTTGATGTCAACCATAAGACCCAGCCTAGCCCCGTTTCATCAGATACAGGTAATCGAACGCTTGAACAGGTCTTGAGCCTCCCGTCAGGCAGGAGCAGGGCGCTATGTTCTGGCGCGATGTCTGCCCTGCCCGCCGCCCGCCCCAACGCCCTCAAGGTCACCACCCTCAACGTCAACGGCCTGCGAAGTGCGCTGCGAAAAGGGCTGGCGGACTGGGTCCTGCGCGTGCAGCCCGACGTGCTGCTGCTTCAGGAAGTGCGGGCCGACCCCATGCCGGACGCTCTGCCCGGCTACCACTCGGCCTGGTTTCCGGCGCAGAAGGCAGGGTACAGCGGGGTCGCCATCCTTTCGCGCCTGCCGCTGGAGGACGTGCGCCTGGGCATGCCCCACGCCGAAATGGACGCCGAGGGCCGCGTCATCAGCGCGGTGGTGGGCGGCGTGCGGTTCGTGAGTGTGTACCTGCCCAGCGGCAGCAGCGGCGAAGTGCGCCAGGGCTTCAAGGAAAGGATTCTGGGCGACTATCAGGCGTGGGTGTCGGGCCTCATCGCATCGGGTGAGCCGCTGGTGATTGGCGGCGACTACAACATCGCCCACCGCGAAATTGACCTGAAAAACTGGCGGGCCAACCAGAAAAACAGCGGCTTTTTGCCCCAGGAACGCGAGTGGATGACCGCGCACCTCCAAAGCGGCCTGACGGACGGGCACCGCGCCACGCTGGGCGACGAAGCCGAGTACACGTGGTGGAGCAATCGGGGCAACGCCTACGCCAACAACGTCGGCTGGCGCATCGACTATCTGCTGGCGGCGGGCGTGAACCTGCGAGACGTGCGGGTAGACCGGGAAACGCGGCTGAGTGACCACGCGCCGCTGACGGGGTGGGTGGAGGGGCAAGGGGTATAGGACTATCCCTCACTCCGCCAGAATGCGTAAAGACCGCTGTCAGGCAGGCGTGCTAAGCTGACTGTGCTGCCGGATTCAGACTTCGCGTCCCCACCAGATGCCGCCAAGGGCCGTGGGCAAAGTGGCGCGAGTGAATCCGAGTAAAGCGAGAACCCAGTTCCCGTGAGTGGAATGTACGCAGACAGTGTGGAGCGGGCCAGCGTTGGGCCGATTTCGCCACAGAATGAACCTCACGGGACGCGTCCTGCCATTAGGTGCATATAATGCCAAAACAGAGGAAAAAGGACGCGGAAACCGCAGTGCCGTCCGCAGAGAGCCAAACTCTACAGAGCGAGACTCCAGCGGCCCAGGCAGCGGCCCCCGCGCCAGAAGAGAACACCCCAACCGAACAGGTCGACACCCGGCGGAAGTTTGCCGCCCCTACCGCGGCCAAGACCGCAAAAACCGCGACGAAAAAGAAGTCCGCACCCGCCGACGAAACGGCCCCCGCGCCCAAGCGTCCGGGTCGCAAGCCCAAGGCCGTGCCTGAAGTGGAGGCCGCGTCGGAAGTGACGGAAGTGGCCCCTGCCACGGAGAAACCCAAGCGCACGCGCAAGCCTAAGGAGGCAGCCGTCAGTGCGGAAGTTGACACGCCGGACACTGCTCCAGTGATCGAACCCACGCCTGATGTTCAAGCCGAACAGCCTAAGCGCCGGGGCCGCAAGCCCAAAGCGCAACCGGAAACCGCCGAGGTCGTCGCCGCAGAGGCAGTAGCCGAACCCGCGCCTGAACCTGTCTCTCCACCTGTAGACGTCACGGTGCCTGAACCTATCAAGGCTCCGGCCAAACGCGGACGCAAACCCAAGGCGACCCAGCCGGACGAAACCCCGGCGGCGATCATCGTAGCCGAGGGCGAGATCGCGCCTGTAGAGCAGGCGGAGACGCCTCCCCTGCCCACCCCTCCCAAGCGCCGGGGCCGCAAGCCCAAAGCGCAGCCCACCCCCCTGACCGAAGTGCTCGAAGGGGTCGAAGCCGTGGAGGTGCCCCAGACCGCCGAGCCGGACGTACCCGTGCTGACGGTCGCCCACGAGACGGCGCAACCTGCCGTGGACTCGGCTGCCGTGCTGGACGACGAACCCGCCCCGGCTCCACAGCCTGAAGTGCGCCAGAGCCGCAAAAACCGCAAGGAGCGGCGCGAGGAACGGCAGCCGACAGCGAGCGCCGTAGCGCAGCCTGAAGAGACTGAGGAGGACGACCTCCAAAGCGTTCCCACCGAGGAGCGCCTGCTCACCGAGCAACTCCGCAAGCTGGGCCGCCCCGTGCATGTCCGCGACCTGGAGCGCACCTTTACCCGTCAGGCGTTAGAGCGGCTCGGCGGCTGGCGCAACATCACTGACCTGCTGGAAAACCTGGTGGAGTCGGGCAAAGTCATCCGCACCCGCAAGAAGACCTATGGCCTCCCCGAAGCCATGAGTCTGGTGCGTGGGCGCTTCCAAGCGTCGGCGGCGGGCTTCGGCTTCGTGGTGCCCGACAGCGGCGGCGAGGACTACTACATCGGCGCAGACAAGACGCTGGAAGCCTGGAACGGCGACACCGTACTCGTCCGCATGGACGGACGCGGCGACACCCGTGACCAGCGCGGCGGCAGACGCGGGCAAAAGGGCGACGGCAACCCCCGCGCCACCGTGGTTCGCATCGTGCAGCGGGCCTACAAGCAACTCGTCGGCACGCTGGAATTTCACCACGGCCACCCCATTCTCAAGCCCGACGACCACCGCGCCCGGCACCGCATCCTGCTGCTCCCCGAGGGTCTGGAAGAACTGGAAGCGGGCGCCCGCGTCGTCACCGAACTGTTCTGGCCCGAACACACGGGCGAGGACGAAGTCTTCGGTCAGGTCGTGCGCGTGCTGGGGGCCGAGGACGACCCCGAGACTGAAACCGAGGCCGTCATCGTCAAGTTCGGCCTGCGCGGTGAATTCCCCGACGACGTACAGGAACAGGCCAACGCCATTCCCGTCGAGATACCCGAAGAAGCCCTGGTGGGCCGCCTCGACCTGCGTGAATTCAACATCTTCACCGTAGACGGGCGCGACGCCAAGGATTTCGACGACGCCATTCACATTCAGCCCACGCCCGAGGGCAATTTCGTGGTCGGTGTCCACATCGCCGACGTGAGCCACTACGTGCAGGAAGGCACCGCGCTGGACGGCGAAGCCTACGCCCGCGCCACCTCGGTCTACCTGCCGGGGCGGGTGCTGCCGATGCTGCCCGAACACCTCAGCAACGGCGTGTGCAGCCTGGTGCCGTATCAGGACCGCCTGACCATGACCGCGCTGGTGGAACTCTCGGCAGAAGGCGACATTCTGGACGTGAAACTGACGCCCAGCATCATCAATTCCAAGGCGCGGCTGACCTACGATGAGGTGCAGGCGTACAGTGAGGCCACCGCCACGCTGCCTGAACACGCCCGGCACCTCGAAGGCGACCTCCACCTGCTGCTGAAAATCACCACCAAGCTGCGCCAGAAGCGACTGCGCGACGGCTCGCTGGACTTCAAGCTGCGCGAGGTCAAGGTGGACGTGGACAAGGACGGGCGCATGGAACTCATCCCCATCCGCGAGGAAACCGCCCGCGGCATGATTGAGGACCTGATGCTGCTCGCCAACAAGGTGGTCGCGCACTACCTGCTCCAGCGCGAAATTCCGACCCTCTTCCGCATCCACGAAGAACCGACCCTCCAGAAATTCCAGGAGGTCACGGGCGCGATTGGGCGGCTGGGCTTCGCCTTCCCCGGCGGCGAGCCGACCCCGCAGGCGTATCAGGCGGTCTTGAAGCAGGTGCGCGGCACCAACCGCGAGAGTGTGGTCAACACGCTGCTGCTGCGCTCCATGCAGCAGGCGAAGTACGCGGGCGAGAACCTCGGTCACTTCGGCCTCGCCTTCGACGAGTACCTGCACTTCACCTCGCCTATTCGCCGTTACCCCGACCTCGTGGTTCACCGCACGCTGAAAAAGGTGCTCTCGGGCGACTTCAAGGCCGGAAACCGCGAAGTGGCGCAGTTCCAGGGCCGACTGCCCGCGATGGGCGAACACACCTCCGATCGCGAGCGCACCGCCGCCGAAGCCGAGCGCGACCTCACCAAGTACTACCAGTGCAAGTGGGCACAGGAGCACAAGGGCGAGTCGTTCGTGGGCAACGTGTCGGGCGTGGTGTCCAGCGGCCTGTATGTGGCGCTGGACAACGGCGTGGAAGGCAAGCTGCACATCAGCCACCTGGACGACGACTACTACTTCTTCATCGAAGACGCGCAGATGCTCCGGGGCCGCAGCTCTGGCAAGGGCTACCGCCTGGGTGACGCGGTGCAGGTCACCATCAGCGACGTCAAGCCGCTCGCCCGTCAGATTGACCTGACGCTGGCCGACCCCGAAGACCCCGAGTACAAGCCCGGCAGCTATGAGCAGGCCGGAACCGAGCAGGAGACCCCTATGACCGAAGTCAAAGTCCGTGCCCGCCGCCGCGAAGACCGCGAGCAGGAGCGGCAGGAAAAACTCAAGAGCATTCCCGTCACCCAGCCCAAATTCACGCTGGACGATGACCGCCCCGCCATTCAGAGCAGCCCTCAGATGGGTGGACAGGTGGGCGGCGGACGTCCCCAGGGCCAGAGCCGGGGCGGACGCGGCGCGGGCCAGAGCCAGGGCCGGGGCAACCAGGGCCGCACCTTCGGCGGCGTGCCGATGGAGCGCGACCGTTCCGAGCGTGGCCCCTCACGCGGCAGCAGTGGCCCCCGCCGCGTGATTACGCTGGAGCGCCCCCGCAACGAGCATCTGCGCCCCGTCAACATCACCGTGCAGCGCATGTACTTCGGTGACTGGAGCACCGACAACATGCCCGAAGACGACGGCTACAGCGGCCCCCGCGCCGGCCGTGAACGCGGCTATGACCGTGGCGAGCGCCGTGGGGATAGTCGTGGCTACACCCGGGGTGGCAATGACCGTGGGGCGGTGAGCGGTGGGGGACGTCCTCCCCAGAACGCCCGCGCCTCTGCGCCGCGCCCGGCTCCTGCTGCGGCGAGCGGCGAGCGTCCCCAGGCGGCGGCCAGTGCCCCCAGCGAAGGCCAGGGGGAGGCCAATCGCCGCCGCCGTCGCCGGGGCCGCCGCCCGGCCAGCGCCGAGTAACCTTCTTCCTGTCGAGTGAGCCGTCCGCGTAGGCGTGGGCGGCTTTTTCGCATTTTGTCCCGCGCCCTCTCCCCTGCCGCCTTCCTCATCGCGCACCTGGAAAGAGGCGCCTATCATCGGCGGCATGTCGTCCTTTCCCCGCACGGCTGCCGTCCGGCTGATGATGGGGGCGGTAGTGGGAGTACTTTGCGCCCTGCTGCTGCCTTCCCACTGGTTCTGGGAAGCCCGCGTCCTGACGGGCTGGAACGTGTTCTGCCTGGTCAATCTGCTGCGGCTGTGGCCCCTGCTGCGCCTCGCGCCGGATGACGTGGCGGCCCACGCCACCCGCGAGGACGAAACCCGCCCGCTGGCAGCGACCCTGACCACGGCGGCGGCCCTGGTCAGTCTGGTCGGGGTGTTCGTGACGCTGCATGAGGCTGGGCAGCATCAAGGAACAGTGGCGTACGCGCTAACCGGGCTGGGGGTGTTGACCACCGCCCTGTCGTGGCTGCTGGTGCAGGCCGAGTACATGCTGCACTATGCCCGGCGCTTCTACAGCGACGGCGCAGGCGTGCGTTTCGTGCAGCGCGGCACCGACGACCCCCTGCCCGACCCCGACTACTTCGATTTTCTGTACCTGTCGCTGACCATCGGCATGACCTATCAGGTCAGCGACACCAATCTGGACACCCGCGAAATGCGCCGATTGCTGCTGGGCCACGCGGCGCTTTCCTACTTTTTCAGTGTGGTCATCATTGCGGTAACCATCAACGGCGTGGCAGGCATTCTGGGTTGACGGCCCCTCGCCGCGCTATGCTGCACGGTGCATGACCGGGCCGGATTCCTCCAAACCAGCGGGACAGGGGCAAAGCCGCACCTCCTCGCCTCCGTCTTCTTTACCCAACCAACTCATTGACGGCAAGTACCGGGTACTGCGTGAACTCGCCCAGGACGGCCACGTTCGGCTGTTCGAGGTGCAGGCCGCCGAGGGCGTCACCCGGCAGGTGGCGTGGTTCGAAGTGGTGTCTCCAGCCGACCGCCAGCAGTTTCACGCCTACCGCACGGCGCTGCGCTCGGTCAATCCCGCCGGGCTGACGGACGTGGTGGCCCGGCCCGGCGCCTACTACGCCGTGTGGCAACCCGTCACCGGTACGCCCCTGCAAGAGGTGGCGGCGCAGCCCACCAAACGTCAGGAAACCATAGACGCCGTGGAGGCGCTGGGACGCAAACTCGCCGACTCCGGCTTTGCGCTGACCGACGCCGACGTGGTGCTGCACGGCGACCAGCCCGAGGTGGCCTATCTTCGCCCGGTGCCAGCGCGTACGCCCGAAGACATCGCGGCGCTCAACGCGGGGGTGCTGTCGGGCCTGCGGGGTGGTCGGGTCAAGCAAAAGCGCGAACGTCGCCCCGGCGCGTGGTTGGGTTGGCTGACCTTCGTACCCGGCCTGCTGTTTCTGGGCGGCGCGGGCTGGCTGGGGGCCAAAGCCGCGCAGATTTACCTCAACCCCCCGGTCGGTGAGGTGGCGAGCGTCACCAGCCGCCCGGCGCAGGAGGCGGCCAAGGCGCTCACCAGCAAGGGCTTCCGGGTCGAGTACACCTACGGCGAGAGCGGCACGCTCCCTGTCGGCGCGGTGATCCGCCAGGAACCGGAAGGCGGCACCAATCTCCCCATCGGGCGGCAGGTCATCCTGACCGTCAACAAGCCCACTCCACTCATCGTCCCCAAGATCGAGGACATGACCTTGCAACAGGCCGAGGGGCCGCTCAAAGACAGCGCCCTTAAACTCGGCAAGGTCATCAAGGTGGACGGCACCGTCAGCAAGACGCCCGAAGGCCGCATCGTGGCGCAGATTCCGCCTGCCGGGGCGTCTACCCAGCGCAACCAGCCCGTGCAGGTGATGGTCAGCACCGGGGTGCGTGGCGAGGAAACCTTCATCATCGACCTGCGCGGCCTGACGTTCGACCAGGCGCGGGAGTGGGCGCGGGCCGCCGGACTGGTCGTCACCGACGTGACCCGCCAGCCCAGCGACAAGACCGAGAACACGGTGCTGTCGCAAGAGCCTGCGCCCTGGGCCACCGTTCCCGTCGGCAGCAAGGTCAAACTGGTGATCGCCAGCGTCAAGTACACGCCCCCCAGCACGCCCGCCGAGCCGCTGCCTATTCCGCCGCCTTACGTGCCACCGCCGCCCCCCGAACCCGTTACGCCGCCCAGCCAGACCCCGGCCCAGACGGTTCCCCAAACGCAGGGGCAGCCCTCCACCCCAACTCCGTCTCCAACGCCTGAGCAGACGGCACCCGACACCGGTACCACCGCGCCGCAGACGACCCCCGCCCAGGACACCCCGCCCCCAGCGGTGGACACCACGCCGCGTCAGGTCAACCTGCGCTACACCTTCCCCGCCGAATTGCCCGCCGGAACCTACTCCATCACGGTGCAGGACGCGAGCGGCGAGCGCGAAATTATGCCCGGCGTCGGCGCGGAACAGGTCGCGGGCCGACTCGCCCAGGCTCCTCTAACGGTGCAGGGGAACGCCGTGTTCATCATCCGGCGCAACGGTGCGGAATACACGCGGGTGGCGGCACAGTAGATTCGCTTTCGACAAACCATAAGAAACTCCCCCGCCCGTGAAGGTGGGGGAGTTTTTCGGTTGTCGTGCTTACGCTCTGGCGTCTGCTGCGCTGCGTCGTCCTCCCCGCCGCTTGGCAGGAGCAGGGCCACTGCCGTCACGCGGCGTTTCCAGCGCCTTCAGGCCACCGACCAGCGCCACGTCCAGCACTTCGTCCACCGTTTCGCAGGGGTGGAAGCGCATGGAACTGCGCAGGTGCAGGGGGATGTCCTCAATGTCGCGCTCGTTGGCCTTGGGCAAGATGATGTGCTTGATGCCAGCGCGGCGTGCGCCCAGCACCTTCTCTTTCAGGCCGCCGATGGGCAGATAACGGCCCGTGAGGGTCATCTCGCCCGTCATGGCGACATCGTGGCGGGCGGGAATACCGCTCAGCGCCGAAATCAGGCTGGTTGCCATCGCGCCGCCTGCGCTGGGGCCTTCTTTGGGAATGGCACCTGCGGGGACGTGAACGTGAATCTCGCTGTTTTCAATGCGGTCACGGTCAATGTGGAAGCGGGCGGCGTTGCTCTTGGCGTAGGTCAGCGCGGCACGGGCCGACTCCTTCATCACGTCACCGAGTTGCCCCGTCAACACCAGATTTTTGCTGCCAGGCATGATGCTGGTTTCCACGAACAGGATATCGCCGCCCACGGGCGTATAGAACATGCCCGTGCTGACGCCCACCATGTCTTCCTGACCCTCGGTTTCGGGGGTGTGGCGCGGCTGGCCCAGGTATTTTTCCAAGTCCTTGTCGGTGACTTTGGCGCGTTTGACCTTGCCCGTGGCGATGTTGCGGGCCACTTTGCGCAGCACCGTGCCGATTTCGCGTTCCAGATTACGCACGCCCGCCTCGCGGGTGTAGTGCGAAATCAGTTTTTCCAGCGCGGCGTCGGTCAGGGTGATTTGGTTGGCCTTCAAGCCGTTTTGTAGCAGCTGGCGCGGCAGCAGGTAGCGCTTGGCAATTTCCAGCTTTTCCTGCTCGATGTAGCTGTTGAACTCGATGACTTCCATGCGGTCGTACAGCGCGGGCGGAATCTGTTCGGGGTAGTTCGCCGTGGCGATGAACATGACTTCCGAGAGGTCGAACGGCACGCCCATGTAGTGGTCGGTGAAGTGCTGGTTCTGGCTGGGGTCAAGCACTTCCAGCAGCGCCGAGCTGGGGTCGCCCTGGTACGAACTGCCGAGCTTGTCCACCTCGTCCAGCAGAATCACGGGGTTCTTGGTGCCCGCCGTGCGAATGCCCTGGATGATGCGCCCCGGCATCGCGCCGATGTAGGTGCGGCGGTGTCCGCGAATGTCGCTCTCGTCGCGTGCGCCACCGAGGGCGATGCGAACATACTTGCGCCCCAGCGACTTGGCGATGCTCTGGGCGATGCTGGTTTTACCCACCCCAGGAGGGCCAGTGAAGACCAGAATGGGGCCTTTGTTGACTTCCTCAGCGCTGATGTCGCCGCGCTCGGCCCGCTCTTTACGCAGGCGGCGCACCGCCAGGAACTCCAGCACGCGATCTTTGACCTTGTCCAGCCCGTAGTGGTCTTCGTCCATCACCTGCGCGGCTTCTTCCACGTCCAGACGGTCTTCGGACCGATCATTCCAGGGCAGCTCGGTCACCCACGTCAGGTAGGTGCGAATCACCGAGGCTTCGGCGGCGTCGGGGTGCATCCGCGCCAGACGGTTGACTTCGCGCTCAATTTCCTTCTTTACGTCGGGCTTGAGGTCCAGCGCCTCAATCTTGGCGCGGAATTGCTCGGCCTCGTCGCCTTCCTCGTCGTCGCCGCCGTGCAGTTCCTTCTGGATGACCTTCATCTGCTCGCGCAGGTAGTACTCGCGCTGGTTCTTGTCGATTTCTTCTTTGACCTGCGAGCGGATTTTTTGTTGCAGGCTCTGGACTTCCTGCTCGGTGTCCAGCAGCGTCAGCAGCTTTTTCAGGCGCTCGGTCAGGTTGGCGGCTTCGAGGAGGGCCTGCTTGTCTTCCAGCTTGAAATCGAGGTTGAAGGCGATGTGGTCGGCCATTTCGCCCACGTTTTCTTTGCCCTGAATGGTCTGCACTGCCTCGGCGTTGATACGCCCGCCGCTGGCGACGGTGTCGAACTTGTCCTTGAGTTCGCGGGTCAGCGCCTGCACTTCCAGCGCCTTGTCTTTGCCTTCCGCCAGGGGTGCGATGTCGGCGGTCAGGTAGTCGCCCACCGCATAGTTGCTCGCCTGCACGCGGGCCACCGCCGACACCAGCATTTGCAGCGTGCCGTCGGGGTTTTTACGCACACGCAGCACGTTACAGGCGGTGCCGATGTCGTAGAGGTCGCTGCCCTTGGGGTCGTCCACGTCCTTGTCACGCTGCGAGACGATCAGGATGACTTTTTCGCCCTGCATGGCGGCTTCGATGGCATTGATGGAAATGGCGCGGCTGGCATCGATGTGCTGCACCATGGTCGGATAGATCACGCTGCCGCGCACCGGGCAGACGGGGACATTCTGGGGAAGGGTAGTGTCGGGCATCCGTTGACGCTCCTTTTGGCCGCTGGGGGCCACGGTGAGAGGTGACTCTGGCAAACGCTCCAGGCAATCGAACAAAGCACCAGACGACTTGCCAAGAAACTTGAGTGCGAATATATCAAGTTTTCAGGTGACGGGCAAGCCACGCGCCACTAAGTCAAGTGGCCTAGAATGCGTACAGTACGGCAAATTCTCTATCACAAAGCTCACAGAAGCTTGAGCGGCGCTTGAGGCTGGGCGGAGAAACGGGACAGGCGCAGAAAGACAGGCAACTGGATCGAAGATTTTTGCTAAATTCTAGGCATATTTTACGATATTAACATAAAACCTTCTCTCTCTGGCCTGCTGCGTTCAGAGCGCCGCCGGATAGACAAATGGCTGACCGCGTTCATGGTCTATTGGGGACTGACCTATGAAGGACCGTCTGACTGCTGCCCTCGGAGGACTCGGCCTGCTGCTGCTGGCGGTGGGGCTGTATCTGTCCTTCGTCTCTCCACCCGACATCAACCAGAAGGAACTGGTGCGTATCTACTACCTGCACGTTCCTGCCGCCTGGACCAGCTACCTGGCCTACATCGGCACCATGATCTACAGCCTGCTCTACCTGATCCGGCGCGACACCCGCTTTGACCGCGTGGCGCTGAGCAGTGCCGAAATCGGCGTGCTGATGACCGCGCTGGCGCTGTTTTCGGGCAGCCTGTGGGCCAAACCGACCTGGGGCACCTACTGGACGTGGGACCCGCGCCTGACCACCACCGCCGTCGGTCTGCTGATCTACATCGGCTACTTCATCATTCGCGGGCTGATCGACGACCCCCACCGCCGCGCCCGCGTCGCCGCCGTGCTGGGCATCGTGGGCACGCTCTACATTCCCATCAACTACATGAGCGTGTACTGGTGGCGCTCCATTCACCAGACGCCCACCGTCAAGCTGCTGGGCAAGCTGGAACTGTCCGCCGACCCGCGCATGATGCAGGCTTTTTTCACCATGCTGGCTGCCTTCACGGTCCTCTATTTCTTCATGGTGCGGCTGCGCGGCCTGCTCGCCAAGGAAGAGGAGCGGCGCGAACTGGAACGTGAAGAAGCGCAACTGCGGCTGACCGGGCCGCAAGGAGGGCTGTGATGTATACCGTATTCGTCGCCTGGGTCTACGGCGTGACTTTCGTCAGCATCTTCGGCTATATCGGCTGGATTCTGGCCCGCCTGAAGCGCGTGGAGGAACAGCGATGACCACCCCTCACCCTGCCCCCCCGCCCCCCGCCTCCCCGACGCCGGGCCAGTTTCCCGGCACGCCCCTGCCCCCCGCCCGGCAGCGTCAGCGTAACCGCCTGCCCCTGCTGCTGGCGGGCGCGGCGGTGCTCGGCCTGATCGGGTACATGGTACTGAGCAACGCCAACAACAACCTCGTCTACTACGTCCTGCCCACCGAGTACCAGCAGGACACCGCCAAGTTCGCGGACAAGACGCTGCGCATGGGCGGCCTCGCCAAAGACGTGGTCTATAACCGCGACACCCTGAACCTCAAGTTCAACATGACCGACGGGCAGACCTCGTACCCGGTGCAGTACACGGGCGCGGTGCCCGACCTGTTTCGCAACGACGCCGTGGTGGTCATGGAAGGCCAGATGCAGCAGGGCGTCTTTCATGGCAAAACGCTGCTGGTCAAGCACTCCGAGGAATACAAGGCCGACGACAGCAAGGGCGAGGGCCAGTACACGCCGCAGGACCTGAAGAAGATTCTGAACGAGGGGGGAACGCAGTGACGCAGAAGGCTGAAGGCTGAAGGCAGATGGCGGGGGGTTCTGAGCGAAGGTTGAAGGTTCTGGGGATGTTTCCCCTTCATCCAAAGCCGAAGCGCTGGCCCCCGTGCCCTGCCATCCGCCTTCTGCCCTCTGCCTTCTGCCAACACACATGCTCGACTTTCTCGGCTACAACTTTTCCCACACAGGCGCGGCGGGCACGCTTTCGCTGCTGCTGGCGCTCGGTTTTGCCCTGGTGGCCCTCATCTCGGGCGTGCTGGCGGGGCGGCGCGGTGACGAACGCCTGACCGAAATGGCCCGCTACGCCACCTGGGGCAATTTCGCCTTCGTGACCGCCGCCATCGGCCTCTTGCAATACGCCATCCTGACCGACGACTTTTCGGTGCGCTATGTCGCCAGCCATTCCATGACCGTCTCGCCGCTGTGGGTCAAATGGGTGACGCTGTGGGCCGCACTGGAAGGCTCGATCTTGCTGTGGGCCTGGATTCTGTCGCTGTACGCCTTTCTGGTCAGCCTGACGGCGCGGCGGGACGTGCTGCGGCCCTGGGTGCTGGCGGTCATGGCGCTGTCGGTGGTGTTTTTCGTGGGGCTGAACCTGACCGTCGCCAGTCCGTTTACTCCCGTGGTGGACGTGCCGCAGGAAGGGCGCGGCCCCAACCCGCTGCTGCAAAACCACTGGATGATGGCGGTTCACCCGGTGCTGATGTACCTGGGCTTCGTGGGCCTGAGCGTGCCCTTTGCCTACGCCGTCGCTGCCATGATTACCGGGCGGCTGGGCGAGTCGTGGCTGGTACAGACCCGCCGCTGGACGCTGGTGGCCTGGGGCTTCCTGTCGGCGGCGATTGCGGCGGGCGGCTGGTGGAGCTACGAAATTCTGGGCTGGGGCGGCTACTGGGCCTGGGACCCGGTGGAAAACGCCTCGTTCATTCCCTGGCTGCTGGCGACGGCCTTCTTGCACAGTGTTCAGATTCAGGAACGGCGGCGGATGCTCAAGACCTGGAACATTTACCTGATTGTCTTTGCCTACGCCGCCACCGTTCTCGGCACCTTCCTGACCCGCTCGGGCGTGGTGGAAAGTGTTCACGCCTTTTCCAACGGCCCGATTGGGCCTGTCTTCCTGGGCTTTTTCGTGGTGCTGGTGGCGCTGGGCGTGGGCCTCGCCACGTGGCGGCTGCCCGAAATCCGCGACCCGCACAGCCTGGACAGCCCCGTCTCCCGCGAAGGCTCCATCCTGGGCGGCAACGTGGTGTTCGTGGTGTTCGCGCTGCTGGTCGTCCTCGGCACGCTGTTTCCTGTGCTGGTGGAAGCGGTGCGCGGCATCCGCACCAGCGTCGGTGAACCGTTCTACAACTTCTTCGCCATTCCGATTGGCCTGCTCTTGCTGCTGCTGATGGGCGTCGGCCCCGTGCTGCCCTGGCGCAAGGCGGGCGACGGCAGCCTCAAGAGCCTCTGGAAGCTGGCGCAGTGGCCCGTGCTGGCCTTCGTGGCTGGGACACTTCTGGCCTTCGTCTTCGGCATTCGTAACCCTGGGCTGGCGCTGACGCTGGGGCTGTGCGCCTACAACGTGGTCGGGCTGGCTGGGCTGGTCGGCAGCAGCGTGCGGGCGCGGGGCGGGCTGGGGGCCTTGCCTGGGCTGGTGCGCGAACATCCGCGCCGCTACGGGGCTTATCTGGCCCACCTGGGCATCGTGCTGATGGCAATCGGCATCGGCTTTAGCAGCACCTACAAGGCCCGCCAGGAAGTCACCCTGCGTCCCGGCACGCCGCAGACCGTGCTGGGCAAAACCGTCACCCTGACCGCGCTGGGCAACGAGCGGCGGCCCGAGCGTCAGTCCATCGTGGCGACGGTCAAGGTCGGCAACGAAACGCTGACCCCCAAAGTCAACACCTATGTCAACATGCCGCAGACCGTCGCCATGCCCGCCGTCAAATACCACCTGATGGGCGACACCTATGTCACGCTGCTGGCCGCCGACGTGAACGAGAAATGGGCCACCGTCGCCGTGATCGACTCGCCGCTGGTGAGTTGGATCTGGTGGGGCGGCTTCGTGCTGCTGCTCGGCACGGGCCTGAGCGTGACCGCCCCCGTGCGCGAAACCGTGGCGGCGCGGGCCTTGCCCCAAGGAGTCACCGCATGACCCAACCCGAAACCACCCTTCAAGACCCAAATCGCCAAGAGCCGCCCCGCAAAAAAGCCTCCTGGACGCGCTGGATTGTGCCTGTGTCCATGCTGGGACTGGTCGGGCTGCTGGCCTACGGCCTCTTTACCCCCGACCCCGAAGGCGGCTCCGCGCTGCTGAACAAACCCGCGCCTGCCTTCGCGCTGCAAGACCTCGGCGGCAAAACCCACGCGCTGACCGCCGCGCAGGGCAAGCCCGTCGTCATCAATTTCTGGGCGTCGTGGTGCGTGCCCTGCCGTCAGGAAGCGCCCATGTTTTCTAAACTCTCGCAGGAAACGGCGGGCAAGGCCGAGTTTTACGGCATCATCTACAACGACCAGCCGAATGATGCCCGCAAATTCATGGACGATTACGGCCTGATTTATCCTGCGCTGCTCGACCCCAAATCGCGGACGGCGCTGAGCTACGGCGTGGGCAAACTGCCGATTACCTTCATCGTGGACGGCAGCGGCAAAGTCGTGCATATCAAAGACGGCCCGATTGAGGAACCCGAACTGCGCGAGGCGTTGAAAAAGGCGGGGCTGTGAGGGGGAAAGCCGCGTTGCTGACGGCAGTTTTGCTGCTCGGTGGGGCAGGAGCGCAAGGGGCGACCAGTACCCCCGCCGGGCAAAACGCGACCCAGGCGGCCCCTGCCCAACCCGCACCCGAGAACACCGACCAGAAGGGCCGCGCCGACTCGGTACGCACGGGCGTGGCAGAGGTGGACCGCACCGCGCCCGTACCGCTGACGGTGGAGCAGGAGCGGCAGGCCCAGCGCATCGGATCCAAGCTGCACTGCCCGATTTGCTCGGGCGAGAGCATCGCCCAGAGTCAGACCGACATCTCGCGCCAGATGATGAACGAGGTGCGTGACGGCATTCGCCAGGGCCAGAGCGAACGGCAGATTCTGGACCGCTTCGTGGCGAGCTATGGCGAGCGCATCCTGATGGAACCGCCCCGGCGCGGCATCAACTGGCTTCTGTGGGGCTTTCCGGTAGGGGCGCTGGTGCTGGGCGTCGGGCTGTGGCAGGGCTATCTGCGCCGCGCCAGCCGCGCCCCCGAGCGCACCCTGACCGCCGAGGAAGAGCGCCGTATCTCCGAATTGCTGCGCGAACGCCAGGGCGGGGAGGAACGGGCATGATTTTCGTGTTGCTCGTCCTCGGCACGCTGGCTTTTGCACTGCTGCTGCTGCCGATTCTGGCCCCCACCCGCCTGACCTCGCAAGACACCCGCCGCACCGAACTGGAAGAAGAAAGGGAACTGCTGCTCGGCAACCTGCGCGAACTGGAAAGTGCGGGCACCGACGCAGGCACCCTGACCCGCGAAAAAGTGCGGCTGACCCAGGTGCTGCACGAACTGGACGCCCTGCCGCCCGCTCCCGCTGCGGCCCAGGCGCGGCCCGCCCTGCCCACCGCGGCGGCGACCCTGCTGGGGGTGGCGCTGCTGCTGGGCGTGGGCAGCGCGACTTTTCTTCCGCAGTGGCGCAATATCGGCCTCTCGCCCAACGAACAGGCCCAACTGCGCGGCGCATCGGAACTGCCCAGGCTGGCGGCAAGGGCCGAAAAAACCCAGGTTCCCGCCGACTATCTCGCCTGGGGCGACGCCGCCTGGGACGCAGGCAAATTCAACGAAGCCGCCAAAGCCTATACCCAGGTGTTGCTGAAAGAGCGCGACAACGCCAAAGCCCTGCGGCGGGTCGGCTACGCCCTGCTGAGCAGCCGGGAAATGGCCCGCGACGGCATGAGCTTTATCGCCCGCAGCGTGGCCCTCGACCCGCAAGCCCCCGAAGGCCAACTGCTCTACGGCTACGGCCTGGGCCTGTTCGGGCAGTATGCCGAGGGCATCAAGGCGCTGGAAACCTACCGCAAACTCGACCCGGGCGGGCGTGACGCCGACGAGTTGCTGGTGGAGTATCAGGCCAAGGTGGGCGGACAGGTGGACGGCCGACTGGTCTTTGCCCAGAACTGCGCGAGCTGTCACGGACAGAAGGGCGAGGGCGGCACTGGTCCCAAACTGGTCGGCTCGCCTGCCCTCAGGAACGAAGCGGCGCTGCGGCAAATCGTGCTGAACGGCGCGACGGGAATGCCCGCTTTTCCCCAACTGGAAGGCAAGCAACTGGACGCGCTGGTGAAGACCTTGCAGGGTGAGTCATGGCCGTAGACCAGTCCAAGCGCACGCTGCTGAGCTACTGGTGGGTGCTGCCCGTGGCGGGCACGGTGGGCGCGTTCGGCTACATGGCGAACTACGCCCGCCGCGTCACCTTCAGCAAAACGGTGCCCGACCAGCCCAGGTACCAGAGCGGGCCGAAGCAGCGGGTGGCGGCACTGAGCGACCTGCGGGGGCCGTACTCCTTCAAAGAATTCACCTACCAGAAAACGCCGTGCCTGCTGATGCAATTGCCTCAGCCCACGCCCACGAGTCTCAGCGTCGGCGGACGGCATTTCGCGGCCTACTCGCGGCTGTGTACGCATCTGGGCTGTCAGGTCAACCCGATTGAGGACACCGAACTGCTGGCGCTGACCTACAACTACCGCGCCCAGCATCCCATGCTCGGTTGTCCCTGTCATTTCAGCGTGTTCGACCCGCAGCAGCAGGGAGCGAGCGTCTTTGGTAAAGCGCTGCATCCGCTGGCCCGTGTGCAACTGACCGAGCAGGGCGGGCAGATCTACGCGCAGGGGCTGGAGCCTGACCCGCGTGTGGAGCCGCCTGCCTGATACGGGGCTGAACGGCCCAGGATAAACGCGGCTCCCTCACTCTCTAGAGGGAACCGCGCAGGGGGAAATGACTTGCTGGAGGTTACTTCTTGTCGCTGTCCTCGGTGGAGGGCTTCGTCTCACCGTCCGCGTGAGGAACGGCATCAAGCGTGGGGCCGAAGTTGGTGTTGGCTCCCTCGCTCACGCCGTCGGCGCGGCTGCCTGCGGGAGCGGTAATGTCGGCGGGGGCGGTATCCGTACCAGTGCTGTTCTGCTTGTCGTCGGCCATAACTTGAACCTCCTGAGAATGAACTTGAACCCAGTCTAAGGAGCAGCTCCACATGGCAGATGTGGGGAGGCTTGGCACAGGGTTAGTCAATGGTGCCCGGAAAAGCTGACCGGGAGATTGACCAGTCATGTCCGCAGAACGCGCCGCAGATTGTCCCGCGCCTGCGCTTCCAGTCCGGCAAACTCGGGCGTGGTGTACAGCCGCTCACGGTTCAAAAAGCCGCGCAACACCTTGCGGCGACCCAGCCGGTAGAGCAGGCCGGGCACGTGGGCGTACTCCTGCCGAATGGCCGCGTCGTAAGCGTCGAACGTGGCGGCGTCCGCTCCCAGAATGGCGAGGTCGGCGTCCACCAGCAGCGCCTGTTCGCGGTCCGTGGGCGCAGCAGCGTGGCGGGTCGCCAGAATCATGGCCCGAATGCGGGTACGCACCTCCGGCCTGACCCCCTGCGCGGCCAGCCAGTCGTCGAAAATCACGGCACTGCGTTCTTCGTTATCGGTGGCCCGTGCGTCGTAGACGAGGTCGTGGCCCCAGCAGGCCAGCGCCAGTTCGGGCGTCAGCACCCCCCGGCTGTGCAGCGCCGCCAGCATGGACTCGACGTGCGCCGCGTTGTGGTAGGCCCGCTCCGGCTCGGCGTAAAACGGCAGAGTGAAGGTACGGGCCGCCGCGACCAGTTCGGGGTCAGGCGTCATGGGGCGAAGCATAGCGGGTCAGCTTCCCCGCGAAAAGCGGCGTTCCAGCGCCTTTTGCACCAGTTCCAGCAGGCTGGAAATCAGCCAGTAAATCAGCGCCGCCGCCAGATACGGCCCGAACGGTTCGAAGGTGCGGGCGATGACCAGTTGGGCGCTCCGCAGCAGTTCGACCACCGTGATGACCGACACCAGCGACGTGTCCTTGACCAACCCGATCAGCGTGTTACTGAGGCTGGGCAGGGCCACCCGCGTCGCCTGGGGCAGCACAATCAGGCGCATGGTCTGCCCCGAAGTCAGGCCCAGACTGGTCGCCGCCTCGCGCTGGCCCTTGGGAATGCTGAGAATGGCGGCCCGTATCGTTTCGCTGAGGTACGCCGCCGCATTCAGCGTGAGGGCGATGATGCCGCCCATCACCGGGTTCAGGGTGATGCCCAGACTCGGCAGGCCGTAGTAGATGACGAAAATCTGCACCAGCAGCGGCGTGCCGCGCATGAACGACACGAACAGGCTGCTCAGGCCCCGCAGCGGCGCAAACGGAGACAGCCGCGCCAGCGCCACCAGCAGGCCCAGCGGCAGCCCCAGCAACATGGCCCCCAGCGCAAATCCCAGCGTGACCGGGGTCGCCGCCAGCAGCGTGGGCAGGGCGGCCCAGGCGCTTTGCAGCACGAGTTGGAATTGTTCGGTGTTCATGCCTTACCCCGCGCGAAAATGAAAACCCCCTCTCCCTCGCGCCGAAGGAGAAGGAGCGGAGTATGCCGATTCAAGGCTTGCTGACGTCTTGACCGAACCATTTGCGGCTGATTTTGGCATAGGTGCCATCGGCCTTGAGTTGCAGCAGCGCCCGGTTGACGGCGGCTTGCAGTCCGGTGTTGGTCTTTTTCATGGCGATGGCGACGGGTTCAGGCTTGCCGATGACCCCGGCCCCGCGCACGGGCAGCCCCTGCTGCTTGATGAGGTAGCCGACCAGCAGGCGGTCGTTATAAGCGGCGTCCAGGCGTCCGGCGGCGAGGTCGGCCAAGTACTCGGGAGCGCCGGGATACGTCACCACGTTGATGCCGCCCGCCGCCCGCAGTTCCTTCTCGAAGTTGCTGCCCAGGCCCACGCCCACGCGCTTGCCCTTGAGGTCAGCCAACGTCTTGGGCGCGAATGTTCCCGACTTCTTCACGATGATTTGCGGGCTGGAGTAGGCGTAGGGCGTGCTGAACCCAATCGCCTTCTTGCGCTCGTCGGTCACGCCGACCTGGTTGACGATCACGTCGTACTTGTTCGCCTGCAACCCGGCGAGAATGCCGCTCCACTCGGTCAGCACGAATTCAGGCTTGAGGCCCAGCTTGGCGGCGACCGCCTTGGCGATGTCCACGTCGAATCCGGTCAGGTTGCCCTTGTCGTCCTTATAGGTAAAGGGCGGGTAGGTGCCTTCCATGCCGATTTTCAGCACGCCTTTGGTGAGGGTCTGGGGTGCGGCCGCCGAGGCCACGCTGACCGTGAGGGCCAGAGCGAGAAGTGCAACTTTGTTCATGTGTTCCTCCTGTCGCCGCAGCCGGATTGAACCGCAGCGAGTTCAATTCCCTAAGATGACAAGTTTTATCAACTTGGGGATGAGCCTTCTCTAAGATGACCTGCAAGCTGTCCCTGGGTACGGTTTTTTCGGGCGACTCGCCTATGCTGATGCTATGCCTCGCCCTGCCCAAGCCTTCCCCGATATTCAGTCCTTTATCCGTCTGCTGGAGGAACGCGGCGAACTGCTGCGCGTGTCTGCGCCCGTTTCGCGTGACCTGGAAATCACCGAAATCAGTGACCGACTGGTGAAAAAGGGTGGCCCCGCCGTGCTGTTCGAGAACGTGAAGGGCAGCGACTTTCCGGTGGTCATGGGCCTGATGGGGACGCGGGAAAGGATGGCGCTGGCGGTCGGCGTGAACGACCTGGACGAACTCGCCCAGAAAATTCGCGCCCTGATTGACCTGGGGGGCGGCGGCAGCAAGTGGGGGCTGCTGGGCAACCTGCCCAAGCTGCGCGACGCGATGAACCTGCCCCCCCAGCGCGTGCAGACGGCCCCCGTGCAGGAAGTCGTCTGGCGCGGCGACGAGGTTGACCTGAGCAACATCCCGGTGCTGAAGTGCTGGCCCGAGGACGGCGGCCCCTTCGTGACTTTCCCGCTGGTCATCACCAAAGACCCCGAAACGGGCGAGCGCAACATGGGCATGTACCGCATGCAGGTGATGAGCAAGAACACCACCGGGATGCACTGGCAACGCCACAAAACGGGCACGCGGCATCTGGAAAAGGCCAAAGCGCGTGGGCAGAAGCTGGAGGTGGCCGTGGCGATTGGCGGCGACCCCGCGCTGATCTACGCGGCGACCGCGCCCATTCCGCCCGTGCCGGGGCTGAACGAATTCTCGGTGGCGGGTTATCTGCGTGGACAACGCTACCCGGTGGTGCGGGGGCTGACGGTGGATCTGGAAGTGCCTGCCAACGCCGAATTTATCCTCGAAGGCTATGTGGACCCGCAGGAAGAATGGGTGGTGGAAGGGCCGTTCGGCGACCACACCGGCTTTTACACGCTGCCCGACCTTTACCCGCTCTTCCACGTCACCTGTGTGACCATGCGGCGCAACCCCGTTTACCCCGCCACCATCGTGGGCCGCCCGCCGATGGAGGATGCGTACCTCATCGAAGCGTCCGAGCGGCTGTTTTTGCCCGCCGCGCAGCTCATCATTCCCGAAATCGTGGATTACCACATGCCGCCCGCAGGTGTCGCGCACAACTTGGTGGTCGTCAGCATCAAAAAGAGCTATCCGGGGCAGGCGTACAAGGTCGCCAACGGCCTTTTCGGGCTGGGGCAGATGATGTTCGCCAAGGTCATCGTGGTCGTGGATGAAGACGTGAAAGTCAACGACATGGACGCCGTGTGGCGCGAGGTGACGCAAAAGGCGGTGCCGGGGCGCGACACGCTGACCGGACGCGGGCCGATTGACGTGCTCGACCATTCCAGCCGGGGCTGGGGCTACGGCGGCAAGCTGATTATCGACGCGACCACCAAGCGCCCGGAGGAAGTCGGCAGCGGCGTCAGCAGTCGGCCCGAACAGGCGAACGACGTGCTGCCCACCGACCCCCTGACCCTCACGATGGGGCGTACCCTGCGCGAGATTTTTTCGGTTCAGAGTCTCCCCGAAGTCGAGGGCGTGCTGGCGCAGCGGCAGACCCAGGACGGGTACTGGTACGTCTCGCTCGACAAGACCCGCCCCGGTCAGGCCCGCGAAGTGGCCGAGACTTTTGCCGCACACCCCGCCGCGCAGGGCATTCGGCACCTGCTGATTGCCGACGCCGAAACCGACGTGCAGGACGTGGGGGACGTGTGGTGGACCATCCTGAACAACGTGGACCCCGAGCGTGATTGCTGGGTGCTGGAGGGCGTGACGGGCGAGACGCTGCTGGCCTGGGACGGCAGCCGCAAACTCCCCGAAGAGGGCTTCGTGCGCGACTGGCCCAAGAAAATCGTGATGGACGAGGCGGTACGCAACCGGGTGGACGCCCTGTGGCACGTCTGGGGCCTGCCGGAGCAGTGGCGCTGACGAACAGTGCCGGAGCCTGTCCCCGTGCTACAGTCGCCCCCGAACGCGCCACCCGCGCAGCCTCAACCTCTGTGGAGTGTTCCCTAACTTTTATTTCCTCGGCGTCTGCGCGTGCATGAGGCGGAGACAGCATGTCAGACAGCAACAACAACCGGGGCGGCCCACGTCGTCCCCAGAATCAGCAGGGCCAACGCAACCAGAACAACCGCTCCGGCGGCTCACGCCCCGGTCAACCCCGGCCCGCGCCCCTGCCCGAAGCCCGCATGGCCTTTGGCGAGAGCGGCGACTGGGAAGCCGAACCCGTGCAGGGCAGCGCCCGCCAGGGTGACGCGCAACGTTCGGGCGGACAGCGCCAGCAGGGGCAGCGCGGGCAAGGGCAGAACCGCCCCCAGCAGGCCCGCCAGCCCCGTCCCCGCGCCGAAACCCGGCAGATCCAGCCCCAGCGCGAAGAAAAGCCCCGCGCCCTGCACCCCGCCCCCGTCAAGCTGGACAGCCCCGACGACTGGCGCAAACTGCTGGGAGGCCGCGAGCCGACGCCCGTGCAGGAGTACGCCATTCCGCAACTGCTCACCGGGCATGACGTGGTCGCCACCGCCCGCACCGGCAGCGGCAAGACGCTGGCCTTCCTGATTCCGGCGGCGGCGCGGGGCATCGGCTTCACGGCGGGCGGGCGCGGCATGGCTCCGCAAGTCCTGATCGTCTCGCCCACCCGCGAACTGGCGGTGCAAATCCGCGACGTGGCCCGCGAACTCGGCCTCAGCGCCGGGCGCATCACGGGCGGCATCACCCCCGCCGCCACCGTGCGCGAGGCCAGCGAAAAGGGCGTCATCAGCGGCACGCCGGGACGCCTCAAAGACCTCATCGGCAAGGGCGAACTGCGCCTGACCCACGTCAAATATGTCGTGCTGGACGAGGCCGACGAACTGCTCTCGCTGGGCTTCCTCAAGGACGTGGAGTGGATTGTGAACGAAGCCCGCACTCAGGCGGCGCGGCACAACCACGGCGAAATTCAGGTGGCGCTGGCCTCCGCCACTTTCCCCGAAGAGGTGCGCGGTGTGGCGGCACGGGTGCTGCGTAAGCCTGTCCGGATTGACATTGAGCCGCCCAGTCCCGCCGAAACCCGGCCCCTGGCTCCTGGTGAAGTCGCCGCTGCGGGCGAAGGCCGCGCCGAGCACGTCGCCAAAGACACCACCAAAGACGAACTGCTCGAACACGCCGTCAGCGAAATCAGGGAAGCCTTGAAAGAACCGGGCGGCTGCGCGGTCGTGTTTTGCCGCACCAAGGCGCTCACCAAACGCCGCGCCGAGAAGCTGGGGCAGATGCTCCCCGGCGAGGAAGTCGTGCCGCTTGAGGGCAACATGGACCAGCGTAAACGCGAGCGCGTGATGGAGAAGCTGCGTGACGGTACGGCCCGCGTGCTGGTCGCCACCGACATCGCCGGGCGCGGCATCGACCTGCCCGAAGTGCGCTTGGTCATTCACGCCGATGTCGCCACCACTTCCGAAGACCACGTTCACCGCTCAGGCCGCACGGCGCGGGCGGGGCGCGGCGGGCGTAACCTCGTGTTCATCATCCCCGAGCAGCGCCAGCGCTGGGCGCAGGTTCGTCGGGGTCTGCCCGCCCACCTCCACCCACCCAAGACCGACCAAGAACACCTGATCGACAAAGACATTCAGGAAAAACAGGGCCGGGGGTCGGGCAACGGGGTAGACGCCCCCCGCCAGAGCACAGGCCAGAGCGGGCGGGGCCAGGGCGCGAGAGGGCAAAGTGGGCCACGCGGCGGTCGTCCGCAGAGCGGCGGCAGCGGGGGCCGGGGCGGAGAGGGTCGCGGCGGACGCGGGCGGCGCTGAAGCCACACCAGAACACAGGAAAAGCCGGAGGCCCAAGCGTCAGCTTCCGGCTTCTTCTTTTTGCCCGCCCGAGTCTCAGTTCACCCCACGCGCCTTGCCCTGCCACAGTTCGGCCCGCAGGATGAATTTCTGGAACTTGCCGCTGGCGGTCTTGGGCAGATCGTCGCGGAATTCATAGTGCTTGGGAGCCTTGAAGCCTGCCAGATGCCCGCGCACATGCGCCGTGAGGGCCTCGGGCGTGACCTCCTGGCCCGCGTGCAGGGCGATAAAGGCGCAGGGCACCTCGCCCCATTTCTGGTCGGGCATAGCGACCACCACGGCTTCGCGCACGGCGGGATGGGCGTAGAGCACGCCCTCAACCTCCACGCTGCTGATGTTCTCGCCGCCCGAAATAATCACGTCCTTGTTGCGGTCACGGATTTCGATGCGCCCGTCGGGATGGACCACCGCCACGTCGCCCGTGTGGAACCAGCCGTGCTCCAAGGCTTTGGCGGTGGCTTCCTCGTTGCGGTAGTAGCCCTTCATGACCAGATTGCCGCGCACCATGATTTCGCCCAGCGTTTCGCCGTCGTAGGGCACGGGCTGCATCTGCTGGTCGAACACCTCCACCTCGCCCGCCAGAATCATCTCGACGCCCTGTTTGGCAATCAGCGCGGCGCGGCGCGGGGTGGGCAGTTCTTCCTGCGCCGCCGACAGTTCGGCCACCGTAATCAGCGGGCTGGTCTCGGTCAGGCCGTAGACCTGCGTGACATGAAAGCCCAGCGCGTTCATGTCGGCGATGGTGCGGGCGTGGGGCGGGCTGCCCGCCGTCGCCACGCGAATGGGACGCGACACCGGGCGGGCGTGGGCGGGGTCGGTGAGCATGGACAGCACGGTGGGCGCGGCGCAGAGGTGGGTCACGCCGTACTCCTCGATGGCGGCGTAGGCGGCGTCGGCACGCACGGCGGGCAGCGTCACATGGGTCGCCCCCACGCCGAAGGGACTCCAGACCCCGCCCCAGCCGTTGGCGTGAAAGTCGGGGAGGGTGTGCAGATAAACCGTGTCCTGGTCGGCCTTGAAGTAATACAGCGTCTCGATGGCATTGAGCATGGTCGAGCGGTGCGTCAGCATCACGCCTTTGGGGTCGGAGGTGGTGCCGGACGTGAAGTTGATGGTGATGGTGTCGTTCTCGTCCTGCACGGGAATGGACAGCGGGGAGCCGTCCTGCGCGGCGAGGCGGGCCTCGAAATCCTTCCCGGCCTCACCGTTCCCCATCACCCAGACCTCTACGCCCTGTTCGGCGGCGACCTCGCGCACTTTTTCGTGCAGCGATTCGTCCACCAGCAGCAATTTGACCTCGGCGTGGCGCAACTGAAAGGCGTATTCCTCCGGTGTCAGGCGGGTATTGAGCGGCACCAGCACGCTGCCCGCCCAGGGCACCGCCGCGTAGGTCAGCAGGCCGCCGTGCGTGTTGGGCGACAACACCGCCACGTGCTGCCCGCCGTACCCCGCCGCCTGCACCGCGCGGGCGAGTCGAAAAATGCGCTGGCCCCACTGGGCATAGGTAAAGCGCGGCCCGCCGGGTTCGATGACGGCGGTGTGATCGGGGTAGAGTTTCAGGCCACGGCGAACGAGGTCTAGCGGGGTCAGGGGAGTCATCATGCGGGCAACCTCCAGAAAACGGGCGTTTGTTTTGCGGTGCGCTTACTGTACGTCCCGGCTGTGAGGTTGGGCAAAATTCTCTGGACAGGCAGCGGCTTCCTGCCTCTCCCCTACTTCACCGCGAACACCTTCTCCGTCCGCAAGAGTTCGCGGCTGTGTTCGTCCCAGACCAGCACCCGCAGCGTATGTTTGCCCGGCGCGAGAGGCGGCAGGCGGAGGCGGTGCGGCAGGGTTTGCTCAACGGGGACATTCTGCCCGTCCAGCGTGAGTTTGACCCCGCCCACAGGTCGCGCCGTCGTCAGCCACAGCGCCCCGTCCAGGCGGCGGCCCGCGCTCTGGCTGTTCCAGGGGCGCGAGGTCGGCACTTCGCACTCGGCGCAGGTGGCGGCCTGCCAGCTCCCTGCAAAAGCGGGAAAAGCGGCGACCGCCCCAAAACTCCGCCACTTGGCGTCGCTGGCGAACAGGCGGTAATCGTTGCGCCGCGCCTCGGCCTTGCCGTTGTGGTCGCCCGCGTGCATGTCGATGTCGAGCCAGTTGACATTCTTCAGCCGGGGGTACTTCAGCCACGCGCCCCAGTACGTTTCGCGCAGTTGCCGGGCGGCGAACGCGCCGAAGTCCCGATTCGGCGCGGCCCCGCTGCGGTCGGAGGCGGCGTATTCGGACAGTTGAATGGGGTGTCTGGGCGCATACTGGCGATAAAAGCCGTCCAGCACGGCCAGCGGGTGCGCGGTCAGGCGGGGCTTCTCGGGGTCGCCATTCTCGAACGGCACCGAGTAGAGGCTCAGGCCCGCCCAGTCCACTGCTGCCGGGCCAGGATAGTACTCGGCAATTTTGGCGAGGTCGCCCGGCATCGGCATCCAGACCAGAGCCACGTTGGGGGCCTCGGCGTGCAGAATCCGTGCCACCCGCGCAAAGGTGCGGCGGTAAAGCGCGGGGTCACGGCCCCAGTCGTTTTGCGGGTCGTTCATCTCGGAGGCGAAACGGATGAAGATGGGGAGCCCCGCCGCCTTCGCCTCGCGGGCAAAGGCCAGAATCACCCCGTCCGAAAGCTGCGAGAGCGGCATTCCCGGTTCCAGCGCGAGGTGCAGCGCCGCACCACCATCCCGCGCTGCCTGGGCAAAGCGCCCGGGGAAAACCTGGGCGGGGTCATCCGAGGTCGTGAATCTCCAGTACCGAAACGCCACCGCGAAGGGCCGCAGCTTGGGCGCGAGGCGGGCAGGCTGTCCCCACGCACCCTGCACGCCGTCATTGCCGACGTAAATACCCAGCGCAAGGCGGCGGGGCGGCTCCAGGCGGGCGAGCTTGGGCTGGGTCGCTCCCGCTTTGGGAACAATGCGCCGCACTTCCAGTGTCTGCCGAAAGGGGGCGGCGAGGTACTCCAGGGCGCGGGCGGTCATGTCGTCGCCCACGCGCCGATATATGGCGGCGGCCTGGTCGTAGGCGCGGGTCGCCGCCGCGTAGTCGCCCAGCCGCACCTGCGCGTCGGCCAGCGCCCGCCAGCCTGCCGCCGAGGGGTGGCGGGCCATCGCCTGCGCCAGTGCTTCCGCCTCGCGCCGCGCCTGCCGCTGCTGGGGCGTCTGCCCGGAAACGCCACTGGGCGGAGGAACGCGGGGAACGGTGTTGGGAATGGCGATTTGAGCGGGTGCCTTGGGAGTGGCCTGATCGGAAGGGGAAGGGCGAGGGGCCTGCGGCACGGCGGTGGGCGCGGAATCATTCAACTCGGCGTAAGGATTTTCGGCGGGTGCAGTGGTGCTGTTCTGCAAGACGTTCCACTGCGGCAGCGAAAAAGTGATTTGCCCCCCGTCCTGACTTTGGCGGTAGAGCCACAGCCCCGCGCCGAGCAGCAGCAGGCCGAACACGAGCCGAAAAAAGACCCTCACGCAGCAAGTACGCGGGGGTCAGGGGGAAAGTTGCTGGGGGAAGGGCTAAG
>NZ_JAUNHK010000008.1:31680-47761 GCF_030523985.1 Deinococcus sp.
CTCACGCAGCAAGTACGCGGGGGTCAGGGGGAAAGTTGCTGGGGGAAGGGCTAAGGGTCTAAAGGAGGAGGGGTGTTGGGGGAAAAGAAGTTGGTCTGGAGGCCCCCTCACCCTTCCGTCGCTTCGCTCCTCCCTCCCTCTCCCGCAAGGGGCGAGGGAAAATGACGCATCCATCAACCATCAGCGCAGCGGAACCATCAACTATCAACCATCAACAACTCAGAACCAGCCTTTTTTCCTGGGCGGCGTCTTGCCGAAGCGCTTTTGCGCCTGCCCCAGCACAAAGTCGAAAGCTTTGCCCTTGGTGCTGCTCTTGTAGTATTTGCCCCGCCTGGCTTTTTGCTGGCCGCGTAGGTAGGCGGCGGCCTCAATGGCAATGGGCGCAAAGATGGCGAGTTGCGACAGCACCCGCCCCAGGCCAGCCCCTTTGGCGGCGGTGCGGTGGCTGTTTATGGTTTTGACGCTGCGGCCACGGCTGACGCTGCGGGCCGGGGTCTGACGAATCGGTTTCATACCGCCATTACGCCACCTGCGGCAGAAAAGTTGCTGAGGCGCCGCTCAAGGAAGGTAGGGAAAACCGCCGCCCTCTTTGCGTCGCCGCGCTACCCTGGCCGCATGACCATGACCCCCCCGACCACCGAGGCCCGCGTCTCGGCCCTGCGCCCTCAACTCGAAGCGTGGCGGCGGCACCTGCACATGCACCCCGAACTGAGTTTCGAGGAGCATGAAACGGCGGCCTACATCGAAGCCGAGTTGAAGAAGATGCCCGGCCTGAGCGTCACCCGCCCCACCGCGACCAGCGTGCTGGCGGTGCTCAGGGGCGGCAAGCCCGGCAAAAGGGTGCTGCTGCGGGCCGACATAGACGCGCTGCCCATCCACGAGGAAAACACCTTCGAATTCAAGTCCAAGCGCGACGGCGTCATGCACGCCTGCGGTCACGACGGCCACACCGCCATTTTGCTGGGCACGGCAAAGTTGCTGAGCGAAGACGCCGCGAACGTGGCGGGCGAAATCCGCATGATTTTCCAGCACGCTGAGGAAAACGGTCCCGGCGGTGCGGAGGAACTGGTCACGCAAACGCCGCTGATGGACGGCGTGGACGTGGCGACGGGCCTACACCTCAGCAGCGGTCTGCCTGCGGGCAAGGTGGGCATCCGCGCCGGGGCGTTCATGGCCTCGCCGGACATGCTGACCCTCAAAATCATCGGCAAGGGCGGGCACGGCGCGCAGCCCGAGCAGACCATCGACCCCATCGCCATCGGCGCACAAATCGTCAGCAACCTTCAGCACGTCGTCAGCCGCAACGTCTCGGCGCTGGAATCGCTGGTGGTCAGCATCACGCAGTTCCACGCCGGAACCACCCACAACGTCATCCCCGACACGGCAGAACTGGTCGGCACGGTGCGCTGCTTTTCGCCTGAACTGCGCCAGCGTGCGCCCCAGCTCATCGAGCGCGTGGTAAAGGGGATTTGCGAGGCCCACGGTGCCCGGTACGAGATGAACTACGACTTCGGCTACCGGCCCGTCATCAATACCGACTGGGTGGCCCAGACCCTACGCGACATCGCCGTGGCCGAATTTGGCGAAGGCGACGTGGTCGAAGCGCCGCAGTGGATGGGCGGCGAGGACTTCAGCGCCTACCTCGAAAAAGCGCCAGGAGCCTACTTCAACGTCGGCAGCGCCAGCGACGAAGCCGACAGCCACTGGCCCCATCACCACCCCCGCTTTACGCTGGACGAACTGAGCCTGGAAACGGGCGTGCGGATGATGTACGCGGCGGCGCAGCGTTTGGCGGCAGAAGGCTGATGGCCGATGGCTGAAGGCCAGACCCCTGTGCCTGTCCCTGACTACGACTGGCTCTACGCCCAGACCCGCGCAGGCCGCGAGCGGGGGCCACAGCCAGCGCGGGCGCTGCTGGACCGACTGGGCGCACCCGACCGCCAGTTCGCCAGCATTCGCGTGGTCGGCACCAACGGCAAAGGCAGCACCTGCGCCATGCTGGAGGCGGGCCTGCTGGCCTGTGGCGTGCGCGTGGGCCGCTTCACCAGCCCGCACCTGCACGCCTACGAGGAACGCATTCGGATGGACGGCAAAAACCTTGACCCCGCCCGCACCGCCGATTTTGTGAACTGGGCCAAAGCCAACGCCCCCGCCGAAGCCTTTTTCGACCTCACCTTGGCGCTGGCCTGCCGCGAATTTGCCGCGTCGGGCGTGGACTGGGCCGTGATGGAAGCGGGCGTCGGTGGCGTGAGTGACGCGACCCAGGCGCTTTCAGACGTGCGGGCGGTGGCCCTGACCAATGCCGACCTCGACCACACGGCGGCCCTCGGCCCGACCATCGCCGACATTGCCCGCGACAAGGCGGGCGCGGCCCGTGCGGGTGTGCCTCTGCTCACCACCGCCACAGGCGAGGCGCTGGACGTGGTGCGCGAAGTCACCGCCGAAAAGAACGCGCCGCTCTACACGCCCGCCACCCATCCCGAACTGTTCGCCCTGCCCCACGACCCCGCGCTGGCTGGCCCCCATCAGCGGCAAAACGCGGCGCTGGCGCTGGCGACGTTGCGGGTACTGGGCTTTGAGGCGGGCGCGGAAGCGGCGCTGGAGGCCACCCACGCGGGTCGCCTGGAACGCTTCACGGTGGGCGAAAAAACCGTGTGGATAGACGGCGCACACAATCCCCACGCGGCGCGGGCGCTGGCCCAGGCCATTCCGCAGGCGGACGTGCTGCTGTTCGGCGGCCTGGCCCGCAAAGACACTGCCGCCACGCTCGCCCCCTTGCTGGAAGTTGCGCCCGTGCGGGTCTTTACCGCGCCTTCCGAACTGGCGGCCCCACCCGCCGAACTCGCCGTGCAGTATGGCGGGCAAGCGGTGGATGACCCTGCCGAAGCGCTGGCGCAAGCGTTGGCCCTCACGCCAGGGGGCGGCACGCTGCTGCTTGCGGGAAGTCTGTATCTGGCGGGACTGCTGCGCGAAAGAGTCACCGAAATGAAGGCATAAAAAAAAGCCGCCGGACTCCTGAGAATCCGGCGCTTTTTTGGTGCTCGGGATGGGACTTGAACCCACACGGTTACCCACACGCCCCTCAAACGTGCGCGTCTACCAATTCCGCCACCCGAGCATGGGTGAGAGGCAGGGAAAATAGTAGGGGCGCGGGCAGAAATTGTCAAGCCATGACTTGCCTTCGCACGAGTTTGGGCAGTATGCTGACGTTTGCCGCTGCCATGCGGTCAGGGGTCTTCCCTGGCTGAAGCAGTCGGGACTTTCATAACAGGAGAACTACCCATGATCGACAAGCAAAACATCATCAGCCAGCACGCCGCCGGTGAGAAGGACAACGGCAGCACCACCGTTCAGATTGCCCTGCTGACCGCCCGCATCAACAACCTGGCCGACCACCTCCGCACCAACAAGAAGGACAAGTCCGGTCAGCGCGGTCTGCAACTGCTCAACGGTCAGCGCCGCCGCCTGCTCAAGTACCTCGAGCGCACCGACTACGACGCTTACATCGCCCTCACCGACAAGCTCGGCATTCGCCGCGGTCAGCGCATCGTTCGCTAATCGAGATTCGACCTTCAGGCCCCCGCCCACGTGGTGGGGGTTTTTTCGTTGTCTACGCTGCACCCAGACGGCTGACCCGCAAGCATGGACACCCCGACCCCCTCCAGCTTGTAGACGCCCAGTTAGGCTTCTAGACTTTGTCCTCATCGACATTCAAGTGCTGCCCGGTTGCGGTGGCATCTCTCCTCCCCATCTTTCACCCGTACAGGAGAATTCTTCATGCTCAAGCGTACCGTCGGCCTGACTTCTCTCGCTCTGCTACTCGCTGGCTGTGGTTCGGTGGCCCCTTCTTCCAAGGGGACGATTGCCATCATGCCCGGCACCGCCCAGGTGCAGAGCACCAAACTCCACACCCAGGCTCCGCTGCTGGGGACCGAAAACCCCCAAGCCATCGCCGGGCAATACATCGTGATGCTGCGTGACGGAGCCGTGCCGGGACTGAGGGCGCAGAACCTCAGCGGCAGCCTGAGCGCCCAGAGCCTCGCAGCTCAGCAACTCATCGCCCAGAATTTCGGGTTGGATGCTCAGGGTCTTCAGGTCTTGCAGGTCTACGGCGGCACCGTTCAGGGCTTTGCGGCCCGACTCAGCGCCCAGAATCTGACGACGCTGCGCGACGACAAGCGCGTGAAATACATTGAGCAAGACGCCCTCTCTGCCGCCTCCGCCACCCAGACGGGCGTCACCTGGGGCCTGGACCGCATCGACCAGCGCGACCTGCCACTGGGCGGCGGCTACACCTACAGCGGCACCGCCAGCAACGTCACTGCCTACATCATCGACACGGGCATCTATACCGGACACAGCAACTTCGGCGGGCGGGCCGTGTGGGGCGGCAACTGGACCGGCGACGGCTACAACTACGACTGTGCCGGACACGGCACCCATGTGGCGGGTACGGTGGGCAGCGCCACGTACGGGGTCGCCAAAGGCGTGCGTCTGGTGGCGGTCAAGGTGTTGGGCTGCAACAACTATGGAGCCAACTCCAGCATCATCGGCGGCATCAACTGGGCGGCGGCCAACCGCTCGGGGCCAGCCGTCGCCAACATCAGCATCACCGGGGACTACAGTCAGGCCGTCAACGACAGCGTGGACGCCGCCGTCAACAGTGGCCTCATCATCGCGATTGCGGCGGGCAATTTCGGTCAGGACGCCTGCAACTACAGCCCCGCCAGCGCCCCCAACGGCATCAACGTCGGCAACGTCAACAGCAGCGATGTCCGCAACAGCAGCAGCAACTACGGCAGCTGTGTGGACCTGTTCGCGCCCGGCACCAATATCACCAGCACTTCCTACAACGGAGGCACGGCGGTCATGAGCGGCACCAGCATGGCCTCACCGCATGTCGCCGGAACCATTGCCCTTTACCTGTCGGCCAATCCGTCCGCCAACCTGAGCCAGGTGCGTTCGGCGCTGCTGAGCAACAGCACCCCCAACCGTCTGAGCAACATCGGCGCAGGCAGCCCCAACCGAATGCTCTACAGCCTGTTCACCAGCAGCACGACCACACCCACGCCGACGACTCCGACCAACACCTACAGCGCCTACCTGTATCAGGGGTACTCTGCCGCCAACCCCTCCGCCCAGGGCTTCGCATACGCGGGCGGCACCCTCAAGGCCAATCTGACCGCCCCCAGCGGCACCGACTTTGACCTCTACTTGCAGCGGTACAACGGCTCGGGCTGGACAACCGTCAGCGCCAGCGAAGGCAGCGCCAGCACCGAGAGCATCAGCTACGGCGCGAGCAGCGGCACCTACCGCTGGCTGGTGTACGCCTACAGCGGCAGCGCCACCTACACCCTCACCGAAAGCCGCTGAGCACAGGGGGCCTTCAGCGTTCGTCCGGCCCCCGTTCCTGCCGCCCCGCCACCGTGCGCCAGTCACCGCCCGCCACTTCGGTCACTCCGGCCTGTTCCAGCCGCTCCGGGCGGGCATAGATGTAAACCCAGCTTTCGGCCTCGTCGCCGCTTTCCAGCCGCACCCTGACCTGCTCGCGGCGGTAGAGCGGCGGCGTTTCGTCGAGACCTTCCAGATGGTCGAGAAACGGCAGCGCCTGCGCCCAAGCTTCCGGAGAATAGGTCAGCACGAAGCCGCTCACCTCGCCCTCGCCCCTCACCACACCGGGATAGCCTTCGGGCGTCAGGTGAAACAGCCGAAACCCGGGCAACCGCGCTGCCTGTGCAGTGAAGCCTTTTCCGGCAACGTGGGCATTGCGCTCACCGGGCATCAGCGTGCCGTAGACGAAAACGGAGCGCAGTTCGGGGACAGGGGCAGCCATATCCCAGAATCTAACCGACTTCACCCCCAGCCCACAGACAGGCCGGGGCACAACCCTCAGAATTGGGGCATGTCACGGCCCACCTTCCTTCTCACGCTGTGTGCGGCCCTGACGACGGCGGCGCTCAGTGCGGCCCCCCAACCCCTCAGCCCCGGCGAAATCAGCGCCCTGCAACCGCTGGCCCAGCAACTGCGCCCCGCCGTGCTGCGCGTCGAGGAATGTGCGCCCAAAGCCTGCCGCCCCACCGACGCCGTAGGGACCGCCTTCTTTATCGGGTCGGACAGGCTGGCGCTGACCGCCTATCACGTCGTTTTCGGGGCGCGGCAACTCAGCGTGCGAACCAGCGGCGGGCAGGTCTATCCGGTCACGGTGGTCGGCTACGACGACGTGCAAGACCTCGCCCTCCTGAAAGTGGGCGGAAGCGGGACAACGCCCAAGCTGCCGCTGGCCCGTGGGTTGCCGCAAGCTGGCGAGGCCGTGTTCGCGGTGGGCAACGGCGGCACGGCCTTCCTGCGCCCGCAACTGGGCCGGGTCACCGCCCTCGGCGCACACTCGGCAGAAGCGGACCTGAACGCGGGGACGCTCGAAACCAACCTGACCGTTTTTCCCGGCGACAGTGGCGGGCCGCTGCTCAATGGCAAGGGTCAGGTCGTCGGCGTCATCAACCATGTGGCGTGGTCGGGCGGCGACAAGGCCGAGAACGGCGAATACCGCGCCTACGCCATTCCGCTGCTGGAAGGCGACACGCGGCTGACCGACCTGCGCCGGGGGGTCAAGCGGGACGCACCCGTGGCGGGCCTGGGACTGACGGGCGACCTCGCGCTGCTCAAGAACCTGCCTGCCAGCAACTTTTCGCAGGCCAGCCGTGACCTGGGGCTGAATTTCGGTAACACGCCGGGCGCTTTTTTCAACCTCGTCACCCCTGGCGGGCCAGCGGCGCAGGCGGGCCTGCAACCCCTGCGCTACGACGCCTCAGGTCAGCGGCTTCAGGGCGACCTGATTACAGCGGTCGGCGGACGAAAGGTCGGCAACTTCGACGAATTCCAGCGGGCCTTGCGGCTGTCGCGCCCTGGCGAAACGGTCAAACTTACGGTGCTGCGCGGCAATCAGACGCTGACTGTCCCAGTCAAACTGGCGGGCCGCGCTCAGCTCATCCAGACCAGTGGAATAAATATTAAGCCCTGATTTGTTTCAAAACATATTGACAATTCTGTTAAAAACAGAATAATAGGAGCATGGATACTCTCAAGAAAGCCGGAGCCATGCTCGCCCACCTCGACCTCTTTCACTCCATGCTGGACCTGCGCCGCCTGCTGCAACTCGCCGCGCACATGAAGGAGCGGGGGGACCGCGCCATGCTGATCAGCGAGGCCGAAATCACCCTGATTGGCGCTGAGCCCATGAGCGGCCCCGAAATCGTGACCAGCAAGGGCGAACGTATAGACGCGCCCACTGCCTACCGCGTGCTGGGGAAGCTGGAAGGTTACGAGGCCCCTGAATACGCCGTCAACCGTGAGGCCCTGGCCGCGCTCAACGCCCGCGCCGTGGCAGAGCTGGAAAGCAGCGAGGCCCTGGCGGCCTTCGGTGAGACGCTGACCCGCATTGGCGCAGGCGCCGACGCCCCTGCCAGCGAGCGCCCCGAACGCGCAGCTGCAGAACGGCCCACCCAGGAGCGTGGCAGCCGCGCCCGCCGTACCCCTGACACCGAAGAAGCGCCCGACAGCGAAACGGCCCCGACCAACGACACCGCCCCCGCCGCCTGACCTCTTCCCCCGGCCGCCTTCCTCCCGCCCTTGAGGGAGAGGAAGGCGGCCCTTTTGTTTTTTGCCATCCGCCACCTGCCCTCCTCCCTGTCCCCCCCGTAGGAACGCCTGTCCCGCTTCCTGACCTGCACGCGGTAGCATGAGCCGTAAAACCATCTTCAGGAGGAAGACACATGACGACGAAACAACCCGTCCGCGTGGCCGTGACTGGCGCTGCCGGACAAATCGGCTACAGCCTGCTTTTCCGCATCGCCGCTGGCGACATGCTCGGCAAAGACCAGCCCGTGATTCTGCAACTGCTGGAAATCACCCCCGCCCTCAAGGCGCTGCAAGGCGTGGTCATGGAGCTGCGCGACTGCGCCTTCCCGCTGCTGGCCGACGTGATTACCAGCGACGACCCCAAGGTGGCCTTCAAGGACGCCGACTTCGCCCTGCTGGTCGGTGCCATGCCCCGCAAAGCCGGTATGGAACGCGGTGACCTGCTCGGAGCCAACGGGGGCATCTTCAAGCCCCAGGGCGAGGCACTCAACGAAGTCGCCAGCCGTGACGTCAAGGTGCTGGTCGTCGGCAACCCCGCCAACACCAACGCCCTGATTGCTCAGCAGAACGCCCCCGACCTCGACCCCAAGTGCTTCACCGCCATGGTGCGCCTCGACCACAACCGCGCCATCTCGCAGCTCGCCGAGAAGACCGGCGCGGCGGTCAGCGACATCAAGAACGTGACCATCTGGGGCAACCACTCCTCCACCCAGTACCCCGACCTCTCGCAGGCCACCGTGAAGGGCCAGCCCGCCCTCGACCAGATTGACCGCCAGTGGTACGAGAGCGATTACATCCCCACCGTCGCCAAGCGTGGCGCGGCCATCATCGAAGCCCGTGGCGCTTCCTCGGCGGCCTCGGCGGCTTCTGCTGCCATTGACCACATGCGCGACTGGGCCCTCGGCACCCCCGAAGGCGAATGGACCAGCATGGGCATCCCCAGCGACGGCTCCTACGGCATCCCCGAAGGCCTGATTTACGGCTTCCCCGTCAAGTGCAAGGACGGCAAGTACGAAATCGTGCAGGGTCTGGATGTCAGCGACTTCAGCCGTGGCAAGATGGACGCCACCGCCCGCGAGCTCGAAGAAGAGCGCGACGAAGTGCGTAAACTCGGCCTGGTGAAGTAAGCCGGAGGGCAGGGAGTGAAGGGCAAAGGGCCAGCGCAGGCTCTTTGCCCTCGCTTTTTTATTTAGAGTGCAGGGCATGAGTCTCTGGAACCAGACTGCCGCCGACCTACTCAAAGCGACGGCCAGCCACAAGCCCACGCCGGGGGGCGGAAGTGTTGCCGCCCTCAGCGGCGCGTTCGGCGTCGGCCTGCTGAGCATGGCCCTGACCATCAGCCGCAACAAGGCGCAGAAGGCCGGGAAGGAGCTTTCCCCCGAACTGAGCGCGACACTGAAGCGCCTCGGCACCATTCAGGCCCGCCTGCAAGCACTGGCCGACGAGGATGTGGCGGTCTTCCGCAAATTTGTGGACGCCACCAAGCTGCCCAAGGACTCGGAAGAAGAAGAGCAGGCCCGTGCCCAGGCCCTGGCCGAAGCGGGCGAAGCCGCCCGGTCTACGCCCCTGAACATCGCCGCCCAGTGCGTGCAGGCGCTCACCGAAGCCGAAGGCACCGTGGGCGAAGTTCACGCCGAAGTGGTGAGCGATGTCGGCGCGGGTGCTGCCCTACTCCGGGGAGCCGTAGACGCCGCTCTGCTGACGGTGGACATCAACCTGCTCCGCCTCTCCGACGACGAGAAAGCCCCTTTGCAGGCCCGGCGTGACGCCCTCGCTAGTGAGGGCCACGAACGGGCCGAGCGGCTGCTCAAGCAGGCTCAGCGGCAGATTGCCGAGAACCAAGAATAAGAAAGCGGCTCCCAGCAGAGGGGGCCTCTTTGATACTTTGATATGGGCAACAGAAAAAGAGCCGCCTGAGCGACTCCTTTTATTCTGAAGCGGGTTTACTGCTTGCGGAAGGGCAGGCCCATCGCTTGCAGCAAGGCGCGGGCTTCCTCGTCGGTCTTGGCGCTGGTCACGATGGTGATGTCCATACCGCGAGTCTTGTCCACCATGTCGTAGGTGATTTCGGGGAAAATCAACTGCTCCTTGATACCGAGGTTGTAGTTGCCACGGCCGTCGAAGGCGTTGGGGTTGATGCCACGGAAATCACGGATACGGGGCAGGCCGATGTTGATCAGCTTCTCGAGGAACACGTACATGCGCTCGCCGCGCAGCGTGACCTTGATGCCGACAGGCATCCCCTGACGCAGCTTGAAGTTCGAGATGCTCTTCTTGGCCTTGGTGATGATGGGCTTTTGCAGGGTGATCAGGGCGAGTTCCTTGGCAGCCTTGTCGATCGCCTTGGAGTCTTCCTTGCTGCTGCCCAGACCTTCGTTGACCACGATCTTTTCGATGCGGGGCACGGCCATCACGCTGGAGTAGCCGAACTGCTGCATCAGGGCGGGACGAACCTGCTCGTTGTACTTCTGCTTGAGCTGTTGCATGGTGAATTCCTTCGAGCGGTCTGGCAGTTTTTCAGCCAGCGCCGCTCAGGTCACCCCCGTATTGAGACGTTGAGGCCCCAAAAGTGGGGCTTCGCAGGGTGACCCGAGAGAGAGATTTAGTCGATGACCTTACCGCTCGCCGCCGCGACGCGCACTTTCTTGCCGTCGACGATCTGCTTGCGGATACGGGTAGCCTTACCGGTTTCGGGGTCGACCAGGGCAACCTTGCTGGCGTGCAGGGCCAGCTCGCGCTGTTCCTGACCACCCTGGGGGTTGCTCATGCTGGGCTTGACGTTCTTGGTGATGACGTTCACGCCTTCCACAACGACCTTCTGGTCGCGGGGCAGGGCGAGCAGCACCTTACCGGTCTGACCCTTGTGCTTGCCGCTCAGGACGATGACGGTGTCACCCTTCTTGAAGTGCAGCTTGTCGTTGTGGTGGCTGCCTGCGCTAGGACGGGGCATTACAGCACCTCCGGAGCCAGGGAAACGATCTTCATGAAGCGGCGGTCACGCAACTCGCGGGCGACTGGCCCGAAGACGCGGGTACCACGGGGTTCACCCTGGTTGTTGATGATGACGGCGGCGTTGCGGTCGAAGCGAATGGTGCTGCCGTCGGCACGCTTGATGGCGTGGCTGGTGCGGACGACCACGGCCTTCACCACGTCGCCAGCCTTCACGGCACCGCGGGGCGCAGCGTCCTTGACCGAGGCGACGATGATGTCACCGACATGGGCGTAGCGCTTGTTACCGCCACCACCGGTGGTCAGGCCCTTGCCGCCGATACCACTGTTCAGCACGCGAATGCACATGATTTCGCGGGCGCCGCTGTTGTCCGCCACGTCCAGGCGGGATTGAGGCATGATCATGCTTCACCTCCGGCAACTTCGGTTTCAGCGAGGGTGGTTTCGATGCCACGGGGACGCTCGATCAGCTTGGTGACCTTCCAGGTCTTGGTCTTGCTGATGGGGCGCACCGCGATGATCTCGACACGGTCACCGATCTTGTATTCGTTGTTCTCGTCGTGGGCCGCATACTTGTGGCTGCGGGTCACGACCTTGCCGTACAGGGGGTGTGCGAAGCGGCGCTCGACCTTGACGCTCACGGTCTTGTCGGCCTTGTCGCTCACCACGACGCCCGTAAAGGTCTTTTTCATTGCTGCTCCCCTTTGCGGGCCAGCTCGGCCTTGATGGTGTTGAGCTGGGCCACTTCGCGGCGGAGTTGGCGCACGCGGTGGGGCTGGGCCAGTTGGCCCGCCGCCGCCTGAAAGCGCAGCTCCATCAGTTCTTTCTTGCGGCTGTCGATTTCCTTGGCGAAATCGGCAGCTTGCAGGTTACGCATCTCACTGGGCTTCATCGTAAACCTCGCGCTTCACCATCTTGGTCTGGATGGGGAGCTTGTGACCAGCCAGGCGGAAGGCTTCCTTGGCCTGCTCTTCGGTCACGCCCGCCACTTCGAACATCACGCGGCCGGGCTTCACAACGCTGACCCAGTACTCCACGGCACCCTTACCCTTACCCATTCGGGTTTCGGCGGGCTTCTTGGTCACAGGCTTGTCGGGGAAGATGCGGATGTAGATTTTACCACCACGGCGGAAGTGACGGCTCATCACAATGCGGCAGGCTTCGATCTGGTTGCTCTTGATCCAAGCGGGTTCCAGGGCAATCAGGCCGTAGTCGCCGAAGGCCACGTAGTCGCCACCCTTGGCGTCGCCGGTCATGCGGCCACGGAACTGCTTACGGAATTTGGTGCGCTTCGGAAGAAGCATCATTCACCTCCGGTGCGGCGGCGCGCCGTGGGACGGCGGCGGGCGGGACGGTCACCGTCTTCACGGCGGCGCTCGTCGTTGCGGGGCTTGGGACGGGCGAAGGTCTCGGTCTTGCCACCGATCACTTCACCGTTGAACACCAGCACCTTGATGCCCAGGATGCCGTAGGTGGTACGGGCCAGTGCGGTGCCGTAGTCGATGTCGGCGCGCAGGGTGTGCAGGGGCACGCGGCCTTCCAGCACCTTCTCGGTACGGGCCTGTTCGGCACCGCCGAGGCGACCGCTCAGGATCACCTTGACGCCACGGGCGCCCGATTCCATCACGCGCTGGGCAGCTTGCTTCATCGCACGGCGGAACGCGAAACGGCGCTCGATCTGCTCGGCGATACGCAGGGCCACCAGGGGGGCGCTGATGTTGGGGTTGGGGATCTCGGCGACGTTCACGGCCACCGTACCCGCCGACACCAGACGCTCGATGTCACCGCGCAGTTCCTTGATGCTTTCGCCGCCCTTGCCGATCACCACGCCGGGCTTGGCGGCGGAGATGATGACGTTGACCTGCTGACCAGCACGCTCGATTTCGATGCGGGCGATGCCAGCGGCAGCCAGCTTCTTGCTGACCAGTTGGCGAATCTGCTCGTCTTCCTTGAGCAGGCTGGCGTACTGCTTCTTGCCAGCGTACCAGCGGCTGTTCCAGCCCTTGGTGATGCCCAGGCGGAAGCCGTTCGGGTTGATCTTATTGCCCATTATTTGGCTCCCTTCTCGGCAACGATGATGGTGATGTGGCTGGTGCGCTTCTTGACGATGTTCGCCGAGCCACGGGCGCGGGGCAACAGACGCTTCAGGGTCGGGCCGGCGTCCACGTACGCTTCCTTGACGTAGAGGCGGTCTTCGAGCATCTCGTCGTTGTGCAGCGCGTTGGCCTTGGCACTGTTGAGCACCTTAGCGACGGGTTCACTGGCGGCGCGGGGGATGAAGCGCAGCAGGTCCTCTGCATCCTGCACGGTCTTGCCGCGAATCACGTCCACGACCAGGCGCACCTTGCGGGGCGACATACGGACGTACTTGGCGATGGCGTAGCCGGGCTTGCGCAGCTTGACTTGCTGCTTGCGCTGCTTCTTGTTGCGGAATTCAGGAGCGGTCATTTCTTCTTGCTCCCCTTAGCGTTCTTGTCAGCGCCGTGGCCGCGGTAGTTGCGGGTGGGGCTGAACTCACCGAGCTTGTGACCGATCATCTGCTCGTTCACGAAAACGGGAACGTGCTGCTTGCCGTTGTACACAGCAATGGTGTGACCGATCATCTCGGGGACGATGGTGGAGCGGCGGCTCCAGGTCTTGATGACGCGCTTGTCTTTCTTTTCGTTCTGGGCGTCCACCTTCTTCAGGAGGTGGTCTTCCACGAACGGGCCTTTTTTGAGGCTACGGGGCATAACGACCCTCCTTACTTACGACGGGTGACAATGAAACGATCCGAGGTCTTGCGCTTGCGGCGCGTCTTGAGACCCTTGGTGGGCTTGCCCCAGGGGGTCACAGGCACGCGGCCCGCGCCGGTACGACCTTCACCACCGCCGTGGGGGTGATCCACGGGGTTCATGGCGCTACCACGCTGGTGGGGCTTGCGGCCCAGCCAGCGGCTGCGTCCGGCTTTGCCCAGCACGATGTTCTTGTGCTCGGCGTTGCCGACGGCACCGATGGTCGCGTAGCACTCGCTGTGAATGCGGCGCAGTTCGCCCGAGGGCAGGCGCACGATGACGTAGTCGCTTTCCTTACCCTGAACCTGAACGCTGGTTCCGGCGCTGCGGGCGAGCTGGGCACCCTTGCCAGGAACGAGTTCCAAGGCGTGAACCACGGCACCCACGGGCACGAAGCGCAGGGGCAGAGCGTTACCCAATTTGGGCTCGGCTTCGGGGCCAGCGTTCACGGTCGCACCGACGGTCAGACCTTCGGGAGCGAGGATGTAACGCTTTTCGCCGTCGGCGTAGTGCAGCAGAGCGATACGGGCGCTGCGGTTGGGATCGTACTCGATGGCAGCGACCTTAGCGGTCACGCCACTCTTGTCACGACGCTTGAAGTCGATGATGCGGTACAGACGCTTGTGGCCACCACCGATAAAACGGCTGGTGATGCGGCCACGGTTGTTGCGACCACCGGTCTTGGGCAGGGCTTCGGTCAGCGCCTTCTCGGGGCGCTTCTTGGTCAGTCCGCTGAAGTCCGCAGTCGTCATCTGGCGACGGCTGGGGGTATAGGGACGGTATTTCTTGACGGCCATGTCTCAAATCTCCTTAGGCCTGGCCCGCCAGGGCCTCGATGCTCTGGCCTTCGGCGAGACGCACGATGGCCTTCTTGCGGTCATTGCGCTGACCGATGAAGCGGCCCACGCGCTTGCGCTTGCCGGGCACGTTCATGGTGCTGATGCCCACGACCTGCACGCCGAACGCCTGCTGAATGGCATTCTTGATCTCGGTCTTGGTGGCCTTGGGGCTGACCCAGAACGAGTACACGCCGCGCTCCATGGCCGAGTAAGCCTTCTCGCTGATCACGGGAGCCTGAAGAATGTCGTAGTGGCTCATTGCTGCTCCTCCCCGGCTTCTTCGTCTTCCGCCAGTTCAAGGGCCGCCGCGTCGATCACCAGGTGATCATGACGCAGGATGTCATAGACGTTGACGCCAGCCACGGGCAGCACGCTGACCCAGCTCACGTTGCGGGCAGCCAGACGAGCGTTTTCGTCGTCGGTCACCAGCAGCACCTTTTCAGTGCCGTCCATGCCGTTCTGCTTAGCCCAGGCGATGAAGCTCTTGGTCTTGGCATCGCTGAGGTCAAAGCCGTCCACGGCCACGAGCTTGCCGGTTTCCTGACGGCTGGCAATCGCCATCGCCAGACCCAGCTGACGCACCTGACGGGGCAGGGTGTAGTCGTAGCTGCGGGGCTTGGGGCCGAAGGCCACGCCGCCGCCCACGAACGTAGGAACGCTGCGGTCGCCGTGACGGGCGTTACCCGTACCCTTCTGGCTGTACATCTTCTTGCCCGTCTTGCCCACCTGAGCGCGGGTCTTGGTGCTGGCGGTGCCACGGCGACGGCTGGCGAGTTGCCAGGTCACGACTTCGTGCAGCACACCATTGCTCACTTCGGGCAGGGGCAGCTCAATGGTGCGCCCACCGTTTTGCCCGATGACGTTAATCTGCGCCATGTCTTACTTGCCTCCCTTGGCGGCCTGACGCAGCACCACGAGCCCGCCATTCGCGCCGGGAATTGCGCCCTTGACGAGAATCAGGTTCTCACCGGCGCGGATTTCCACGACTTCGAGGTTCTGCACGGTCACGCGCTCCATACCCATGTGACCGGCCATGCGCTTGCCCTTGTACACGCGGCCCGGGGTCTTACGCTGACCGATCGAACCGGGGCGGCGGTGCCACTTCTTGGAACCGTGGCTCGCGGGACCACCGGCGAAGTTCCAGCGCTTCATGACGCCCTGGGTGCCCTTGCCCTTGCTGGTGCCGGTCGCGTCAATCTTCTCGCCTTCGGAGAAGATATCCACGTTCACGGTGTCGCCTTCAGGAGCAAAGCCACGGAATTCGCGCAGGATACGCACAGGAGCCACGCCCGCCTTGGCGAAGTGACCCTGCATGGGCTTGTTGACCTTGCGCTCGGCCTTGGGTGCGTAGCCGATTTGCACGGCTTCGTAGCCGTCGGTCTGCGCGGTCTTGCGCTGCACGACGGGGCAGGGACCAGCCAGAACGACGGTCACGGGAATGGCCCGGTCGTCCTTCCAGATCTGGGTCATGCCGATCTTGGTGCCGAGGATACCCTTCATGCGCGGCCCCCAACAGTCTTGATCTCGATGTCGACGCCGGTGGGCAGGTCGAGGGTCATCAGAGAATCAATGGTCTTCTTGGTGGGGTTCATGATGTCCACCAGACGGTTGTGGGTACGGATTTCGAAGTGCTCACGGCTGTCCTTGTCGATGAAGGGCGAGCGCAGCACGCAGAAGCGGCGGATGCGGGTGGGGAGCGGTACGGGACCGCTCACGTCCGCCCCGGTGCGCCGGACGGTGTCCACGATCTTGCTCGCGGACTGGTCCAGCGCCTTGTGGTCAAAGCCACGCAGTTTGATACGAATCTTCGGGGCAACCATGCTTATTACTCCAGGACCTTGGAAACGACGCCTGCGCCGACGGTACGGCCACCTTCGCGGATCG
>NZ_JAUNHK010000101.1 GCF_030523985.1 Deinococcus sp.
TGAGCCGCACCCCGAATCGGTGAAAAGCCCGGCGGTCAATGGTTGACAGTTCTGGTCAACCTTCCTAGAGTAGCCTCTGGCCCGTTTTCTGCGGGTCGCCTTTATCCAGAGTCGGCGCGATGGGAAATGAACCGCGATGTTCGTCCGCGCCGCAGCAACTGGCCTTCATCACGGCGCAGTGCTTCCCGACCCCGGCAGGCTCCAACGATGGTTTTTGATGCTGGGAACGATAAAGGAAGGGTGTTCCTCCAGGGCCTTTTCGGGTGCTGGTGTTCCAACGGACAGACTGTGACAGGTGTGTCCCCTTCCAGGTCAGGCAGCGTTTTTGCCCTCGGCAGGAAGGGGACACCCTTTTTTGCTGCCCGCCGCCGTCAGGAGACTCCCTTGAGTGATTTATCTGCCCCCGCCTTGCAATTTATCGACGTTCGTAAAACCTACCCCGGTCAGGCGCAGCCCGCCCTACGCGACCTGACGCTGACCGTGCCCAGAGGCAGCCGCATGGGGATTATTGGGCGCAGTGGCGCAGGCAAAAGCACGCTGGTGCGCCTGATCAGCGGCCTGGAAACGCCCGACGCGGGTCAACTCCTGATTGCAGGGCAAGACAGCACGCATCTGGACAGTCGGGCGCGGCGGGAACGGCAGTCGCGCACCGGGCTGGTGTTTCAGCACTTCAACCTGCTCGCACAGCGCACCGCCCTGGGCAACGTCACCCTGCCGCTGGAATTGCTGGGCGTGCCGCGTGAACGCCGCGAGGCCCGTGCCCGTGAACTGCTGGCCCAGGTGGGGCTGGCCGACTTCGCGGGGCGTTATCCGGCCCAGCTTTCGGGCGGGCAAAAGCAGCGCGTCGGGATTGCCCGCGCCCTCGCCACCGACCCCGATCTGCTGCTGGCCGACGAAGCCACCAGCGCACTCGACCCCGAAACCAGCGCCGGGATTCTGGAATTGCTGACGCAGCTTCAGCGTGAGCGTGACCTGACCCTGGTGATTGTCACGCACCAGATGGAAGTCGTGCGGGCAGCGACCACGCATGTCGCCGTGCTGAACGGCGGGCAACTGGTGGAAAGCGGCGAAACCCGCGCCCTGCTGGGCCGCCCGCAGCATGAGGTCACCCGCGCCCTGCTGGACGCCCACCGCCCCGAAGTGAAGCTCGCGCCCGGCGAGGTGTTGCAGCACGTCAACCTGGACGACCTCAGCGCGTCTACCCTGGCCGCCCTTGCCGGCATCGGCGCCCGCATCGTGCTGGCGGAGGCGCACCCGCAGGGGGTGGACACCTGGCTGGCGCTGCCGGAAGCGCAGACTGGGGCGCTGTCCTCCCTGACCCGTCAGGCGGTGGGCGCATGAACTGGGCCGAACTGTGGCCTCTGCTGTGGCAGGCGACCCTGGAAACCTTCCAGATGGTCATTCCCGCCGCCGTCATCGCTGAAGTGCTGGGGCTGGGGCTGGGGGTGCTGCTCACGCTGACCCGTCCGGGTGGCCTGCTTGCCAACCGCCCGCTCAACCGCGTGCTGGACGCCATCGTCAACATCGGGCGCAGCTTACCCTTCATCATCCTGCTGGTGCTGCTCATTCCGCTCACGCGCCTGCTGACAGGAACGTCTATCGGCTCCACCGCCGCCATCGTGCCGCTGACCATCGCGGCGATTCCCTTCGTGGCGCGGCTGGTGGACGGGGCGCTCTACAGCGTGCCCGGCGGCGTGGTCGAGGCGGCGCGGGCGATGGGGGCCAGCACCGGGCAAATCGTCTGGAAGGTCCTGCTGCCCGAGGCGAGACCCGCCCTGATTCAGAGTTTCACCGTCATGGTGGTCAACCTGATCGGGTACTCGGCCATGGCGGGGGCCATCGGTGGCGGGGGACTGGGCGACCTGGCGATTCGCTACGGCTACCAGCGCTTCGAAACGGGCGTGATGGTCGCCACCGTGCTGGTGCTGCTGCTGCTGGTGCAGGGCGTGCAGTGGCTGGGCGACTGGGCTGCCCGCCGCAGCGACCACCGCTGAAGTTCCGTCTCTACTTATCTCAAGGAGGTTGTGCCATGCGTCAAACCCTGTTCCTGTCGGCCCTCACCCTCGCTTCCTTCGCCAGCGCCGGAACCCTGCGCGTCGGCGCGACCCCGGTGCCAGCGGGCGAACTGCTGGAATTCGTCAAACCTATGCTGGCCAAGCAGGGCGTGACGCTGCAAATCAGAGAATTCAGCGACTACGTGCAGCCCAACGTGGCGCTGGGTGAAGGCAGCATCGACGCCAACCTGTTTCAGCACGCGCCCTACCTGAACGCCTTTCAGCAAAACCGCCCGCTGAATATCGTGGTGGTCAAAAAGATTTACCTGCCGCCGCTGGGCCTGTACAGCAAGAAGTACAAGAAGCTCACCGACATCCCCAAGGGCGGCACCATCGCCATTCCCAACGACCCCAGCAACGAGGCCCGCGCCCTGCTGCTGATCGAAAAAGCGGGCCTGATTCGCCTCAAGCCCGGCGCGGGGGTGAAGGCCACGCCCGCCGACATCGTCAGTAACATCAAAAACCTCAAGTTCCGCGAACTGGAAGCCGCGCAGTTGCCGCGCTCTTTGCAGGACGTGGACGCCGCCATCGTCAATGCCAACTACGCGCTGCAAATCGGCCTGAACCCGACCAAGGACGCCCTGTTTCACGAGGGCAAAAACAGCGTGTACGTCAACGTCCTGGCGACCACCAAAGACAAGCTGAACAACCCCGACCTGCGAAAACTCACCGCCGCCCTGACCAGCCCCGAGGCCAAAGCCTGGATGCTGAAAAAGTACGGCGGCAGCATTCTTCCCGCGTTCTGACCTTCCCGGTCTTCCCTCTTTTCAAGGAGCATTCCCATGCGTAAAGTTCTGATTCTGTCCGCCCTCACCCTCGCCTCTGCCGCCTCCGCCGGAACCCTGCGCGTCGGGGCCAGCCCCGTGCCACACGCCGAAATCCTGAACTTCGTCAAGCCCATCCTCGCCAAGCAGGGCGTGACGCTGCAAATCAAGGAATTCAGCGACTACGTGCAGCCCAATCTGGCACTGGCCGACGGCAGCATCGACGTGAACTTCTTCCAGCACGTGCCTTACCTGAACACCTTTCAGAAGGACCGCCCGCTGGGCATCGTCGCCGGGGCCAAGATTCATGTCGAGCCGATGGGCGTGTACAGCAAGCGCGTCAAGAGCCTCAAGTCGCTGAAAAACGGCGCGACCATCGCCATTCCCAACGACCCCAGCAACAGCGGACGCGCCCTGAAGCTGCTGGAACGGGCGGGCCTGATTCGCCTCAAGCCCTCGGCGGGGATCAGCGCCACCGTGCTCGACATCACCACCAACCTCAAGCGCCTCAAGTTCCGCGAACTCGAAGCCGCGCAGCTGCCCCGCTCGCTCCAGGACGTGGACGTTGCCGTCATCAACACCAACTACGCGCTGGACGCTGGCCTGAATCCCCTCAAGGACGCCCTGCTGATTGAGGACCGCAACAGCCCCTACGCCAACGTGCTGGCCGTCAAGCCCGCCACCCTCAAGAACGCCGATTACCGCAAGCTCGTCAAGGCGCTGCAAAGCCCCGAAACGAAGGCTTTTATCCTCAAGAAGTACAACGGGGCCGTGGTTCCCGCGTTCTGATTTTCTGCCGAAAAGTGACAAGCCCCCGCCTGAGCTGGTGGGGGTTTTTCGTGTTCTGGCTGCCCCACAGGCAACGCGGCGGGAGAGGGGGTACAATCGCCTGACCTGAGCCAGGGGAAGTCCGGTGAGATTCCGGCACTGTCGCGCAGCGGTAATGGAGCCACGCTCATGAGTCCGAATGCCTCTCAGGGACGTTCCGAACAAGGAACACCTCTCGCCACAAGAGGGCCGTACTCCGCGCTGCGTCTCGCATTCGCTCCGGCCCCGGCCAGAGCGGGTTTTTTCTTGCTGTGCGCCCGCTCTGCGCTGTCACGTCCGCACAACTGGAGCCTTTTTATGCGACCACTGTTTCTGGCGGCTTTCGCCCTCGCTTCTGCGGCGGCGGCGACCAAATACCCGTTGACCATCACCGACGACTTGGGCCGAACCATCACCCTCAAGAGCGAGCCGAAACGCATCATCACCATGCTGCCCTCGCACACCGAGACGATGGTGGCCCTGGGCGCTGCCGACAAACTGATTGCGGTGGACAAGTACAGCAACTACCCCGCCGCCGTGGTGGACAAACTGCCCAAGGTCGGCAGCGCCTTTTCGCCCGACCTGGAAAAAATCGTGGCCCTCAAACCCGACCTGATTCTGGCCGACGAGTCCAAGAGTTCCAAACTGACCGCCAGACTTGAGGCGGCGGGCCTGACCGTCTACGGCGGCACCGGGCAGACCTACAACGAGGTCTTCGAAAAAATCGCCACCATCGGCAAACTGGTCAACCGTGAAGCCGCCGCCACCCGCCTGACCACCTCCATGCGGGCCGAACTGAACACCCTGCAAAAGAGCGTGGTGGGCCTGCCCAAAGTCAGCGTGTACTACGAGGTGGACCCCGCGCCCTACAGCGTCGGGCCGAATTCCTTCATCGGCACGTTGATTACGAAGGCGGGCGGGCAGACCATCATTCCGGCGGCACTGGGGGACTTTCCCAAGATCGACCCTGAGCTAATCGTCAAAAGTGCGCCCCGCGTGGTTATCGGCGTGACTCCTGACGACGCCAAAAAGCGCCCCGGCTGGGCCGCGCTGCCCGCCGTGAGAAACGGACGGGTCTACAAGCCCACCGACGAGGAAAGGGACGCCCTCTCGCGCCCTGGCCCGCGTCTGGCGGTGGCGCTGCGGGCGCTGATCAAGATGATTCACCCCGAAGCCAAATAATCGAAGTGGGGGCCGGGTCTGACGTGGCCTTGCCCCCGACTGTACCGAACTTGCAGAGCCACCGATGGAGGTTCCAGATGGACGACGTGACCAGACAGCGCCGCGAAGCCGCCATGCGCGAACTGACCGAGCAGCGCGACAACTACCGCAAGAAAGAAGGCATCAGCAAGGGGCGGCGCGGCCTGCTGATGGTCAATACCGGCAACGGCAAGGGCAAGACCACCGCCGCGATGGGCCTGCTCATTCGGGCACACGGGCGCGGCCTGCGGACCAAGATGTTCCAGTTTCTCAAGCACGACACCGCCAAATTCGGTGAGCACCGCACGCTCGACTTGCTGGGCATTCCCTACCAGGGCCTGGGCGACGGCTGGACGTGGCGCAGCAAGGATCTGGACAACTCGGCGGAGCTCGCCGCGCACGGCTGGGCACTGGCGAAAGAGGCCATCGAGAGCGGCGAATACGACCTGCTGGTGCTGGACGAATTCACCTATCCCCTCAAGTACGGCTGGGTCGCGTGGCCGGAGGTCGAGACCGTGCTGCGCGAACGCGACCCGAACATGCACATCGTCATCACCGGGCGCGGAGCCATTCCCGAACTGGTCGCCCTGGCCGACACCGTCAGCGAGATTCAGCCTGTCAAACACGCCTACGAGCAGGGCATCGGCGGACAGCAGGGAATCGAGTATTGAGTGAGGTCGCCGTCGGCTTCAGCCGGGCGGACTGCGAACTTTAAATGTGGTGTGTGCGGCAGAGAACTTCAGAAGGTTTCTCTGCCTCTTTGCTTTTCTGGGGCGGCTTGATGGCCTGCTCCTCGCCAGCGGACGGGCACCTGTAGAGTTCCAGCCCTGGCCTCTCCCTGATGACCACCCGGCTTTGAGAGCGGTCCATTTTTGTGTTATGTTATTAGCGTAACAATTCCACCGAATCATCCGAGGGTGAAATGCTTTCTCTACCGACACGGCGTTCTAAACTGGGCCAGAGTCACTCAAATCACATTCTTGCCAGGAGTTCTCCCCTGCTATGACCTCCCCGCTCAAAGACCTTGCGGCCACTGCCCTGCGCGGAACGGCCCGTGCCGAACTCCCCAAGCCCGATTCAGGCCCGCTGGGTGAGGCCCTCAGCCGCGTGAGCGCCGACACCCCCGAACAGCTTTTGCTGGCGCGTGCGGCCCTGGCCGGACTCCACGCCCGAGCTGGCAAAGCGCTGGACACCGCCCAAACGCCCCCACCCACCATGCTGCCGCCCGCCGCTCGCCCGCTGCCCGAAAAGCTGTGGCCCCTGCTGCGGCAACTGCGGAACAGTCCGGCCTTCGAGAGCGCCCTGCGAGACGTTTTGGCAAAAGAGTGGACGCTGAGCGCCGCGCAGGTGCTTGAGCTTTACACGGGCCATCAGACGCCGACGACTGCCCTGTGGCCCCTGCTGGACGAACGCGGCAAAGCCGTACTGGACGCGCACCCGCTGCACAGAGCCTGGGAAAAAGCCGAGGCGCAGGCCCAGTGGGAAGCACGCCTGGACGCCTTGCAGGAAGCGCGGGCCGCTGACCCCACAGCGGGCGCGGCGCAAACCCTGGAACTGTGGAAAGAAACCAACGCCGACGGGCGGCGCGACCTGCTGGATATGTTGGAGCGTCAGCTTTTGCCCACTGACTTGCCACTGCTCCAACACGCCGAAAAAGACCGCTCGGCGGAGGTGCAGCGGCGGGCGCGAATGCTTCAGGGGCATCTGCCTGGGCCACTGCAAGACGAACTGCTGGCGCTGCTGCCGCAAGCAGTGCAGGTGCAGCAGGACAAAATTTCCTTCAAGCCCTTCGACCTCCCTGAAGCGTTGGGCAAGGTCAAAACGGGTGCCTACGACGACTCCGACCTTCACCGCCTGCTGGGGGCTTTGCCCTTTTCGCTGCTGTTGAAGGCGCTAGACGTACGCGGTGAACAGCTTTTGCAGGCCGCCGAGAAAAAACACTGGCAACTGGGCCACCAACTCAGGGCGCAACGTGACCGCGAACGGCCTGAACGTGCGGCCAAAGCGCCGCCTGTGCTGAACGCGGGGGATGCGGCGGCTTGGCTCAAGTCCATTCAGGAAAAGGGCCAGCGCAATGAAATGGCCCTTGACCTTCTCGCCCAGTCCCTTGACCCCGCCACCAAAATCGCCGCGCCCGAGCCGTTGCCTTTCGCGCTGGCCCTACGTCCCAAAGATTCCCACCATCCGCCTACAGCCTGGGAAGAACGCCAGAAATACTCGCACGCTGAGCGCCAAGCCGAAGCCGAAGCCGCATGGCGTTCGCTGACCGAAATTTTGCGGCTGCGGCGCGAGTGGGCGCGGGTTTTGGAGGATTTGGCATGAAAGAGAAGCATAACCTCCAACCCGCTTGGCAAAATGTTGACCTCGGCAGCATTGACCCAAACTTGTACTTGGACGAACGGGACGCGCCAGAACTGACCGCCCTGTGGGAAAGCGCCGAAGCCACATTAAGCGCTGCAAAAGCCAAAACAAAGGCCCACACGCTTAAAAGTTTGCAACGCGACGACAAAAAGTACCGCGAAGAAGTCTTTGGGTGGGTGATGCGGGCGACGGGTCACAGTGAACTTGCTGCCTGCGTTTCGGATGACTTGGGCCTCATTCAAGAAGCCTACTGGCACGCCGTAGCGGGTGACCCCTACATCAATGCTTTGGCGCAGGCTTATACGGCGGGGCGCTTGCCTATGCAGGAGGACTTTGTATGACCTTAGACATCGCCGCCCTACGCGGAGAAATTCGCCGCAAAAGCACCACGCCCGCCCGACTGCTGGAAATCGCCGCGCTAGACCCTCAACTTTCGCGCAGTGTGGCGCAGGCCAAAACTACGCCGCCCGACGTGCTGGATAAGCTCGCCCGCAGCAGCGACATGCCCACCCGTACCCGCGTTGCCGAGCATCCCAGTACAGCTTTGCCTACGCTTTTGCACCTGGCAGGCGACCCGCAATGGACGGTGCTGAAGGCGCTGACCGAACACCCCAACCTGCCCGCCGAGGTGCTGGAAAAACTGAGCCGCCATAAGCGGAGTACCGTGCGGGCCGCTGCCGTCAAGATGCTGCTGGCGCGTGGGCCACTGGCTCAGGCCGACTGGGAACGCCTGCAACGCGACCCCGCCGAAGAAGTCAGGATGGAACTTGCGGCTTACGCGGGGCTGGACGCGGCGGCGGTGACGGCCTTCCTGCAAGACCCCGCCGCCAGCGTGCGATACACCATTTTGGCCCGCAGTCTGGGCGCGTACACCCACAAATTGACTCGCCAATCGTTCCCCTTGCCCGCGCCGCTGACCCCTGCTCAGGTATTGCCTCTGCTGGACGACGAAAACGCAGACGTGCGCCTGTATGCCGTGCGGGTGCTGGAACGGCAAAAGTTTGACTTTCTGACCTTGCCGCTAGCACAGCGTGAACGGCTGGCGCTGGACGCTGACCCCACGCTGGCAAGCCACATTCTGAATCTGTGGCCCCAGTGGTTTGCCCCTAGCGAGGCAAAGAGCGCCGCTCACATCTTGGCTGAACTGGCCCAGTCTCCCAACGAGGGGCTAAGAATCAAAGCCTTGTCACTAACCGAAGATGCCCGCCTGCTTCAGGCCGCTGCCGCTGACCCTTCCGAAGCGGTACGCGCCGAAGTCGCCGCCCGCGTGCGTGACCTCTGTGCGCTGCAAGGGCTGGCCCAAGACAGCAGCGAAACTGTGCGCCTGCGGCTGCTGTCTAACCCCCACGCCCCCCGCGAGTTGCTGCGGCAGGTGGCAGGCAGTACGCCCAACTTTTTCAGCCGCTCGGCGTTGTTTGCTCACCCCAACCTGACCGAAGCCGATTGGCAAGAACTCCTCTCGGACGGTGGCCCCGTGCTGGCGGGCGGGCGCATAGATTTCACGGGCTTGTACATGCAGTACCGCGACACTCGGCCCGATGTTTACCTGAGAATCATGGACTATTTGGCCCATTCGCAGCGCGCCGACGTGCTAGGGCAGATGCTGGGCTACCACATGTCGCCCGCCGCCGTAGTGCAGCTAGGCCAGTCTATTCAGCAGCACGCGCCGCAGCTTTTGCCCCGTTACAAGGAGAAATATGGCTCAGCCCACCGTTAACCCGCCCCCAGACCTCGCCGCCCTGAAACGCGAAGCCCGCCGCAAAGGGACGCCGCCAGAGCGTTTGCTGGAGCTGGCGAGCATGGGGCCGGAG
>NZ_JAUNHK010000102.1 GCF_030523985.1 Deinococcus sp.
GGGTCGCGGTAGAGGTGGGTGCCGTCCTCGCCGCTCGCCGCCGTCCGCAGGCAGATGTCGTAGAGGGCGTCACGGTCAACGGGCCGCGCCCGACGAACGCGACAGGATTCAGCAGTTGGGGTCATAGGTCAGGTGCAGCTCGTCGCCCAGTTGCCCACGAATGCCCCAGTGGGCCGCAGGCGTTTCGATGAGGGTGATTTCCAGATCGGCGGGCGCGAGGGCCAGCGCCGCCCCCAGTTCGGCCTGAAGGCGGCGAATCAGGGCGCGGAGGGTCTGGGGCTGGCGGCCCTGAAACAGGTGAATTTCCAGAATCATACGGGACTGAACTATTCTTCGGAGATATCGGAAGAGCGCCGCCATCTCCTTCGCGCCGTTCAGTCCCGTATTCTCTTCTGCTCACTCCGTTCGGAAAAATAGCTTGGATGCCCAAACTATTTTTCGAAGCAGTATCAGATAAGCCTCGCTGCGGTCCGCCGGATGAATGAAATCCCCGGCCTCTAGCGCGAAAAATCGGTGGAACCTCTTGTCGGCGGGCAACCCCAGCACGTCCTGCATGGCCCGCTGAACCGCGTCCGAGATGACCTGCCGCCGCGCCCGCAGATACCCGGCGTGACCGTAAATCTTGACCTGGGCCATCCTTAAAGCCCGCCCGCCGCCAGTTCGACCGCCCGCATCAGCGCCGCCACCTTGTTGCGGGTTTCCTGTTCTTCGGCCCTTGGCACGCTGTCGGCCACCACGCCCGCCCCGGCCTGGATGTGGACGCGGCCCCCGGTAATCACCATCGTGCGGAGGGTCAGCGCCATGTCCATGCTGCCGTCGAAGGCGACGTAGCCGAAGCAGCCGCCATACGGCCCCCGCCGCACGGGTTCAAGTTCGTCGATGATTTCCATCGCCCGGATTTTGGGTGCGCCGCTGACCGTTCCCATCGGCAGCACCGAGGCCAGCGCGTGCAGCGGCGTCTGCCCCTCGCGCAACTCGCCGCGCACGCCGGACACGATGTGCATAACGTGGCTGTAACGCTCGACAGAAAAGGCGTTTTCGACCTTGACCGTGCCGTAGGCGCTCACCTTGCCGATGTCGTTGCGGCCCAGGTCCACCAGCATCAGGTGCTCGGCGCGTTCCTTTTCGTCGGCCAGCAGTTCGGCGGCGAGGGCGTCGTCCTGCTCGGGCGTCTCGCCGCGCCTGCGGGTTCCGGCAATCGGGCGGGTGACCACGGCCTCACCGTCGCTCCGCAGCAGGCTTTCGGGACTGCTGGCGACCAGCGTGACCTCACCCAGCGCCAGATACCCCAGGTACGGGCTGGGGTTGACCCGCCGCAGGGCGCGGTAGAGCGCGAACGGGTGCAACTCGCCCAGGTCGGCGGAAAACCGCTGCGACGGCACGAACTGGAAGATGTCGCCCGCGTGGATGTACTCCAGGCCCTGCCTCACCACGTCCATGTACTGGTCGGGCGTGTGGTTGCTGACGAACTGCGGGGCGGGCACAGGTGCTTGCCCCGGCTCAAGCGTGCCGGGCACGGCGGGCAGCGGCCCACGCAGGCGGGCGAGCAGCCGCTCCACCTCGGCCTGGGCCTGGGCCTGCTCGGGGGCCGTCGCCACCACCACCAGCCGGTGGCCCAGGTGGTCGAAAATCACCATGCCACGCGGCGCGACGAACAGGGCGTCGGGCACGTTCAGTTCGTCGGGGTTGCTGTTCGGCAGCTTTTCGTAGGCCCGCACGATGTCGTAGGCGGCGTAGCCCACCGCGCCCCCGACGAACGCAGGCAGCCCCGGCGGCAGCGTGGCGGGCCGGGTCGTGACCGTGTACAGACGGGCCAGCGGGTCTCCTTCCTCGCCGTCGAAGTCTCCGAACAGGCCCGTGCTCGTCACCCGCCCGTCCCGGTAGACGAACTGGCCCCGTTCGCCCACCCCGATGAAGGAGTAGCGGCCCAGTTTCTCGCCCGCTTCCACGCTTTCGAGCAGAAAAGACACCGTTTCGCCCTGCGCCGCCTTGAGGTAAGCGGTCACGGGCGTGTCGAGGTCGGCATTGAGTTCATGGGTCGCCAGATGGATGGGCATGGGCAAAGACTCCTTGGACGAAGAGAGGGGGGCGGCGAGAAGAGGGACAGCGAGAAGGGCATGAAAAAAGCGCCCACAGCCTACAAAAGCCGGGGCGCGTGCGAAAGCGAAAAAGGGTGCAGCACTCAGACCCGGACGAGGCCGGGCCACCACTGAGCGCGGGGCAGGAACATGGGGTCAGGATAGCGGCAGGGTGGGGGAAAGGGGGCAGGGAGTGTCTAGCCGACGCTCAGCGCAGCGCCACCCAGCTCAGCACCAGCAGGAGCACCGAGCCGAGGCCCATCACGCTCAGGGCTTGCACGCGGGTTTTTTTCAGGAACAGCAGGATGCCGATGCCTGTCAGGGCCACCACTGCCAGAAAAATGCCGCTGAGGTCAATCAGCCACTTCCATGAGCCGGGGGCGTCACGGCCCTTATGCAGGTCGTTCATGACGGCTACAGCCCCTTGCTGAAGGATGTCCACCGTGTAGTTGCCTGTCGCCGTGTCGATCACGGCGGCGGCGTTGTAGCCAGGGGCCAGAAAAGTCACGCTGGCCTCGGTGCCGTCCACACGGGGTTCGTCGGCGCGTCCGTGCAGATTTTGCTGTTCGCGCAGGGTTTCGGCGGTGGTCAGCCAGTCCACCTGCCCATTTTTGATCCAGCCGCTCGGGAGCGTACCCGTCACCTGTTTCTCGACTTCCCGTGTGCCGAAGGCCCAGTCGGGATGGTTGAGGGTGATGCCCGTCAGCGCGAAAAACAGCACCGCCAGCAGGCTGATCATGGACGTGTAGGTGTGCAGCCAGCGCAGCCACCTGTTCGTTTCGGCCTTGCGGTTGGGACGGCGTGCGGGACGCGCCGCGACTTCAGGACTTGGCGAAGCTGACATTCACGGCCTCGATGTCGCCATTCGCCCCCAGGCTCTTTTTGAAGGCGCTGGCCCCGACGCTTACCTTCTGGCGCACCAGGCTGTACGGCCCGTGCTCGCGGCCCGACTCGACGCAGACATAGTAGTCGCCCTGCGGCGCGGCGGCGTTCTTGTCGGTCTTGCCGTCCCAGGCCACCGCGTAGGTGCCGGGGTTGCGGGTGGCGCTGCTGACGGTGCTGACCAGGGCCGAGTTCTCGCGCACCCAGCGGCGCAGCCCTTCTTCGAGCCAGCGTGGGTTCAGGCGGTTTTGCTGCACCCAAACGGTCAGGTTGCGAACCGTCTTGCCGCTGGCGTCCTCAATCCAGACCGCCACATAGGGGCGCTTGACCCGGCCCGTCGCCTTGGTCGCCACCGTGAACTGAATATCGAGCTTCATGCCGCTGGCCCAGGCTTTGCTCTGCACAGTGGCGGCGTCGGCCAGCGAACCGGGCAGCACACGAGACACGCCCAGCGCGGCGGTGGCGACGGCCAGTTTGCCGAGGAAGGAGCGGCGGGTTTGCGCGGTGTCGGTTGGAAGGGCGTCGGTCTGGTTGGTGGGGTTGGACATGGTGAATTCTCCTGATGAGGGCAGAGGGTCTAAGGGTTTAAGGGGGAAAATGTCGTCCAGGGCAATCTTTTTCTGTCGCCTTCCCTCTTCGCGTGCCAGAGCATGGCCCGGCGGGGTTAGGCCAGTGTTAACGCCCGGCCCAGCCCGCGCTGGCGTACCTTGCCCCGGTTCGCGTGACCACCAGCGCGGCGCAACCGGGCGTCCCCTCGACCAACTTCAAGCCCTCCGGCACACTCAGCACACTGAGGGCCGTTGCCAGGGCGTCGGCGGTGGCGCAGTCGGGCGCGGTGACGGTCACGCCGGGCACGTCCTGCACGGGCTGCCCGCTGCGGGGGTCGAGCAGGTGCGAGTGCCACACCTCGCCAATTCGGTAGCCCCGGTGGGCGCTGCCACTCGTCGCCAGGGCCGCGTTCCGTACCTTGACGCGGGTGATGGGCGGGGCGTCGTCGCGGGCCGTGAAGGGGTCGGCAATGTCCACGCCCAGGCCACTGCCCCCCAGGGTTCGCAGGTCGCCCCCGGCATTGACCAGCACGGCCCGCACGCCCGGCGCGGCAAACGCCGCTTCTGCCGCTCTGTCCACAATCAGCCCTTTGGCAAAAGCATTCAGCCCCAGCGCAAAGGTGGCGTGCAGCGTGGCGGTGCCGTCCCCGTGGCGTGTCCACAGCGGGTCTCGTAGCCGTTCCACCTGCCGGGCGAGCCTGACCGGGTCGGGCGCTCCTCCCCGCGCCGCCGCTTCCTTCCAGATGGCCCCCAGCGCGTCGGCCCCAGCGTGAAAGGCTCCGCCCGTTACCCGCTGCCAGTGTTCGGCGCGTTCGAGGACGGTCAGCAGGTCGGGCGACAGCTTGACCCGCTCGCCGGGCCGGGCCAGCCAGCGCGAAAGCTCGCTGTGCGGGTCGAAGCGGTTCAGCACGTCGCGCAGCCGTTCGAGTTCGTCCAGCGCGGCTGTTTCGGCGGCCTCGGCCTGGGCGCGGGAGTTGGCGACCACCTGCACCTCGACCTCGGTGCCCAGCATCCGCTCATAGACGCTGTGCAGGCGGTAGGGCGGCAGCAGGCGGGCCAGGATTGCGGTCATGGCCCCAGCATGGCGTGGGAGGGTTAAAGGGGCGGGAAAGACCGGAGGCGACTGAAGGCGGAAGAACCTTTTCTCAGCCTTTCGACTCTCAGCCCCTTAGACCGCCCCTGCGCTATACTCGGGTTCAAATCCTCAAACGGAGGGTGGGTGCTGAGTTTTTCGGCTCCACCTTTTTTTGTGGAGGAGGTGGTGAGACGGCTGACCCCGGAGACGGTCTTTGGGCGAGGCACGAACAATATGAATAACAAAGCGAATAACAACTCAGACCTGGCGGCCCGGCTGTTTGCTCTGGCAGACGGCGCGGTACGTCCCCTGGGCTTCGAGGTGCTGGAAGTCACGCAGGGGCGCGACGGCGGCGACCTGATTGTGCTCGTTCGCATCGACCGACTGGACGAACAACCCGTGACCATGGACGACCTGACGGGAGCGAGCCGCGCCGCCGAGGCCGAATTTGACCGCGTCGACCCCATCGAGGGCGAGTACCGCCTCGAATTCGAGTCGCCCGGCGGCAAGCGGCCCCTGTTGCGGGCGCGGCACTTCGAGCGGATGCTGGGCCTCAAGGCCAAAGTCCGCAGCCTGCCCGGACGGGGCGACCACAATTTCACCGCGCCCATTCAGGCCGTATCGGGCGACCGCGTGACCTTCGAGCGAGCGGGCCAGAGTGTCACGGTGAACGTCAGCGACATTCAGGCGCATCTGGCCGAGTTTCCTGACCGCCACCGCTGAATTGCCGGGTCGCCCCCTCCCCTTTCCCCCCCATTCAAAGGAGAACATCCCCCATGTCTCAGGACGTGAATTTCGCGGACGCCCTGCGTGAAGTGGCGCAGTCCCGCAACATCAACGAGCTGCAACTCATCGAGGCCTTCGAGCAGTCGCTCGCCCAGGCCTACCAGCGCAACGTGGAACCCGACAAGCGCATCGAGGTTCACCTCGACCCCCAGTCCGGCGTGCTGGAAGTGCTGATCGTGCGCGAAGTGGTCGAGAAGGTCGAGAACGAGGACACCCAAATTTCGCTGGCCGACGCCCTCGAACTCGACCCCGGCGTGGAAATCGGCATGGAAATGGAATTTCCCGTTGACCAGGAGAAATTCAGCCGCATTGCCCTGCAAGCCGCCAAGCAGACCCTGACCCAGAAGATGCGCGAAACCGAGCGCAACGTGGTCTTCAACGAGTACAAGGACCGCGAAGGTCAGGTGCTGACCGCCCAGGTCGTCCGCAGCGACAACAAGGGCAACTGGTTCGTCGAACTCGGCGCGGGCGAGGCGATTTTGCCCCCCCGCGAGCAGATTCCCGGCGAGAAGCTGACCCCCGGCAACCGCGTCAAGATCTACCTCAAGGAAGTCCGCAAGACGCCCAAGGGACCGACCATCCTGGCCTCCCGCGCCGACGAAAGGCTGCTCGACTACCTGCTCAAGCAGGAAATTCCCGAAGTCGCCAACGGCATCGTGGAAGTCAAGGCGATTGCGCGTGAAGCCGGGCAGCGCTCCAAGGTCGCGGTGTTCTCGCACAACGGCAACGTGGACCCCATCGGCGCTTGCATCGGGCACCGTGGCAACCGCATTCAGGCCGTGACCGGCGAACTGGGCCGCGAGCGCGTGGACGTGATCCTGTGGGACGCCAACACCCGCGAATTCATCCGCAACGCCCTGTCGCCCGCCAAGGTCGGCCCGATTGAAGTGCTGCAAGACAGCCGCGACGCCACCGTGACCGTCACCCCCGACCAGCTCTCGCTGGCGATCGGCAAGGGCGGGCAGAACGTGCGCCTCGCCGCCAAGCTGACCGGCTACAAGATCGACCTGCGCGAAACCGCCGCGATCAGTGACCTCGACGCCGCCATGCAGCAGGCGCTTCAGGAAGAGCAGGAAGGCGGCAGCGAAAGCAGCGCCGCGCAGTCGGCCTTCGACGCGCTGTTCAAGGACTCCAAGTCGGTGGCGACCGCCAGCCCCGACGACCTGAACCCCGACCAGGAATAAAGGGAGAAGCCGGGTGTCCGCCGCCAAGTCCAGTCCTGAGACCCACGTCCCCGAGCGTACCTGTGTCGCCTGCCGCGCCAAGCGTCCCCAGGCCGAACTGCTGCGGCTGGTGCCGCAAGCTGCGCCGCCTTTCTGGGCCGTGCAGCAGCGCGGGCGCACCGGGCGGGGGCTGTACCTCTGCCCCGACCCCGCGTGCTGGCAGGAAAAGGGACTGCGCCGTGCCTTTAGACAACAGGCCGCCGCGCTCAGCGAGTGGCTGCGGCAGACCCATCCGGCCCCCTGACCCTTATCCATTTCCATGAACACCGCGAGCCGAACCATGTAGTTCCCCGCTCTCTCTCTGTTTCACTCACCCGGAGGTGAGTCATGTCAAAAGTGCGAATCTATACCCTCGCCAAAGACCTCGGCGTCGAAAACCAGAAAATGCTCGAAATCCTCGACGGCCTGGGCGTGTCCTACAAGAGCGTCAGCAGCACCATCGAAGAAGACACCGTCGAACTGATCAAGCAGATTCTGGAAGAAGAAGGCTCGGCCCCCGCCGAAACCGCTGCGGCCCAGGCGACCGCGCCGGAGCAGGCCAGCGAGGAAAAAGCCCCCGCCCAGGCTGAACCCGGGCAGCCCGAAGCCGAAGCCCAGGCCGCCGAAGAAGCGCCCGCCAAGGAAATTCCCCACCGCGCTCCTGTCGTAACCATCATGGGTCACGTGGACCACGGCAAAACTTCGCTGCTGGACTACATCCGCAAGACCCGCGTGGCCGCCAAGGAAGCGGGCGGGATTACCCAGCACGTCGGGGCGTTCGAGGCCAAGACCAGCAAGGGCAAAATCGTCTTTATCGACACCCCTGGTCACGAAGCCTTCACGACCATCCGCGCACGCGGGGCGAACGTGGCCGACGTGGCGATCATCGTGATTGCCGCCGACGACAGCCTGATGCCCCAGACCCGCGAGGCGATTGCCCACGCCCAGGCCGCCAAAGTGCCGATGATCGTGGCGATCAACAAGGTGGACCTGCCCCAGGCCAACCCCGAGAAGGTCAAGCAGGACCTGACCCAGCTCAACCTCGTGCCCGAAGAGTACGGCGGCGACCTCGTGGTCGTGCCCGTGAGCGCCAAGACGGGCGAGGGCGTGGAAGACCTGCTGGAATACATCAGCCTGACCGCCGAACTCGAAGACCTGCGGGCCGACCCCAAGGGGAACTTCAGCGGCGTCATCATCGAAGGCAAGGTGGACAAGCAAGCGGGCGTGCTCGCCACCGTGATGGTGCAGGAAGGCACGCTGCACGTCGGGGATTTCCTCGTCGTGGGCGAGAGCTACGGCAAGATCAAGGCGATGACCGACAGCAACGGCGGGCGCATCAAGGAGGCTGGCCCCTCGACCCCCGTGCAGATTCTGGGCTTTTCCGAAGTGCCCCACAGCGGCGAAAAGGTGCTGAGCGCCAAGAACGAACACGCCGCCCGTGACATTGTGGCGCAGCGGGCCAGCGACCGCCGCGAGGAGGAAGACGCCCGCGAACGCCGCAAGGCCCAGCGCAGCCTCGCCGACCTGCTCGGGCCGCTCGGTGAAACCCGCACCGTCAATCTGGTGCTGCGGGCCGACACTCAGGGCAGCCTGGAAGCCATTCAGGGCATCCTGGCCCGCAAGGAAACCGACGATGTCAAGCTGAACGTGATGCTGGCGGGCATCGGCGCTCCCACCGAGGGCGACGTGCTGCTGGCCTCCACCGCCGAGGCGCAAATCCTATGCTTCAGCGTGACGCCCTCGGGGGCCGTGACCAAGGTGGCCGAGAACAAGGGCATCGAAATCAAGGCCTACCGCATCATCTACGAGATGATCGACGAGGTGGACCGCCTCATCAAGGGCAACCTTGAACCCGTGTTCGAGGAGCAGTACCTGGGCCGCGCCGAAGTTCGCATGGTGATCCGCCACCCCAAGAGCGGCAACATCGCCGGGTCGTACATCACCGACGGCATGTTCAAGCGCAACGCCAAGGCCAAAGTCACCCGTGGCAAAGAAGTCGTGTACGAGGGCACCGTGGTGGGCCTCAAGCGCTTCAAGGACGACGTGCGCGAAGTGCAGCAGGGCTACGAATGTGGCATCAACCTCGACTGGAACGACGTGATGGAAGGCGACATCATCGAAGCCAGCGAAATGGTGGAAGTCGAACAGGCGTAAGACTGAGGGCAGAAGGCCGATAGCTGATGGCTAGAGGCGGAAAGAGGGGCAGTTCTCCGTGAAGGGGAGCTGCCCCTCCTGCTTTTTTTATGCTGGGGCCTATGCCGCTGCTTCCCATCACTGTGCAGGCGGGGCCGTTCACCCTGCGGCCCTTCGAGAAAAAGGACGTACCCAGCATCATCGCGGCGTCGCACGACCCGCTGATTCCGCTCATCACCACGGTTCCC
>NZ_JAUNHK010000103.1 GCF_030523985.1 Deinococcus sp.
TCTGCGTTCATACCGTCCCCCCCAGAATGTTGCGGATAGCCCGCATCTGCCCTTCCCATTCGGCCCGCTTTTGCCCCAGCGCCCGCTGCCCCGCGTCGGTCAGGCGGTACTCGCGGCGGGTGCGTCCGCCCACTTCCTGCTCGGCACTGCTGATCAGGCCGTCGGCCTCCAGCGCGTGCAGTACGGGATAAAGCATTCCTTCCCGCGCCGTGAGCAGCCCCTCGGAGCGGGTCTTGATGGCCTGCGCGATGGCGTACCCGTGTTCGGGTTGCCTTGCCAGTACCGCCAGCACCAACATGCGAAGTTGTTCGGTGCGGTTCATGGGGGGAGTATACCTCTGCGAGAGAGGTATGAAGCGCTACAAGTTGAAAGGGCTAAGGATTGGATGTCCCTGGCCCTTTCGACCTTTTACTGATTGCTTGCCACCCAGAAAATCAACGCTATCAGCAGCAAATCCACCGCCCAACTGGTGGGCCGCTTGAGGCGTTCGTCACGCTGCGCCCGCCAGATTTGCAGGCCCAGACGCGCCAGCAGCAAAGCGCCGATCAGGTACGGACTGGGGGCCGCGCCGCCACCGATCAGGGGCCACAGCAGCAGCCCTGCCAGCACCAGCAGTAGCCCGAAGCTGAGGGCAGTAGGCAGGTCAGGCGTGGGGCGGCTCAACGCTTCTTGCCCTTCCCGAAGAGCCGCTTGGCGAGGTCGGAAGTGTGGGCAGCGTGGCCTTCAGGGTGGTGTGGGGCGTCCGCTTCGGTCTGTTGTGGGGTGGCCTGCTGGGGCGCGGGGGCCGCTGGGCGCAGTGGCTCGGCACCTTCGGGAATGCTGGGGCCGTCCTCACGGGCCGGGACTTCGGCAATCAGTCTTTTCTGGGTGTCGGGCGCGGCGGGGTCGGTGGCCCGTTCCACCTGCACCGCCTGGGCCGACGCCCTGGCTTCCTGTACCAGTTCGGGCGTGACCGTCAGGCCAGAGGGGATTTCGGGCACGGCGGCAGGCGCGACAGGTTCCAGCACCAACACGCTGCTGGGCGGCAGGTTGAGGCTCAGGCGGCAGCATTGCCCGTGCAGGCCCTCGGAGGTGGTGTGCAACTCGGGCTGCTGGGTGCCGAAGCCGCCAAATTCGCCGTCGTCGGTGGAAAGCAGCAAGCGGTATTCGCCGCCCTGGGGCACGCCAATCGCGTAGCCCTCTCGGTACACGGGCGTCAGGTTGGCGACGACCAGGCTCCACGCGGCACTCTGTGGGTCACGGCGGGCAAAGGCGTAGACGCTGGTGTCCACGTCGTCGGCGGCAATCCAGACCATGCCGCCCTCGTGGGTGTCGCCCACATGCCAGTCGGAGCGCTCGCGGTAAAGCGCGTTCAGGCGGCGTACCAGATTCATGATGCCCCGGTGGTCGGGGTGGTCAGCCAGATGCCAGGGCAACTGAATGTCGTGGTTCCACTCGGTGCCCTGCGCGAATTCCTGGCCCATGAACAGCAATTTTTTGCCCGGCGTGGCCCACATCAGCGCCAGGAAAGCACGGTAGTCGGCCCGCTGCGCGTACCAGTTGCCCGGATGCTTGAGCACCATCGGCTTCTTGAGATGCACCACTTCGTCATGGCTAATCGCCAGGACATAGTTTTCACTGCTGCGGTACATGTTGAAGAACGTGAGCTTGTGGTGGTCGTACTTGCGATAAAGCGGGTCTTGCTTGAAATAGGCCAGCGAATCGTTCATCCAGCCCATCGCCCACTTGTAGTCGAAGCCGAGGCCTTGCGGCGTGGGCGTGGTCACGCCTGGGAAAGACGTGCTTTCTTCGGCAATCACCATGCAGCCAGGAGCCATGTGATGCACGACTTCATTCAATCGCTTGAGGAAGGCAATCGCTTCCAGGTTTTCGCGCCCGCCGTGAATGTTAGGTACCCATTCTGTCCGCGAGAAGTCCAGATAAAGCATGGACGCCACGGCATCGACACGCAGTCCGTCCACATGGAAATCTTGCAGCCATTTCAGCGCCGAGCCGATCAGGAACATGATGACTTCGTTGCGCCCGTAGTCAAAAATGTAAGTATTCCAATCAAAGTGAAAGCCTTTGCGCGGGTCGGCGTATTCGTAGAGCGGCGTGCCGTCGAACTTCGCCAGGCCAAATTCGTCGGTGGGGAAGTGGCCCGGCACCCAGTCCAGAATCACGCCGATGCCCAAGTGATGCAGGTGGTTGACCAGATACTTGAAGTCCTCGGGGTTGCCCAGGCGACTGGTCGGGGCGTAGTAACCCGTAACCTGATAGCCCCACGAGCCGTCGAAGGGATGCTCCATCACGCCCAGCAGTTCGACGTGGGTGTAGCCCATGTACTTCACGTAGTCGCCCAGGCGGTGCGCCAGGTCGCGGTAATTCAGGTACCAGCCGTCGTCGCGCCGCGCCCATGACCCGACGTGGCACTCGTAAATGCTCATGGCCTCTTCAAAGTTAGGGCTGCGCTGCGAGAGCCACTCGCCGTCCGTCCAGTCGAAACCGTGCTGCCAGACGATGCTGGCGGTCTGGGGCCGCACCTCGAAGAAGGTGCCGTAGGGGTCGGCCTTGTCCACGGTGTGCCCACTTTGCGCCGTCACACGGAATTTGTAGCGCTGGCCCTGCTGCGCCCCCGGCACGAACGCGCCCCAGAAGCCGAACTCCTGGCGCTGCATCGGGTGGTCGAAGCCGTTCCAGCCGTTGAAATCGCCCACCACGCTGACATGCTGAGCGTTCGGTGCCCACACCGCGAAGCGCACGCCCGCTGCGCCGCCCTCGGTGGTCGGGTGAGCGCCGAGCAGGTGGTCGGGCCGCACGAGGTCAGCCGTGACCAGCTTTTGCAGATGCTCATGGTTGAGCGCGAGAGGGGGGAAGGTCATGGGGCGAGTCTAGCGGTCAAGCCCGAAGATGGGCGGTTAAAACGACACTTCCCAACCGGGCGATTCTGACACGGCGTGTCAGGAGAATAGCGTCTAGGACGGCATTTCTCTGGATTCGACGTGGCGCGCCTTGACTAGAGAATTTCCAATCGCTAACGAGTTCTAAAGGTCGTGTGACTGGAGAAGTGGCCCAAAGCTGCGCGGCCTACGAATCGTGACGGTCAATCTCTCTAGACTTTCACCATGACCGACTTTGCTCCGACCAACCCGACTGAAAGCAGGCAGCAGGCCATTTTCGCGGGCGGCTGCTTCTGGTGTACCGAGGCCGTGATGCAGGACCTGCGCGGCGTGGAAAAGGTGGAAAGCGGCTACATCGGCGGGCAGACCGCCAACCCCGACTACCGCTCGGTGTGCAGCGGGCAGACCGGCCACGCCGAGGCGGTGCGCGTGACCTTCGATCCCGCCCAAATCAGCTACCAGGAGTTGCTGGGCATCTTCTTTTCCACCCACGACCCCACCACGCTCAACCGTCAGGGGGCCGACTTGGGCACGCAGTACCGCAGCGCCCTGTTTCCGCTCAGCGCCGAGCAGGAGGCCGAAGCCCGCGAATTTATCGCCATGCTGAACGCCGAAAATATGTTCGGGCGGCCCGTCGTGACCAGCATCGAGAGAGCGAGCGAATTTTATGTCGCTGAGGCCTACCACCAGAATTACTACAAGCAAAACCCCGTCCAGGGCTACTGCATGGCGGTCATCTCGCCCAAAGTCGCCAAGATGCGCCAGCACTACGCCGACAAGCTGCGGTGAAGCGGCTTCTCTGGCAGACGGAAGCTCATGGGCAGCAGGCCGAACTCTGGATTGAAGATGGAGACGCGGTGCTGAAGTGGCCTACGGGCGAAGTGCGCGGCGAGACGGTGGAAGACGTGCTGACCCTGGCCGCCGCCGACCCGCGTCTGTCGCCCGAACTGTAGGCCCGGCTGATGGATGACGTGGGGTGGCTGACGGGTGGCACGCCGCGCTCCTGGACGCCCTGACCCGCCCTACAGGAAGCTGTCCTGCACCAGTCGCAGCAGCTCACGCTTCACCAGGGACGCGTCCTGCGGTCGGGCGTGGCGGTCGGGGTGGCACAATGTTTCCACCAGCGGCACCAGCGGGTCGTTGACGGGGTTGGGCGGGTCGGCGGGGTCGGGCAACTGGCCGTATAGCCCCCAGTAGAGCAGGATGCCCACGCTGTAGAGGTCGCTTTCCTGGCTCTGCGGTTCGCCGCGCTGGGCCTCAGGACTCTGGAAGGCTGGGGTGCCGATCCGGACTTTGCCCCCCAGCGTTTCTCCGATAGGGCCGCTGAGGTCGTAGTCCACCAGTTTGGCGCTGCCGTCTTCCTCCACGATGATGTTGTCGGGTTTGACATCGCGGTGGACGGTGCCGCGCCCGTGCAGGTAGGCCAGGGCCTCCAGCACATGCACCAGCGTGAGCAAAAAAGCTTGCCGTTCCCGTGAGAGGGCCGGACGCCGACGGTACCGCTCGAACAGGACGTGGCCGCGTGCGTAGGCCACCAGCAGCGTAGGTTGCCCCCCGATGGCGGTGCGGGCCAGCACAGGCGCGAGGCGCGGATGGGTCAGCCCGGCACCATGCTCGTACTCGCGCTCAGCGAAGGCGGCCAGCTCAGGCGGGAAAATCTTGACGGCCCGCACCTGCCCGCGTCCGGTCACGGCCAGATAGACCACGCTGTGTGACCCCCGACCCAAGACCCGAATCAGGCGGGTGCCGCTTCCAATCATCTGGCCCGCGACAGTCACGCTTTCCAGATTAAAGTACTTCCGGTCAGCATATGTGTGTCCGACCTGATAGCGACCACAGGGAAAATTGTGGTGGCGGTTGGCGAGAGCAGCCGGGGAATGTCAGCCCGTCAGGGACGCTATCTCTATCAGGCAAGCAGATATTGAGGGAGCTGACCCCCGGTCAAAACTCCTCGTCCTGCTCCTCGTCTGGCCCACCATCACGTTCGTCGCTCATGCCCTGCGACAGCGGCCCGGCGCTGAGGTCGTCCTCGCCCGCCTCTCCGGCCAGCACCGCCTGGGCACGCGCCAGCACGGGGAGGTCGGTGCCAGCGAGCTTGTAGCGTTCGGCCAGATAGGCCGCCACCCACGCCCCGAAATACCACAGCGCGAGTTGCCCGGCGTAGGCGCTCTCGGTGGGCTGCGGCACCGGGACGTGAACCACCTCGTCAATGCGGGTTTCCAGCACTTCGCGGGTCACGTTCAGCGCGGGGTCGAGGTCGCCCAGCAGCAGGGCGATGCGCCCGTCGCCCTGTTCGTGCTGCGCCTCGAACGCCCCGGTCACGAAGGGGAGGGGGTCGCCCAGCACCGCGATGCCCAGCGTTTTGCCCACGCGGGCCAGCAGGTGCTGCCAGGCGTGCGGCAACGCCTCGGCGTCGGGGGCCGCCAGCAGCAGCGGCGCACGCCCCCACAGGCTCCAGGCCAGGGCGCGGGCGGGGTTGTCCTCGCCGGTTTCGGGGCCACAGCGCGAGGCGAGGTCGGCCAGCAGCCGCTCGGCTTCCTGGGCTTCGTCGGCGTGCCCGGTGGCGTAAGCGAGCGCCTGGGCGAAGTGGTAGGTCGCCAGAGCGCCGCCGGGCACCAGCACGTCCACCTCGTCCGCCGCGCCGCCCGTGCTGATGCGCCGCACCGCCGCGCCTGCGACCTCGGCCAGTTCGGCGTAGGTGCGGGCCGCGTCCTGTCCGTCGGGGCTGAACAGCACCAGTTGCGTGCCGCTGCGGGTCAGGTTGCCCGTCACGCCCGGCAGCACCTCCGCGAGCTGGGCCGCGAGGGTGCCTTCGCCCACGCCGACCACGGCGTAAGGGGCCGCCTCGGGACGCTGGGGGCCGGAATAGCTGCCGGGCAGCCGGGCGAGCAGAGAGAAGAAATCGGGAGAAGTCATGGGGGAGAGTGTACGGGGCAGGGGCGAAAATGTCAGGGCAAGGGCCAGCGGATGGTGCCGTTCTGGTCGGTGCGCCAGACCCGCGCCCGCGCCGCCGCGATGCGGTCGAGGACCGCCTGGGTCGGGTGGCCGTAAGTATTGCGCCCCACGCTGATGACGACATCTTCAGGCGTGGTCTGGGCCAGCAGCGCCGCGCCCGTGCTGTAGCGGCTGCCGTGGTGCGCGGCCTTGAGCAAGGTCAGGTCGCCGGGGTGAATGAAATTCTCGGTGGGGTCGGGCAGGTCGCCCAGCAGCGCGGCGGCGAAAGGCCCGCTTTCGAGCCGCAGCGCCACCGAATTTTCGTTGTCCTCGGTGGACCAGAATCTTCCGAGAGGCCACAGGGCCGTCACCTTCACCCCGCCCGCGCTGATCTGGTCGCCGCGCCGGAGTTCGCGCACGCGTACTCCCTTTTCCTGCGCCGCCGCCAGTACCGCGTCCAGCACCGGGTCGCCTTTCTTCAGATGACCGACCCACAATTCGCCCACAGGCAGTTCCCGCAGCACACTGCTCAGCCCCTCAATGTGGTCGGTGTCGGCATGGGTCGCCACCACCACGTCCAGCTTGCGAACGCCCAGTGCCCGCAGGGCAGGCAGCACCGTTCCTTTGCCCACGTCGTAGTCGCTGCCCACCGAGCCGCCGCCGTCCACTAGCATGGTCAGGCCCGGCACGCGCAGCAGCGTCGAGTCGCCCTGGCCCACGTCCAGAAACACCAGTTCACGCGGCGGGCGAAGCTGGCCCGGCAGCCAGCTCAAGAGGGCGCAGGCCAGCGCCAGCGTAAGTGCCCACTGCCCCCGCAGCCGTCCCAGCAGCCAGGCCACCGCGCCCGCTGCCGCCACCCCGTAGGCGACAAAGCCACCTGCGCTGAGGTTGCCCCAGGTCAGCACCGGGGCGCTGCCGAAGGTCTGGGCCACCCACAGCAGCGCCGAGGCCAGCGGCGCCGTCGCCCAGTTGACCAGCCACCCGGCAGGGCCGAGCAGACCCGCCAGAAAGCCGAGCGGTACCAGGGCGACCATAATGGGCGCGGCGAGCAGGTTGGCGGGCAGCCCCACCAGCGGCAACTGCCCGAAGGTGTGGGCGATGACGGGCAGAGTGGCGAGTTCGGCCAGGACGGTGGCCGAGAGCGCCAGCCGCAGCCACTGGGGCCAGCCCGCCGGAAGCCGCTGCGCCAGCCTGACCGACAGCAGCAACCCCAGAACCGCCAGAAACGAGAGTTGAAATCCCACGTCCAGCAGCCACATGGGAAACAGCAGCAAACAGGCCGCCGCCGCCAGCGCGACCACGCCCAGCGCGTCGAGTTTGCCGCGCCCCACGCTGAGGGCCAGCAGCGCCACCCCGCCCATCAGCACGGCGCGGGTGATGCTGGGTGACAGCCCGACCAGCAGCAGCAGATAGACGGGCAGCAGCGCCAGCGGCAGCCCGTAGCGCCAGCCGGGACGCGCCCCCAGCAGGCCCAGCAGGGCGATGAGGGTTCCGGTCAGCAGAGCGACGTTTTGCCCGCTGAGGGCCATCAGGTGGGCCAGGCCCGCGCGGGTAAAGGCGTCGCGCACCGAAAAGCCCTCGTCGAAGGTTTCGCGCCCGATGTCACCGCGTTCGCCCAGTTCCACCGCCGTCATCAGCGCGGCGAGGCGTGGCGACAGGCCCGCGCTCAGGCCCCGGCGAAACCAGCCGCGCAGCCCCTGCTCGGGCTCGAATTCCTTCACGGTGGCCCGCACCAGCACGGCCTTGGGCGTCGGCAGCAGCAGGCCGCCCTGCGAACGCAGCCACGCCGCCTGGTCGAAGCCGCCGGGGGTGCGCCGCCCCTCAGGGCGAATCAGACGGCCCGATACTGCCAGCTCGCCCGGCCCCTGCGTCGGCTTGGGGGCCAAGGCTACCCGCGCACGGGGGTCGTCCAGCGTCAGGAATTGCCCGTCCCAGTGGCCCCGCAACGTGACCAGTCCACCCACCCAGGGCGCAATTCGGTCAGGTTCCCGCGCCTGCATCTGCGCCGCGCCGTAGCCCAGGCCGCCGCCCAGCAGGGCCAGCACGGCCAGCAGCGGGCGGGCGTCCAGCACAGGCACAATGGCCGCGACCAGCAGCGCCGCCCAGCCCCAGGGCAGCCCCAACGACAGCAAAATGCCCCCGACGATGCCCAGGGCCAGGGGAACGGGCCACGCCAGCCGCCCACCTGGGGCACGTTTTTCCGGCCTTTTCTGCGAGGTCGGGGCCGGATTTTCCAGAATTTCACCCGTGCGTGGGTCGTAACTGGGCAGGGTCATCCCCGCGTCCTCACCAGGTCACCAGGGGCGTCAGCTCGCGCAGGGTGGCCTCGCCCACGCCCTTGACGTTGTCGAGGTCGGCGAGTGAGCGATAAGGCCGCCCAGCGATGATTTTTTGGGCCAGGGCGGGGCCGACTTTGGGCAGGGCCTCAAGTTGCTCCTGAGTCGCCGTATTCAAGTTGACGCGCCCGCTGATCAGCGGTGTCACGCTGGCGGTGGTCGGATAGGTGGGCGGTTCGGTGTGGGCTGGGGTCTGTACTGGGGGCAGGGCGGCGCGGGTCACGGCAGGCACCTGCGGGCGTGGAGCGACCACTGGGCCGAGGGTCAGACCGCCGACCAGAAGCGTGCCGGACGCGAGGGCGGCCAGCCAAACTCTGTCGTTTGGGGACATAGCGCAGGCTAATACATTTTGCCAGGGCGCAGAAAGTGCTGGGAAAGACAGCCAGCCGGGACGCTGCTGGCGTTCTGGAGGGTGTCCCGGCTTACCCCCTCTTCCTCAATCAACTACCCCCACGCTGGGGCTCTGCATTCAGAAGAGGGAAAGACGGGGGAAAGAACATAGTGCCTTTCTTACTTTTTCTGTCGGCCAATGACACCCTCAGTCCCCTTATTGGGGGATTGAAAACGCAACAGTCTCAATCTGCCAAAGCGCCAGAACTGCACTCGGCTGATGGCTCACCTAAACTGGTCTCAATGGAAATTTGTGCACCAGGCGTGACTTTTCCCTCATGAGATTGTTTCTCGGGCTTAATGAGAGCCTGAAATTTTCTACAGGCGGGGTCTATATGTCTCCTAGAGACTTAAGGAATGTGGGCAAGTGAGATTCCGGTTATTCCGTTGCACCTAGTA
>NZ_JAUNHK010000104.1 GCF_030523985.1 Deinococcus sp.
CACCTCATCCCCTTTCCACACCCCACCCCGATTTGTCAACCCCTAATCGCCGTTTCATGTGTGTCAGGCTGGCGTGATTTTTATTCCTGTCATCGGCCCTTCATCTGGCGCGGTGACGTAGAAAGGGGGAAGGCGCGGCACGAGTTGGGGCAGCACCTCTGGCCTCGCGTGCTTTCCCTTGCCGCTTCCAACAAAAGATGAAAATGAGGAAGCTGCGCCCCTTGCTCAGGCCCGCGCCCGCGCTTCGCCCTCGTCCAACGCGGCAATTTCCTCGGGCGTCAGGTGGTAGGTTTCGCTGCACCAGTGGCAGAACACTTCCTGCCCGCCCGCGTCAATCATCTCCTGGCGCTCTTCCGGCCCGAAGAACTTGAGGCTGTCGGCGGCCTTCTCACGCGAGCAGCGGCAGGCAAAGCGCACAGGCTGGGCTTCGGTGGCGAGGCGCAGGTCGAGGCCCTCGGCGGCTTTGTGGATGGCCCCCAGCAGCCCCCCAGTCCGCAACTGGTCGGTCAGCATTCCCAACGCGGCAATGTTGGCCTCAAGCTGGGCGAGGGTCGCGTCGGTCACGCCGGGCATGGCCTGAATCAGCAGCCCGCCCGCCTGCGCGACCCGGCCCCCTTCTTCATACACGCCCAGCAGCACGGCGTTGGGTATCTGTTCGGACGTGCCCAGGTACAGGCTCACGTCTTCGGCGATTTCGCCGCTCTGGAGCCGCACGCTGCCCGTGTAGGGTTCGCCGTTGTCGAGCAGGCGCGTGACTGCCAGTTCGCCGTCATGGCCGACAATGCCGCTCACGTCGAGCTTGCCGTCGCTTTCGCGGGGCGGCAGGTCGGCTTCGGGGTGCTGCACATAACCGCGAACGCGCCCGTCGTTGCTGCCCTCGGCCACCACCAGACCCACCGGGCCGCCGCCATCCACCCGCACCGTCACGCGGGCGTCGTTGCGTTTGCCCAGCACCACCGCCAGCAGTGCCGAAGCCGCCAGCGTGCGCCCCAGGGCCGCCGTCGCCGTCTTGCTGAGGTCATGGCGCAGCCGCGCTTCCTCGACGACCCGCGCCATGTCCACGCCCACCAGTCGCAACGTGCCGTCGGCTGCTGTCGCCCGCAGCAGGTACGATTCCGGTTGCGGCAGGTCGGTGAGGGAGCGGGCAGCAGAGGCAGAAAAGTCGGAGTTCATCAGGAAACTTTACACGCCAGCACTCAAGCCCGGTGTGCGGCGACTTGCAATTTCCCAGCTGATACGGGGCTGACTTTTCTTCAGTTGAGGTCTTATCACTTTTGCTAAGGGTTTCTCATGGAGGGGGCCTAGGGTAAAAAAACCTCTGTTGGACGGCGCGTCTCTCTTTTTCAGGACCAGGAAGGAAAAAGGGGGCTGTCCACCGCACAGAGACAGTCCCTCTCGCCTTTGTCTTAGGCTCCTTGTTTGTGTTCTTACGGCCCAGGGCCGGGAACAACTCAGGAGCTTTCAGGAGATGCACATGACCAAGACCAAACGACCCCTCGGCGCTCTGGCGCTGGCGACCCTCGCCCTGACCCTCTCGGCTTGCCAGACCAAGACCGAAACCACGACCACCCAGACCACCACCGAAACGACGGAAACGGCCACGACCACCACGGCCAGCAAGAACCCCGACACCCTGGTGATTCAGCAGTCCGCCGACGTGCCGACCCTCGACCCCGGCACCACCTACGACACCGCCAGCGGTCAGGTCGTGGAAAACCTGTACGAGACCCTGGTGGGCTACCAGGGCAGCTCCATCAGCGAACTGGAACCCGTGCTGGCGACGGCCTGGGAAGAGCAGGACGGCGGCAAGCAGTACCGCTTTACCCTGCGTGAAGGCGTCAAGTTCCACAGCGGCAACCCCTTCGAGTGCAAGGACGCCGAGTACACCTTCCGCCGCAACCTCGTGACCAACACGAGCGACAGCGGCAACTGGTTCCTGGCCGAGTCGCTGCTGGGCACGGGCAGCAACGCCAACGACGACCAGTCCATCACCTGGCAGCGCATTCAGGACGCCGTGCAGTGCGACGGTCAGACCCTAGTGTTCAACCTGCCCAAGGTGGACCCCGCTTTCCTGTCCAAGCTGGCCTACATCGGTCAGGGCATCGTGGATAGCGAACACGCCAAGTCAATCGGCGAGTGGGACGGCACCGAGGCCACCTGGAAAGAAGCCGTGGGCAAAGACTTGGTCGGCAGCCCCCTGGCCCAGCAGCCCAGCGGCACTGGCGCGTACAAGCTGCTCAAGAAGGACGCGACCTCGGTGGCTGCCGTCGCCTTCGACGACTACTGGGGCGAGAAAGCCAAAATCAAGAACGTCATCATCCAGAAGGTGCCCGAGCAGGCTGCCCGCGTGCAGGCTTTCCTCAAGGGTGACGCCGACTTCATCGAGTCGGGCGGGCGCGAAATCATCGAAAGCCAGCTTCAGGGCAAGCCCGGCGTGACGGTGCTGGACGACCTGCCCAACACCACCGCCACCGGCCTGAGCATGAACCAGAACATCAAGGGCGGTCAGCTCGGCAGCGGCAAGCTCGACGGACAGGGCATTCCCGCCGACTTCTTCAGCGACCTCGAAGTGCGCCGTGGTTTCGCCGCCGCCTTCAACTACCCCAAGTACATCGAGGAAGTGCAGCGCGGCAAGGGCAAGGAGCGTAACTTCCTGCTGCCCGACACCTTCCCTGGGTACGACGCGACGGTCGCTGCGCCCCAGTACGACCTCGAAGCCGCCAAGGGACATTTCCAGCAGGCCTGGGGTGGCAAGGTCTGGGACAACGGCTTTACCCTCAACGTGTCTTACCGCGCTGGCAGCCGCCCCATGCAGACCGCGATGGAAATGCTCAAGAGCGACATCGAGGGCCTGAACCCCAAGTTCAAGGTCAACATCGTTCCCAAGGAATGGAGCGAAATCATTAAGGCCAGCGGCGAAGGCAGCGAGGCGATGGTCGTGACGGCCTGGGCACCCGACTACGCTGACCCGGACAACTTCGTCCACACCTTCTACAGCTCGGAAGGCTACTACGCCCCCCGCATCAACGCCAAGGACGCCCAGATCGATGGGTGGGTGAACGAGGCCCGCACCACCACCGACGTGGAGAAGCGCAACGCCCTCTACAAGCAGATCGCCGAACGTGCCCAGGATCAGGCCCTCTACATCCTGATGCCCGGCGGCGTGGGTGTGACCGTCTTCCGCGACAGTGTCCAGGGTGTCAGTGCCGACACCTACAACCCCATGTACGGCTTCGACTCTGCCGGAACCCTCTGGAAGAACCTCAGCAAGAGCTGAGCCGCCTCTCCCGCCCGACCCGACCACCTTGCCTGTGCAGGGTGGTTTTTTGCGGTCTCCGCTATGCTGCGGCCATGCTCAGTCCCGAACAGGAAGTCACCCGGCCCATCACCCTGCTGCTGGTAGACGACCATCCGGTGGTCCGCAAGGGCACGCGGGAACTGCTGGAAGGCGAAAGCGACATGCAGGTGCTGGGCGAGGCGGGCAGCGGCGAGGAAGCCCTGACCCAGGCCCGCGCCCTCAGGCCCGACGTGATTTTGATGGACGTGTCCATGCCCGGCATGAACGGCATAGAGGCGACCAAGGCGATCAAGGCCGAGCAGCCCGGCGTGGGCGTGCTGGTGCTGACCAGCTACGACGACGACGCCTACGTGTTCGCCCTGCTCGAAGCGGGGGCGGCGGGCTACCTGCTCAAGAATGCCAGCGAGGACGACCTGCTCGGCGCGGTGCGGGCAGTGGCGGCGGGTGAAAGTGCGCTGCACCCCTCCATCGCCCGCAAGGTGCTGGAGCGCTTCAGCGTCGTCTCGAACCCCACCCCGCCGGAAGACGACCTCAGCCCCCGCGAACTGGAAGTGCTGCGGGTGGCGGCGAGTGGGCGCACCAACAAGGAAATTGCCCGTGACCTCGACATCAGCCCACGCACAGTTCAGGTTCACCTGGCGAACATCTTCGCCAAAATCGGGGTCGGCAGCCGCACCGAGGCTGTCTTGCACGGCATCAAGCGCGGCTGGATAGACCCGCGTACCCTTTGAGGGGTTGCGCTGATGGCCGATAGCGGATGGCATGAAAACAGAGGACGGGGGAGATTTTCCCTGTCCTCTGCTTTTATGCGTCCGTCCCTTACTTTTTGAGGGCCTTGAGAATCGCGGGCGTCAGGTCGGTGGTGGCGGCGTTGGCGTAGACGACCAGCTTGGAACGGGCGGCCACTTCTTGGTCGAGCACCACGCTGAAGCCGCTGCTCTTGGCGACGGCGGCGATGGCTCCGTTGACCTTGGGGCCGACTGGTTTGAACGCCTGGGCCAGCCGGGCTTGGTGGCTCTTTTGGGCGCTCACAAAGCTCTGTTGGGCCTTGTTGACGGCGTCCACGTCGGCCCTGGCACGGGTGCGGTTGGCCTTGGCGACGAGTTGCTGAATGTTTTGCTGGCGCTTGGTGAGGTCGGTGTCCACCCGCTTACGCAGGTCGAGGTAGCCCGCACCGCCCGGCACAGCAGCGACGACCTTCTGCACGTTGACGAAGCCCAAGCGGGTGCGCTTCTGCTGGGCGTGGGGCGTGGTGGCGAGCAAAAAAAGCGGAGCAATCAGCAGGATTCGGTTCAGTTTCATGGCAAGTCCTCGGGAAAAAAGCGGTGACAAAAGGAAAACCCCCGCATTCCGGGGGCAGGGAAGGGGCATGACTATAAGAAGGTGCGGCTGCCCTGCGCCAGGCGGGGCCGACCTTACTTGATGTTCTTCTTGACGGCTTCGGTCAGGTCGGTGGTGGCGCTGTCGGCGTAGACCACCAGGCCGCTCTGCTGGGCGATGGCGCGGTCCATGATGACGGCGTAGCCGTTCTGCTTGGCGTAGTTGCCGAGCGCGGTATCCACGGCCTTCTCGACGGGCGCGGCCTTGGCAGCCATCTGATCGGAGTAGGACTTGGACTTGGCGTTGATGGTGCTCACGAGTTGCTCGCGCTGCTGCTTTTCGGCGGCGGTGGCCGCAGTGCCTTTGGCGTCAATGGCCTTGATCTTAGCGTCGAGGTCGGTGAGTTCCTTGTTGGCGGCGGCTTGCAGCGACTTGATGTCCTTGTCGCTGGGGTGGGCGGCAAACAGGGCGTCCACGTCCACGAAGCCGATCTTGGTGGCGGGGGTCTGGGCGTGGGGAGCGAGGTTGCCGAGGCCGAACGCGGCGACAAGGGCAAGGGGAGCGAGTGCCTTGGGGGTCATCTTCATGCGGCGCAACGTAGCATGCGGATTTCTGAGCCGAATGAACCTGTAGGCCGCAGAATTAAGGCGGGGTCAGTTGAGCGTCAGACCAGCCGTGATCAGGGCCTCACAACGTCCCCCGAGCAAGTCGAACCTGACATTCTGCGTTCTCGGAACAGAACTGAAGATGCTTCATTCCCGGTTCGACTACTTCTGTCGTTACTCGCTTCGCCCGGTCCATCTGAGGATGAACTTCGAGGGACTTGACTGCTCTAGACTAAGCCATGCTCGTACGCGACTGGATGACGCGTGGCCCCGTGACGGTCACGCCCGATACGCCTGTGATGGAAGCCCTCAAGCTCATCAATGAGCGCCGGGTCAGGAGGCTCCCCGTCCTTCAGGGGGGCAAGCTGGTGGGCATCACCACCCGCAAGGACCTCAAGGACGCCATGCCCAGCAAGGCCACCACCCTCAGCGTGTGGGAACTGAACTACCTGCTCAGCAAGCTGACCGTCGAAGAAATCATGGGCCGCCCGGTCATTACGGCGCACGAAGACGAGTACATGGAAGACGCCGCCCTGCGGATGCAGGAGCATAAATTCGGCGGTCTGCCCGTGCTGAACGACCGGGGGGAAATGACCGGCATCATCACCACCTCGGACGTGATTCGGGCCTTTACCAGCATTCTGGGCATGAACGAGGGCGGCCAGCGCCTGACCCTGGACATGCCCGACGTGCCCGGCAGCCTGGAAAAAGCCGCCCATGCCGTCCACCCCAGCAACATCATCAGTGTGGCGACCTACGACGTGGACGGCTCCGGTGGCAATCGCCGTTTCGTCCTGCGCGTGGGCGGCGAGGGGCTGGAAGGCGTGCGCGAGCGCGTGAAAGCCGCTGGCATTGCGGTTCTGGACTGATTGACCGTCCGGTTGTCCCTCGCCGGACACAACAAGGAGAGGAGGCTCCATTAATCTGGGCCTCCTCTCTTATGCTTGGCTTTTGGAACGCTCAGCTTTATTTCATCACGTTCCAGGCCGCCTGCACCGCTGCCCCGCGCTCGAACTGCACGCCCAGGCTGGCGAAGCAATCTTCCAGAATTCCGGCAATCGCCAGAGCGTCGTAGCGGTCGGCGTAGCCCATCGTCGAGATGCGGAAGACGGTGTCCTCGTGCGGGGCCTGACCGGGGAGCGCCCGCTGCCCCATTTCCGCGAGGCGGGCCGCCACCTGCTTGCCGCCGATGCCCTGGGGCGGGGTCAGCACGGCGACGGCGGCGCTGGGGCGAGCGGCCCAGGCCGGAGCGCCGAGGGCCGTACCAGCGGCAATCAGGGCGTCGGTCTTGCGGCGCTGCTCGGCCCACAGAACCTCCAGCGGCACCGCCAGCAGGCGGTCGAGGGCCACCGAGAGGGCGTACATCAGGTTGATGGCGGGCGTCTGGGGCGTGTTGCCTGCCTTTTGCCCGGCGAGTTCGCGGGTCATGTCGAGGTAGAAGCCGTGCGGCGTGTCCTTGATCATGCGGGCCTGAACCTCGGGCGAAAACAGCACGAAGCCCAGGCCGGGCGGGGTCGCCGTGCCCTTCTGGCTGCCCGACACCACCACGTCCACGCCCCAGGCGGCGGGGCGCAGTTCGGCGTTGCCGTAGCTGGTGATGCAGTCGGCAATGATGATGAGGTCGGGGTTCTGGGCTTTGGCGGCCTTGGCAATTGCTTCCAGGTCATGCAGCGCCCCGGTGCTGGTTTCACTGTGGGTGATGGTGAGGGTGTGGGCGCCCTTGCAGGCGTCGGCAACCTCGTTCACGTCCAGCATCTCGCCCCAGGGTTTGGCGATAATCTGGGTGTCGTAGCCGAAGCGCTGCGCCATCTCGCCCCAGCGTTCGCTGAATTTGCCCGCCTGCGCGTTGACCACTTTGGCCCCGCTGGGCGTGGTGCTGACCAGGGCACCCTCGAAAGCCCCGGTGCCGCTGGTGGTGGTAATCACGGCGTCGTAGGGGTCGCCCAGCAGCCGGGTCAGTTTCTCGCGGGCTTCCATCAACTTGGCGATTCCGGCGGCGGCGCGGTGGTGCATCTGCGGCTGGGCCAGTTCGAGCAGCACATTGGGCGCGACTTCGACCGGGCCGGGCGCAATCAGCCGTTCGCGGTTGAGGGGCGTGTGGGCGGGCAGCGCAGTCTCACTCATGCAGGCACTCTAGACCGCCGCCGCCCGCCCGTGGTGGGGGCGTCTAAGTTGTCACCCCGGCTGTTGCGCCTGCGGCTCCTGCGTTAGCCTGCCCCCATGCGAATTGTCGTCGTGGGTGGGGTCGCCGCCGGAATGAGCGCCGCGAGTCGGGCCAAACGTTTTGACCCGGGGGCCGAAGTCGTGGTCTTTGAGCGTGGCGAGTACATCAGCTACGGCGCTTGCGGCTTGCCCTACGTGCTCGGCGGCGCGGTGGACGACTGGGACGACCTGGTGGCCCGCACGCCCGAGCAGATGCGGGGCCGGGGCATCGGCGTGCGGCTGCGGCACGAGGTCACGGGCGTAGACCCACAGGCCCGCACCGTGACCGTGTCGGGGCCGTCCGGGGTCAGCACCGAGCCGTATGACCGCCTGCTGATGGCGACGGGCGTGTCGGCCATTCGTCCCGACTGGGCCAGCACCGACGCGGCGGGCGTGCATGTCCTGCGCGAGATTCCTGATGGTCAGGCCATCGCCCGCAGTCTGGAGGGGGCGCGGCGGGTGTGCATTGTCGGCACGGGCTACATCGGTCTGGAACTCGCCGAAAACCTGTGTCGCCAGGGCCTGAGCGTGGTGATGCTGGAGCGGGGCGACGAAGTGGGCGGCAACATTCTGGACGTGGAGTACCGCCGCCAGATTCGCGCCGAACTGGAGCGCAACGGGGTAGACGTGCGCTGCAGCGTGACGGTGGAGGGGCTGACCGTGCGAGAGGGCCGTGTATCGGGCGTGCAGACGGACACGGGACTGGTGCGGGCCGATACGGTCATTGTGGCGGTGGGGGTACGCCCCAACGTCGAGTTGCTGAAGGCGGCAGGCGTCCGCCTGGGCAAAACTGGGGCGGCAGCGGTCAATGTCCGGCAGGAAACCAGCGTGCCCGGCATCTACGCGGCAGGCGACAACTGCGAAACGGTTCACCGCGTCACCCGCCGTAAGGTTCACATTCCGCTGGGCCTGACCGCCAACCGCATGGGCCGCGTCGCCGGGGTCAACATGGCGGGCGGCGACGCGACATTTCCCGGTGTGGTCGGCACGGGCATTTTCAAAGTGTTTGGTCTGGGCGTGGCCCGCACCGGGCTGGGTCAGGCCGATGCCGAACGGTTGGGGCTGGACGCGGTCAGCGTGGACGTGGAAAGCACCGACCACGCGAGTTACTACGCTGGGGCCGCGCCCATTCATGTGCGGCTGACCGGTGAACGGGGCAGCGGGCGTCTGCTGGGCGGGCAACTGATCTGCTCCAATCCCCAGAGCGTCAAGCGGGTGGACGTGCTGGCGGCGCACCTGCACCAGCGCGGCAAGGTCGAAGACCTCTTTCAGATGGACTTGGCCTACGCCCCGCCCTTTTCGGGCGTCTGGGACGTGCTGCTGGTGGCCGCCGACCG
>NZ_JAUNHK010000009.1:0-1505 GCF_030523985.1 Deinococcus sp.
TGATACGGGACTGGGCTTTACTCCGCACATCCGAGGAAAGCGCCCGAATGTGCTCTGCTTCGCAGCTTTGCAAGTCCGCGTCGCCCAGCCCCGCTTTTTCTTCCACTCGCTCTGCTCGGAAAAACAGTTTGGATGCCCAAACTATTTTTCGAAGCCGTATGACCTCTCAAAGCGGCGCTCCGCCCGCCCGCATCCGGGCGTTGTTCGCCCACAGGTAACGCGAGGCCAGCGAACGGTACGGCGACCAGCGGGCCGTCACCTCCCGCCAGTCCTTCCCCGGATACAGCCGCTCCACCCCCTGCCGCAGCGCGAGGTCGCCGTAACTGAACACGTCGGGCCGCGCCAGCGCGAACAGCAGAAACATTTCCGCCGTCCAGCGCCCGATGCCGGGAAGCTGCACCAGTTCGGCCACCACCGTCTCGTCGGGCTGCCCGCTCAGGTGCGCGAAGTCGATTTGCCCGGTTTCGGCAGCGATGGCGGCGGCCTGCACCGTGCGGACTTTGGCCCACGACAGCCCCGCGCCGCGCAGGTCGTCTCCCGTCACGGAGAGCAGGGCCGCCGGAGTGACCGCGCCCAGCCGCGTTTCCAGTCGGCCATACACCGCCTGCGCCGCCTTCACGCTGACCTGTTGCCCGGCCACGCTCCGCACCAGCCGCCCGAAGGGGTCAGGGGTGGGCGGCAGCACGGTCAGTTCCCCGCACAGGGCAATGACCTGCGCCATCACCGGGTCACGCGAGAGGTGGGCCACCGCTTCGGCGTGGTCGGTCAGGGGCAGTGAGGAAGGAGGCAGCACCCCCCGATTGTGGCGCACTGACCCAGACGCGACCCATCAGACCGTCACCCTGAGCGTTTAGGCTAGGCCCATGCGTTCCCTCTGTGCCTTTTTGCTGCTGTGCGGGACAGCGGCCGGACAGGTCGTCGTTCCCCGCGCCGCACCTGCGCCCGCCCCGGTGGCTCCATCCCTTCCGACGGTTCCACCCATTCCGGCCCTGCCCCTCGGCCCGGCTCCGCTGACGCCGACTCCGCCGCCAGCGCCCAGCCCCGTTCCTCCACCCAGCCCCACTCCGGCTCCCCTGCCTGCGCCTGCCCCAGTCATACCGCAAGCCGCTGCACCCGCTCCGGTCGTGGCTCCGGCCCCTCCCGTACCGCTGCCCGTGACGACCCCAGCGGCGGCTCTCGTCCCGGCTCCGCCCGCTCCCGTTGCGGCCCCGGTGGTCACGGAATCCCGCCCGCTGCCCGTCCTGGAGACGGCTCCCTGGCCTCTGCCGCCCTTCGTGACCAGTTGTGCCGCGCCCCAGCAGCAAAACGCTGCCCTGCACCGCGCCGCCGCCGCGATTGCCAGCGGAACGGGACACGCCGCCGCCCTGAACGCCCAGGGCTACATGGCCGAACGCTACCGCTACTGGGACGTGACCACCAGCGGTGTGTCCGGCGCACTGGCCCAGGCCTGCACCCAGGGGATGTACGACTTCGGCATCGCCCCGACCCGCTCGCGCTGGATAGTG
>NZ_JAUNHK010000009.1:1605-2790 GCF_030523985.1 Deinococcus sp.
CCAGTCAGGTTGCCCCCAGCCGCGCCGCCCAAGCACCCGCTCCGGCCCGCCCGACGCCTGCGCCCCCTGTTGCTTCCTCCGCTGCACCAGCCGCACCCCGCACCCCGTCAACGGCAGCGACTCCGGTCACAGCTTCCGCTTCGATTCCGGTGGGGGGCCGACTCGGTGAGCTGCTGACCCTGGTCAACCAGACCCGGCAGCGCGGCTACAACTGCGGCGGCATCGCCAAACCGCCCGTGCCCCCTCTGGCCTACGACTCGCGGCTGGCCCTGGCGGCGCAGCTTCATGTCAACGCCATGACGCTGCAGGGCTTCACCGACCACGTCAACCCCGTCACCAAGAGCACGCCACAGACCCGCGCCGCCGCCGAGGGCTGGGGGGGCGAGGTGGCCGAGAACCTCTACACGGGGGGCCAGACCGCGCAGGAAACCCTCGACTGGTGGCTGCGCAGCTCGGTTCACTGCGCCAACCTGATGAACGCCTACTGGACGCACTTCGGCGCGGGGATTGCCCTGAGCGACAAGTCCGGCGACGGCCCCTACTGGGTCATCGACTTCGGGCGGGCCAAGAATTGAGCACGTCGGAGCCTGATTTTCGGGCGCTGGGATAACCTCTTCTCAATCCGCCCTACACCGCGCACCCACGAAAAAAGAGCAGAATAAGGGGCAGTTCACTTCAGGAGGAACCTCTATGGGCGAAGGCAGACCCCGAACCACCGTCAGCACCCCGGCCACCAGCGAAACCACGACGGGGAGCGCCACCGAAACGCACGGGGCCAACACCAACCTCGACCCCAACATGCAGGGCGGCCCGACCACCGCCGCCGACCGCGCCGTGACCGAAGAAGTCACCGACCAGAACGCCGAATCCGGTCTTCCGGTCGCTGGCCCGACAGCGCAGGACTAGGCACGCAGGGATGGAGCTTGGCTAAAGCTTGAGCCGCACATCCGATTTTCTTTCTGGACGTAGAGTAGAGGGCAGGAGGTTTTTTCAAATGACCAAAAACGATGTGATGGCTGGAATGGACCAAGAACGCGTCATCAGCGGCGCGGCAGGTGGCGCCCTGGTGCTGATGGGCCTCAAGACCCGTGGCCTGATGGGCCTGCTGCTGACGGCGGCGGGCGGCTACCTCGCCTACAAGGCCGCCACCGGCAAAGACCCCGTGATGGAAGCCGCTGGCCTGTC
>NZ_JAUNHK010000009.1:2890-45847 GCF_030523985.1 Deinococcus sp.
TCGCCTACAAGGCCGCCACCGGCAAAGACCCCGTGATGGAAGCCGCTGGCCTGTCCGGTGCTGCCAGCGCCGCCAAGCCGATTTTTGTCGAGCACAGCGTCGTGATTGACCGCCCCGCCAAGGCCGTGTACGACTACTGGCGCAAGCTGGAAAACCTGCCCCAGATCATGAGCCACCTCGAGAGCGTGACCGTGCTGGACGACAAGCGCAGCCGCTGGGTCGCCAAGGCCCCCCTCGGCACCCATGTCGAGTGGGAAGCCGAAATCGTCAACGACAAGCCCGGCGAACGCATCGGCTGGCACAGCCTGCCCGGAGCCACGGTGGACAACGCCGGAAGCGTGCAGTTCGAGAGCCTCGAAGGCGACAAGACCCGCGTGCATGTGGCCCTCAGCTACCGTCCCCCCGCTGGCCCGCTGGGTGCCGCCGTCGCCAAACTGTTCGGCGAGGAACCCGGCCAGCAGATCGCCGAAGACCTCCAGAAGTTCAAGGCGACCTTCGAGGGCACCAACCCCAAGGCCTGAGCCAGGGCAACCACCAAAAAAGGGCGACTCCGCGAGGGGCCGCCCTTTTTCCTGTTCTGTTGCCTTTGGCGCAGAATTACCAGGTCAGGTCATAGTCGGTGATCCGGCCCGGCTGCGTCACGCTCAGGCCCACCACATAGTTCCATCCGGCCTTGACGTTGGTCAGGCCGCTGAACACGCCATTCGTGCTGTAGATCAGGTATTTGCCGTTGTTCTGGGTGCGGGTTTCGCCCAGGTTGTAGCTGCCGTCGCCGTTGGCATCCACATAGGCGATGACCTGATAGATACCGTCGGCCACGTTCGGGTAGTCGAGGGCGAATTTCTGGTTACCGGGCAGAGTCACGGCGATTTGCGGCACGTCGGCCTTGACCACGCCAGTCAAGCCGACACCGACCACCGCGAGCCGGACGGTGCCTGTGGGGGCCGTGCCGGAGACGGTGCCGGACACGTCGTAGCTTTTCGGCGTGCCGAACAGGCCGCACGAAGCGAGGGTGAGGGGCAACAGCAGGAGCAGCCTCTTCATGGCCCCACTCTCAGGCAGCTCGCTCCAGACTTTGAGCATTCGCCTAGTTAGGACTGGCCGGACCCCGGCTCTGTGCCCACCTGTTCCGCCCCCGCCTCCACGACGGTCAGCGAACGCAGCGTCGCGCCCTGGTGCCAGCCGTATTCAGGCTCGCTCAGCCCCAGCACGGCGGCGATGTCCTCGGCCTGCTGCCGGGTCGGCTCGGCATCCAGACAGAACAGCAGGAACCTGCGCCCACCGGGGGCGATACGGATAAACAGGTCTTCCCCGATTTCGAGTTGCTGGGTGCGCTCCAGCCGGGCGGCGCGGCCCTGGGCCTGCACCAGCGCCTGACGCAGCGCCAGGGTGACAGTGGGCGGAATCATGCCTGCCTCAGCCCCGAGAGCAGCATCTCGGCAAACTGCTCGGCGATGTCGCGGGGCGTCAGGGTGCCGCCGGGGCGATACCAGGTGTAGGTCCAGTTGACCGCCGACAGCACCAGATTGGCGGTCATTCGCACGTCCAGGTCGGCCCGGAAGACCCCTTCCTCGATGCCGCGCTCGACGAGTTCCCGGTAAAAGGCGTCGATGGTGTCGCGCCAGGCCACCACCTGCGCGTAAGGTTCCTCGGACAGATGTTTCCACTCGTGAAAAAACACGGTGGCGCTGTCCATGTTGTCGGCCACCACCCGGATGTGGCGGAACATGGCTTCGCGCAGCTTCTGGTCGGCGGGCAGGTCGAGTTCGCGCAGGGTAAACAGGCTGTCGTCGAACTGCTGTGACGCCCCACGCACGATCTCGACGAGCAGGTCTTCCTTGCCGCTGATGTGCGCGTAGAGACTGCCGCCCTGTATCCCGAGTTCGCCAGCCAGGTCACGCATGGACGTGGCGTGGTACCCACGTTCGGAAAACAGGCGGCTCGCAACGTCATAAATCTGTTCGCGGCGGGGTTTGGCAGAGTCGGTCATAGCGTGCGTAGCCGCCAGCGTAGCACGGGGGTCAGCGGCCCCTGTTGCCGACATGACAAAGCGGCCAGCGAACCCGTCAGCGGGGGCAAAGGTTCAGCCAGAGCGGAGTGCCCAAGCTGACAGGGGCAACCCTGGGTCTGGCCCCCTCCCAGCCCGGTTGATAGGTGACTTTCCCGGCTTCCCACACGGGTTTCCCGCGCCATTCCGGGCCGAACCAGCCGTCATCTGTGCGCGTTTTGAGCACGGGCAAGCGGCGGCAGCGCAGTTCCAGAAATTGACCGCGCACCATGCCCTTGTGACCCAAGACGTTCATTTCCCGCAATTCCGTGCCCGCCCAGCGTGTCTCCAGCGGCCCCGACCACGCGGAGGAAACGACCGCCTGATGGCCGAGCAGCGCCAGCAGGAGCCCCGGCCCCACCATCAGCACCCCGAGCAGCAAGACAGCCCGGCGATTTTCACGGTTCATGACATCAGGCTAACGGCGGCAAGTCGCGCAGGTGTCCGCCTAAAGTTGAACGGTGAGGGGTCAGGCAATTTCTACGACAGGCTCACCCGACTGTAAAAGCAGGTTGGCCTGGGCAAAATTCTTGACAAAGACGTCCTGAAGTTTCAGTTTCGTCGTATTTCCGCAGGTGACATAGAGCAATTGGGGTGGTGTCCCCAGCCGCAATACCCGTTCCAGAAAATCCGAATCTTTGGACACGATCACTGCTCCCACCTCTCGCGCCGCCTGAAAAATGACGGCGTCATCGGCATCTCGTAGCCCCAGATAAGCGACACTGAAGGCCACGACGTCAAAAGTTCGCGTAAGCCAGGGCGCGAGCGTGGGCGGCAACTGGGCGTCCAGCCAGTAGGTCAGGCTCATGCGCTCAGGCGTGGATGATCAATGTAACGGGCAGCCCAGAGCAGCGCGGCGTAAATGTCCTCGCGCTCCAGATCGGGGTAATCTGCCAGAATGGTTTCGACGGCTTCGCCCGCTCCCAGCATGTCCAGCACGTCCGAAACCCGAATTCGCATTCCCCGGATGCAGGGGCGCCCGCCGCATTGCTCGGGCCTGACCGTGATGCGCTCCAGCAGACTCATGGACCAACTGTAGCAACAAAAAAGCGGACAGCCCGCAAGCCATCCGCCCTTTATCATCCGCTCTCTGCTTCAGCGCGGCAGCACGCTCTCGCCCATCAGGAACTGGTCAATGGCCCGCGCCGCCTGCCGCCCCTCACGGATGGCCCAGACGACCAGCGATTGCCCCCGGCGCATGTCGCCCGCCGCGAACACGCCCGGCACGTTGGTCGCGTAGCCCGTGCCTTCGTCGGTTCCGGCCTGGGCGTTGCCACGCGGGTCTTTTTCCACGCCGAACGCGTCCAGCACCGGACTCATCGGGTTGGTAAAGCCCATCGCCAGCAGCACGAGGTCGGCCTTGTGGGTTTCCTCGGTGCCGGGAACTTCTTCCAGCTTGCCGTCTTTCATCTCCACACGCACGGTTTTGACGCCCGTGACCTTGCCGCCCTTGCCGATAAATTCTTTGGTGGCGATGGCAAATTCGCGCACCGCCCCTTCCTCGTGGCTGGTGCTGGTGCGGAGTTTCATGGGCCAGTAGGGCCAGGTCAGCGGCTTGTTCTCCTGCTCGGGAGGCTGGGGCATGACCTCGAACTGGGTCACGCTGGCGGCCCCGTGGCGGTTGCTGGTGCCCACGCAGTCGCTGCCCGTGTCGCCGCCGCCGATGACCACCACATGCTTGCCCTCGGCACGCAGTTGCCCCTTGAGCTTGTCGCCCGCGTTGACGCGGTTTTGCCCCGGCAGGAATTCCATCGCAAAGTGAATGCCGCTCAGGTTGCGCCCGGTGGCCGGCAGGTCACGCGGGGTTTCCGAGCCGCCCGCCAGCAGCACGGCGTCAAACTGTTCGTTGAGTTCTGCGGGGGTCACGCGCTCGGTGCTGAGGTTGGTCACGCGGCTCCCGTCGTCCCAGTCACCCACCAGCACGCCGGTGCGGAAGGTGACGCCCTCGGCTTCCATCTGCGCCACGCGGCGGTCGATGTGCGACTTTTCCAGCTTGAAGTCGGGAATGCCGTAGCGCAGCAGGCCGCCCACGCGGTCGTTCTTCTCGAACACGATTACGTCGTGCCCGACGCGGGCGAGTTGCTGCGCCGCCGCCAGACCAGCGGGGCCAGAGCCGACCACGGCGACCTTTTTCCCGGTCTTGACCGCTGCGGGTTCGGGCGTGACCCAGCCTTCTTGCCAGCCGCGCTCGATAATGGCGAGTTCGATGGATTTGATGCCCACCGGGTCACCGCTGATGTTGAGCGTGCAGGCCGCCTCGCACGGCGCGGGGCAGATGCGCCCGGTGAATTCGGGGAAGTTGTTGGTGCTGTGCAGCACGGTCAGGGCTTCTTGCCAGTCGTCCTCGTAGACCAGGTTGTTGAAGTCGGGAATGATGTTGTTGACGGGACAGCCGCTGTTGCAGAACGGAATGCCGCAGTCCATGCAGCGGGTCGCCTGCTTGCGGGCCGCCGCCGGGTCGAGCGGCAACATGAATTCGCGGTAGTGCTTGAGCCGGGCCTCGACAGGCGCGTATTGCTCCTTGATACGGTCTTGCTCCAGAAAACCGGTGATTTTGGACATAGGAAACTCCATTTGGTGCGTGGTGGGCGGGGAGTACCCCCTCCCCACGAAGAGGGGGAGGGAAGGTCACCTCTCCCCCCCTGTGGGGGAGATGCCCCGCAGGGGCAGAGGGGGAGAAGGGAACTACTTCGTCAGCACCCCTTGACCGCCCTTCTCGCTGGGGCCGGCTTGCATGCTTTCAGGGGTGAACTTGTCGCCTGCGGCGGTGCTCGCCGTTTCGGTGCGCTCCTTGAGGGCGCGGGCGTACTCGTGGGGCATCACCTTCACGAACTTCTTGAGGGCATTGTCCCAGTCGTCGAGCAGGTCGCTGGCTGCCTGCGAACCCGTCCAGCGGTGGTGGTTCTCGATGAGTTCACGCAGTTGCACCTCGTCGGCGCGGCCCGTGTGGAGGTGCCAGGGGCGGGCGCTCTGCATCTGTTCGTCTTCCGGCAGCACCCGTTCCAGGCCCACCATGCTGAGATTGCAGCGTTTCTCGAAAGTGCCTTCGGGGTCGTAGACGTAGGCCACGCCGCCCGACATGCCCGCTGCGAAGTTGCGCCCGGTGGGGCCGAGGACGACCACCGTGCCGCCGGTCATGTACTCGCAGCCGTGGTCGCCCGTGCCTTCCACCACCGCCGACGCGCCCGACAGACGCACCGCGAAACGTTCGCCTGCCACGCCCCGGAAGTACGCTTCACCGCTGGTCGCACCGTACAGCGCCGTGTTGCCGATGATGATGTTGTTTTCGGCCTTGCCCCGGAATTCGATGCTGGGCCGCACCACCACGCGCCCGCCGCTGAGGCCCTTGCCCGCGAAGTCGTTGGCGTCGCCGATCAGGTACAGCGTCAGGCCGGGAGCCAGGAACGCGCCGAAGGACTGCCCGCCCGTGCCTTCCATCTGGATAAACACGGTCTGGTCGGGGAGGCCCTGCGGACGGTGACGCACCAGTTCGCCCGAGAGCATGGCCCCCACCGAGCGGTTGACGTTCCGCACCTCCTGAAGGAAGTGAACGCGCTCACCCTTCTCGATGGCGGGGCGGCACTTCTCAATCAGTTTGAGGTCAAGCGCCTTGTCGAGTTCGTGGTCTTGCACGTCGAGGTGACGGGTGCCGACCTCGGCAGGAACTTCGGGGCGGTAGAACACGCGGCTAAAATCCAGCCCCTGCGCCTTCCAGTGCTCGATTCCGGCGCGGGTGTCGAGCAAATCCGAGCGGCCAATCAGGTCGTCGAACTTGCGAATGCCTAAGGAGGCCATAATCCGCCGCGCTTCTTCGGCCACAAAGAAGAAGTAGTTGATGACGTGTTCGGGCTTGCCGGTAAAGCGGGCGCGCAGTACCGGGTCTTGCGTCGCCACCCCTACCGGGCAGGTGTTGAGGTGACACTTGCGCATCATGATGCAGCCTTCGGCCACCAGCGGCGCCGTCGCGAAGCCGAATTCATCGGCCCCCAGCAGCGCGGCAATCACCACGTCGCGCCCGGTCTTGAGCTGCCCGTCGGTTTGCAGGCGCACCCGGTCACGCAGGCGGTTGAGCACCAGCGTCTGCTGCGTTTCGGCAAGGCCCAGTTCCCAGGGGCTGCCCGCGTGCTTGATGCTGCTCCAGGGACTCGCGCCCGTGCCGCCGTCGTGCCCCGCCACCACGATGTGGTCAGCCTTGGCCTTCGCCACGCCCGCCGCAATGGTGCCCACGCCCACTTCCGACACCAGCTTGACCGAGATGTCGGCACGCGGGTTCACGTTCTTGAGGTCGTGGATGAGCTGCTTGAGGTCTTCGATGGAGTAGATGTCGTGGTGGGGTGGCGGCGAAATCAGGCCCACGCCCGGCACCGAGTGACGCAGGAAGCCGATGTACTCGCTGACCTTGCCGCCGGGAAGCTGTCCACCCTCGCCGGGCTTGGCCCCCTGCGCCATCTTGATTTGAATCTGGTCGGCGCTGCTCAGGTACCCTGCCGTGACCCCGAAACGGCCCGAGGCGACCTGCTTGATTTTGGAGCGCAGGCTGTCGCCGCTTTGCAGCGGGTAGTCCACTTCCACGCGCTCCTGACCCAGAATGCTCGCCAGGGTTTCGCCCTCACCCAGCGTCTCGCCGCGCATTTCGCGCTCGTAGCGGGCCGGGTCTTCGCCGCCTTCCCCGGTGTTGCTCTTGCCGCCGATGCGGTTCATGGCGACGGCGAGGGTGGCGTGCGCCTCGCTGGAAATGGAGCCGAGGCTCATCGCGCCTGTCGCAAAGCGCTTGACGATTTCGGCGGCACTCTCGACTTCTTCGAGGGGCACCGGAGTCGCGCCCGCCGTCTTGAACTCGAACAGGCCGCGCAGCGTCATGTGGCGCTTGCTCTGGTCGTTGATGATGCGGGCGTATTCCTCGTAGGTGCTGAACTGCCCGCCGCGCACCGCGTGTTGCAGCTTGGCGACGGCGTCGGGCGTCCACATGTGCTCCTCGCCGCGTGTGCGCCAAGCGTACTCGCCGCCCGCGTCCAGGTTCTTTTCCAGCAGCGGGTCTTCGCTGAAGGCAGCCTGATGCGTCCGCAGGGCTTCTTCCGCCACCTCGAAGATGCCGATGCCGCCCACCTGACTCGCCGTGCCGTAGAAGTACTTCTGCACGAAGCTTTCTTGCAGGCCCACCGCTTCGAACAGTTGAGCGCCGCAGTAGCTCATGTAGGTGCTGACGCCCATCTTGGACATGATTTTGCTCAGGCCCTTGCCGATGGCCTTGACATAGTTGTAGATGGCCTGTTCGGGCGTAATCGCCGAGAGGTCGGGCATCCCCGGAATGGGCGCGTGCAGGTCGGTGATGGTTTCGAGCGCGAGGTAGGGGTGAATGGCTTCGGCGCCGTAGCCCGCCAGCGCCGCGAAATGGTGGACTTCGCGGGCGTCCCCGGTTTCGACGACCAGCCCCACCCGCATGCGCAGGCCTTGGCGCACCAGATGGTGATGCACGCTGGACAGCGCCAGCAGCGCGGGAATCGCCACCCGGTTCCGATCCACGCGCTTGTCGGTCAGGATGATGATGTTGTGGCCCGACTCGATGGCGTCCACCGCCCAGGCGTTGATGGTCGCCAGCTTGGCCTCAATGCCGCGTGCGCCCCAGTCAGCGGGGTAGGTGATGTCGAGGTCGAACGCCTTGAACTTGCCACGGGTATGCGCCTCGATGTTGCGGACGCGGGCCATGTCGTCAAAATCCAGAATGGGCTGCTCGACTTCCAGACGCATGGCGGGGTTGACCGCGTTGATGTCGAGCAGGTTGGGGCGCGGCCCGACGAAGGAGCGCAGGCTCATGACCACCGCTTCACGGATGGGGTCGATGGGCGGGTTGGTCACCTGGGCGAACAGTTGCCGGAAATAGTTGTACAGCGGCTTGGAACGGCTGCTCAGCACCGCCAGCGGCGAGTCGTTGCCCATGCTGCCGATGCCTTCTTCGCCCGAGAGCGCCATCGGCCCCAGCAGGAACTTGAGGTCTTCTTGGGTGTAGCCGAACGCCTGCTGACGCTTGAGCAGCGACTCGCTGAATTCGTCCACCGTGCCCGTCTCGTCGGAGTCGTCGAGGCGCAGGCGGGTGTTTTCGACCCACTGGCGGTAGGGCTTGGCCTGGGCGAACTGCATCTTGAGTTCGTCGTCCTCGACAATCCGGCCCTGTTCGAGGTCGATCATGAACATCTTGCCGGGCTGGAGGCGCCACTTGCGGACAATCTGGCTTTCGGGAATGGGCAGCACGCCCGATTCGGAGGCGAGCACCACCAGACCGTCGCGGGTCTGGAGGTAGCGGGCCGGGCGCAGGCCGTTGCGGTCGAGCATCGCGCCCACCTGTCGCCCGTCGGTAAAGACCATCGCGGCGGGGCCGTCCCAGGGTTCCATCATGGAGGCGTGGTACTCGTAGAAGGCCCGGCGGCGGTCGTCGAGCAGCGTGTTCTGCTCCCAGGCCTCGGGAATCATCATCATGGCGGCCTGCGCCATCGGGTAGCCCGCCAGGGTCAGCAGTTCGAGCGCGTTGTCGAAGGTCGCCGTGTCCGACTCGCCTTCAAAGGAAATCGGGTAGAGCTTTTTCAGGTCGTCACCGAAGACGGGGCTGCTCAGAATCCCTTCGCGGGCCCGCATCCAGTTGAAGTTGCCCTTGACGGTGTTGATTTCGCCGTTGTGGGCGACCATGCGGTAAGGGTGCGCCAGTCGCCACTCGGGGAAGGTGTTGGTCGAAAACCGCTGGTGAACCACCGCCAGCGCCGACACGACTTCAGGGCGCTGAAGGTCGAGGTAGTACTCGCCCACCTGGTCGGCGAGCAGCAGCCCCTTGTAGATGATGGTGCGGCACGACATGGAGGGCACGTAGTATTCCTGCCCGTGCGTGAAGTTCAGGCCCAGAATCGCGTTGGAAGCGCGGCGGCGAATGACGTACAGCTTGCGCTCCAGCGCGTCGGGCACCAGGGTATCGGGACCGGCCCCGACGAAAATCTGGCGGATGACGGGTTCTTTTTCGCGCACCGCCGGACTCATGGGCATGTCAGCACTCACGGGCACGTCGCGCCAGCCGAGCACCACCTGCCCCTCGGCCACCACCGCCCGCTCCAGTTCCTGCTCACAGGCGCGGCGCGAGGCGATTTCTTTCGGCAGGAAAATCATGCCCACGCCGTAGTCGCCGGGGGGCGGCAGGTCCACGCCCTGCGCCTTCATCTCGGCGCGGTAGAACTCGTCGGGAATCTGAATCAGGATGCCTGCGCCGTCACCCATCAGCGGGTCAGCGCCGACGGCCCCACGGTGGTCGAGGTTTTCCAGAATCTTCAGGCCCTGCGAGATGATGTCGTGCGTTTTCTGCCCGCCGATGTGGGCCACCATGCCCACACCACAGGCGTCATGTTCCTGGGCCGAATACATACCCTGGCGACTGGTCTGCATAATTTCTCTTGCCGTCGTGTACTCCGGCATCTGTGGCCCCACTTCCGGGGTTTCCCGCTGACTCCACTTTTCCATGTCTGCACCCCTTGCGCTGGCGATGACCTGAACCCTGTCAGGCTGTTGGCTCCAGGGTACGGGCAAGCGCAAGTTCATGCAGGGCCGTTGTTTATAACGGGGCCGTCTCTGCACACATTTCCGCCCTGTTCGGGCCGCTCTGTTCTGCTCGGTCAGTACCCCGCCGTATTGAGGACCCAGTAGGTGACGGCCTGCCCCTGCACCCGCGTTTCCACTCGGGCCACCGCGCCATGACTGAAACTCGGCATCGGTTCGTACAGCGCGGCGCAGTGTTCGGGGCTGGCTTTCCAAGCGGCGACCACTCCGGCGGGGTCGGACTTCAGCCACTCGGCGGCGAGGCTTTCATTGAATTCCAGCGCCGCGCCCTTCGGAGGCAGGGGGCGGTATCCGGCACCCACCACCCGCTGCGAAGGCACCAGTCCGGTCAGGGCGCTGCGGTGGGCCAGCACCGCGCTGCCCGACTCTGCCAGCTCGCGGGCGTAGTCGCTGGCGGCGCGGTGCAGGTGGCCTTCAAACAGTAGGGGCCGCGCCGGGCCGTAGGTTCGCTGGCCCCCGCCGCGCACCGGGCAGACCCCACCTTTGACGCGCTCCTCGTTGACCAGGGCCAGCAGATGCACCTCGGCTGCCGAGTGGGTATAGCCGGGCAGGGCGGCCAGCGCGTAGCTGAAGTCCCGGCTGGTGGTGTACTCGAAGTTCACGCCGTACTCGCTGTCGGTGACCTGAACGACCTCCCCCTTCGGCGTGGGGGGAGTGGGAGAAGAACCACAGGCACTCAGCGTCAACAGACCCAGCACGACTGACGCCCTCGGCAAAAAGGGAAAAGACACGTCGGACTCCTTATTTCATGCGCGAGCGGGAGGGAAAGGCGGCTGTGAGGGCGTCTTCAGTATCGGGCGTCATGAACACTTCGTCAACACTTGGTCGGCAATCGGGCTTTTGTCTTGACGCAGTACAAGAAGCTGCACGGAAAGCGAGTTTTCCGCCAGATGCTCTAGCCTGCCCGACATGACCCCCGCTTCCCTTACGGCCCCCGGAGCCTATCCGGGCCTGACAGTCACGCTGCATACCGAAGGCGAAAACAGCGGCATTCTGGAAATCGTCATCCACAACGAAAAGACGCTCAACAGCGTGGATCGACACGGACACGCCGCGCTGACGCACATCTGGCGTGACATTGACGCGGCGAGCGGGATTCGCTGTGTGCTGATTCGTGGCGAGGGCCGGGGCTTTTCGTCAGGCGGCGACTTTGCACTGATTGAGGAGATGGCGAGCGACTTCACGGCGCTGGCCCGCGTGTGGAAAGAAGCCCGCGACCTCGTGTACAACGTGGTCAACTGCGGCAAACCCATCGTGAGCGCCATTCACGGCCCCTGTGTGGGCGCGGGGCTGGCGGTGGCGCTGCTGGCCGACGTGAGCGTGGCGGCAAAGTCGGCCCGCATTCTGGACGGGCATGTGCAACTCGGCGTGGCAGCGGGCGACCATGCGGCCATCATCTGGCCCCTCCTGTGCGGGCTGAACAAGGCCAAATACCACCTGCTGACGGGCGAAGCGGTGAGCGGCGAGGAAGCCGAGCGCATCGGGCTGGTCAGCCTGTGCGTACCGGACGAAGAACTGCTCGACCGTTCGTGGGCGGTGGCCCGCAAGCTGGCGGCGGGCAGCCCCACCGCCGTCAGGTGGACCAAATACGCCCTCAACAACTGGCTGCGGGCGATGGGGCCGACCTTCGACGCGTCACTGGCGCTCGAATTCCTGGGCTTTACCGGGCCGGACATCCACGAGGGCCTCGCCGCCAAACGCGAGAAGCGGGAACCGAAGTTCATGGAAGACGCGCCGATTTGACCTGCTCCTCAGCGCAGCCCCTCAATGCAGCCAGGGCTGAGGCAGGCGCTCCACCGTCCCACCTAGGCCACGGATGCGCGGCGGCAGGCTGGTCAGGGGAATTTCGCGGCCTGTTTCGGCGTCGTAGAGGGTCAGACGCAGGCCGTCCTGCTCCACGTCCAGCACCGTGACCGTGCTGCGGGCCGTGCCGGGAAAGCCGACATAATCCCGCCCCCCGATGCCGCCGCTGGCAAGGACGTTCAGGCCACCCAACCTCCCCGCGTAGGCGGCGGCATGGTGGCCCGAAATGTAGGCGGTCACCCCTCCCCGCTCCATCACCTCCCGCAGCGCCCCGGCCTCGCGGATGACTTCGCCGGGTTTGTTCTTGCCCGCACTCAGGCCCGACAACGGCAAGTGGCCCAGCACCAGCCGGAAGCGGGCAGCCCTGGCCTGGGGCGCAGCGAGTTGCGCGGCCAGCCAGCGGCGCTGCGCGGCGTCCACGTTTGGCCCGCTGGCGTCCAGCACCGCAAAAAACAGTTCCCCAAACCGGAAGGAGTAGCGGAAAGGAAAGGCCGAACGGCCCAGATAGTCCAGCCTGGGCGGGTGGGCCTGCCAGTAGCGCTGGGCCTCGCGGCGGTCGCCCGGCAAGCTGGCGTCGTGGTTGCCCAGCGTGGGGGCGAAGGGAATGCCCGCCTGGGCCAGCGGCCCGCGCACGCTCTGGTCGAAGGCTGCCCACATCGCCTGCACCTGCGGCGCGGTCAGGCTGGCCTTCTGTCCGGCGATCAGGTCGCCCGCCGAGATGACCAGGTCGGGTTTCCAGTCGGTCAGGACGCGCTCTACCGTCCGGGTCAGCGCAGGCGGATAGCTGGTGCTGCCATACGCCCCGTTGAAATCGCTGAGCAGCACCAGCCGGGTCGCGCTGGCGCAGGTGAGCAGCAGAGGCAGGAGGGCAAGGAAACGGCGCACCGGGCCAGTATCGCCACCCGGGGGGGCGCACTTCGTCAAGCAGGGCTGACAATCGGGTGGCATGCTGCCCGAATGACCGATGCCAAACGTGACACCGTGCCGCCCGTCGCCGCCGAGCTGAGCGTCCACGCCGACGAGCACGCCCAGAACACCGAGGTCGTGGCCGAGCAAGGCCCACCCCCCGCCGATCATGCCCAGCGTCCGGCCAGCGGCGTGAAGGTGCACACGGGCGAGGGCCTCAGCGCCGAACAGGTGGCGGCCATGACCGGGACTACAGGTGAAGCCACCGACGCCAACGTGGAATTACAGGAGGCACAGGGCCTCGACGCGACCACCCAGGGCTGACCCGGAGGCTATCCTCTGGCGTATGCGGACGGTAGAAGACCTGCGCGGCGTGTGCGACGCCTTGCCCCACTCGCTCGAAACCTTTCCCTTCGACGACGAGACGCTGGTCTTCAAGGTCGGCTACTTCACCAAGTCCAAGATGTACGCCCTGACCGACATCACGCAGGAGCCGCTGCGCCTAAGCGTCAAGGTAGACCCGCAGCGCGGTCACGATTTGCGGCAGATGTACCCGCAGAGCGTGGTGCCGGGCTATCACCTGAATAAAAAACACTGGGTCACGGTCACGCTGGACGGCACCGTGCCGGGCGAACTGGTGCGCGAACTGCTGCACGGCAGCTACCTGCTGGTCACGAAAAAGGGCTTCACGAAGGCGGAGCGGGCGGATTTGGAACTGCCGGAGAGCCTGTGAACGCTGCGCCTGACCGCATCCGCGCAAAGGGCAGAGGGATTGGAAGTGATAGCAGGGGAGATTCTGGAGGGGACATGAATATCACCTTTCAGCCCCTGACACCCGAGCATTTGCCGCTCATGCACGGGTGGCTCCAGCTTCCCCACGTCCGTGAGTTTTGGGATGACGGGGACCGCACGTCCCAGCAGGTAGAGGCACATTATTTCGCGCCCCAGCGGAATGTTTTGGCGTTTATCGCCGCGCTTGACAGTCTGGCTTTTGCCTATGCTCAGGCGTATCCAGTGGCCGAGGACAGCGATTGCGTCGCGTGGCGCAGCGATTCAGGCGAAACTTGGGGTATTGACCTGTTTATTGGGGAGTCGCATTGGCTAGGGCGGGGGCTGGCTGCGCCGCTGATAACGGCATTTATGGCACATCTGCAAGAGCTACGGCCTGAACTGCGCCGCGTGCTGATTGACCCTGAAATGGAAAACGGGCGGGCGCGACATGTCTACAGGAAAGCGGGATTTTCAGCGGTAGGAACAGCACAAAGCGGGAGCAAGGAGCTGGAAATCATGGCACTGGATTTACCCACTCAGCCCTCGTACTGACTCGCCTGCAACTGCCACAGCTCGGCGTATTCGCCGCCCTTCGCCAACAGCTCGGCGTGGGTGCCGTCCTCGATCAATCGGCCCTGTTTCATCACCAGCACGCGGTCGGCCATCAGCACGCTGCCCAGGCGGTGGGTAATCAGCAGGGTGGTGCGGCCCCGGCTCATGCGGGCAAAGGCGTCGAAGACTTCCTTTTCGCTGCGGGGGTCGAGGGCGGCGGTGGGTTCGTCCAGAATGAGAACGCGGGCCTCGCGGTACAGGGCGCGGGCGGTCGCCAGCTTCTGCCACTGCCCGCCCGACAGGTCCAGCCCGCCGAACGCCTGACCGATGCGGGCGTCCAGGCCGCCGTCCACGCGGTTGAGTGCCGCGCCCAGCCCGCTCGCCTCCACCGACCAGTTCAGCTTTTCGTCGTCCTGGGGCTGGCCCAGCAGAATGTTGTCGCGCAGCGTCCACTCGAAGCGGGCGAAATCCTGAAACACCGCCGCCACCTGTGAGCGCCACGCCGAGGCGTCCACGTCGCGCAGGTCGGTTTCCTCGCCCGCGCCGCCCAGCAGGATGCGGCCCGAGGTGGGGTCGTAAAAGCGCAGCAGCAGCTTGACCAGCGTGGTTTTTCCGGCTCCGTTCTCGCCCACGATGGCGACGGTCTGCCCCTCGGGAATCGTCAGCGTGAGGTGTTCTACGGCGGGTGCGCCGCCCTTGTACCCGAACGACACGTCCTCCAGCGTCAGCGTGACCCCGGCAGGCAGAGGACGCGGCTGCGCGGGCTGAACGACACTGGGCTGGGCGTCCAGAAAGCGGTGGAACTTGGCAAACCAGTTCAGATGCTCGGTGCCCACGCTGATGTACTCGGAAATGGCGCGGAGTTCGTCGCGCAGCCCCGCCAGCGCCGTGATGACCAGCACCACGCTGCCCGCCGTGTACCGCCCGTTCCCGGCGTGCGACACGACATAGACGAACAGCCCCGCCGTGACGGTCAGCGACAGCACCTGATACGGCAGGATGCCCAGCAGTTGCTTGTTCCGCACGCCGCGCATGGTCTTCTGGTAGGCCAGCGTGCGGGTCAGGTACTGGCTTTGCAGGTAGGGCAGCAGCCCATAGAGCCGCACTTCCTTGGCATACTCGTGGCGCATGGCAACCCGCTGAAGGTAGTTGACCTCCCGCGAGTCCTGGGTGCGCTGAATGAAGATGCTCCAGCCCAGTTTGTAGAACTCCATCTGCTTGAGCAGCGCGGGCAGGGTTCCGGCGACCACCACCAGCGGCACCCACCAGCCGATGCTGAGCAGTGTGGCCGACACGCTGACCGCGCTCACCGTCCCGCGAATCAGGTACAGCAGCGTGGACACCAGATTGAGCGGGCGGCGCGGCGCACCCTGCTGCAAAATCTCGATGTCGTCGTGAAAGCGGGCGTCTTCCAGCACGTCCAGCCCCGGCAGGTCACGCATTTTGCCCATCAGGCGCTGCATGGTCTGCACGGTGAAGTGGTCGGCGGCGTACCCCTGCAAGACCTGCGCCGCCACCTGCGTCACCTGCCCCAGCAGCGCCGCGCCTGCCCAGGCCGCCGCCAGCAGGGGCAAATTGCTCGGCTGGCCCTGCACCGCCGCCCCCACGCCGTCCACCGTCCACTTGCCCAGCAGGATGGTCAGCGCGGGCACCAGCCCCTGAATGACCGCCATGCCCAGCATCAGCGACACCAGCGCGGGCGCACTGCGAATCAGGTCGGGCAGGGTGCGGGTCAGCACACCCAGCAGTTCACGGTTGCTGAGGTCTTCCGATTTGGGCAGGGGGCGCATCATGTGGGCGGCAGTCTAGGGGCCGCCGAGCGGCGGAAAAGTGTGCCCAGCGGCTGGAAACCCCTGGAGGCAAATGAAAGAATGCCTCCACAAAGGAAGCACCGGACAAAATATTGGGGACAGAACGGGGACGCTCGAAAGGGACACCCGGCTCAACACGGTTAATTTGTCACCCTCTGCACCCAACGAGATTGCAAAGTTGTCCAAACCCTCGCCTACACGCTCATGTACCGCTGCACGGCGCTGGGCGGCACTTCGGCGGTCAGGCCACTTTCGACCACCCGGCCCCGCTGGAGCACGTAGTAACGGTCAGCGAAAGCCCAGGCAAAGTCCAGATATTGCTCGACCAGCAGCACCGCCACGCGCAACTCGCTGCGAATGCGGCCCAGCGCCGTTTCGATTTCCTGCACGATACTGGGCTGAATCCCTTCGGTGGGTTCGTCCAGCAGCAGGTAGCGCGGTTGCGTGACCAGCGCCCGTCCGATGGCGACCTGCTGCTGCTGCCCGCCCGACAGGTTGCCCGCCTTGCGCCCCGCCATGTCCCGACAAATCGGAAACAGGTCGTAGACCAGCGCCGGAATTTCCTTTTTGGCGGCGTCCCGGCCCGTGAGGGCAGGCAAGCCCATCAGCAGGTTTTCGTGGACGGTCAGGTGTGGAAACAACCCCCGGCCCTGCGGCACATAGGCCAGCCCAGCGCGGGCACGGGCAAAAGCGGGTTCTTTTTCCATCTGTTCCCCGTTCAGGCGCACCCCCCCCGAAGCGGACGTGTGCAGCCCGGTAATGGTGCGCAGCAGGGTGGATTTGCCGACGCCGTTGCGCCCGATGAGGGTCACGGCCTCGGCGTCGTTCACTTCCAGATCGATATCGAAAAGCACTTGACTGCCACCATAGGCCGCGTTGACCTGTTCGAGTTTGAGCATGGGTCTCCTTGTTGAAGATGGATGATGGGTCCACTTCGCTGATGGATGATGGAACGGGCGAATGTTCGCTTATCTGACCTACATTGGGGACAAGGGCTTGCGCGGCAGGGGGTCAGGGGGCTTCTCCGACCTTTGTTCGACGCCTGCCCGCCATCAGTCCGCTGCTTCCTTGGGCCTGCCCAGATAAATCTCCATCACGTCGGGGTCGTTTCTAAGGGTTTCGAGGTCGCCTTCACGGAAGACCTGCCCCTGGTGCAGCACAGTGACGGGGGCCGCCAGCAGTTCGACGAAGTGCATGTCGTGGTCAATGACCAGCACGGCATGGTCTCCGGCGAGCGAGCGAATCAGTTCGGCGGTCTGCACGGTTTCCTGGGCGGTCATTCCGGCGGTGGGTTCGTCCAGCAGCAGCAGCTTGGGCCGGGCAGACACCACCATCCCGATTTCCAGCCACTGTTTTTCGCCGTGGGCGAGGTCGCCCGCCCGCATCTCGGCCCGCGCTGCCAATCCGGTCAGGGCCAGCAGTTCGTCCACCCGCGCTTCCTCGGCGGGGTTGGGCCTGGGGGAAAAGCTGGCGAACACGCCCTTGTTGCCCCGCAGCGCCAGCCGCAGGTTGTCGCGCACGCTCAGGCCCTCCAGCACGCCCGGAGCCTGGAACTTGCGGCAGATGCCGCGCCGGGCAATGCGGTATTCGGGCAGCCCCGAAATGCGCTCGCCCTCAAAGCGCACCTCGCCACTCACGGGCCGCACCTTGCCGATGATGGTGTCCAGCAGCGTGCTTTTTCCGGCTCCGTTGGGGCCGATCAGCACGCGCAGGGTGCCGGGGGCCACGTTCAGCGACAGGTTTTGAATGGCCTTGAATCCGTCGAACGACACCGTGATGTCACGGACTTGCAGCAGCATTCCATTCGTCTCAGGCGACATCTTTGACCTCCCGCAGTTCGGGCGCGGGCCGCTTGGCTGCGGGTGGGCGAATCAGGCCCGCCACGCCGTTCGGCAGGAACATGACCACGCCGACAAACAGCGCCCCCATGATGTACAGCCACGCATCCGGCGCGGCGCTGGAAATGCGGTCTTTGGCGAGTTGGCCCAGAATCAGGCCGCCCGCAGCCCCCCACAGGCTGGCGCGTCCGCCCAGCGCCACCCACACCACCAGTTCAGTAGAAAAGGCCACGCCAATCATCGCGGGCGAAATGGTGCCCAGGTGCAGGGTGTACAGCGCCCCCGACAGGCCCGCCAGCACGCCGCCCAGCACGAACGCCGCCACCTTGTAGGCCGCCGGGTCGTAGCCCAGAAAGCGGCTGCGGTTTTCGTTGTCGCGCACGGCGGTCAGCAGCGAACCGAAAGGCGTGTGCAGCAGCCACGCCGTGACCGCCAGCGTCAGCGCCAGCGCCAGCACCGTGACCCAGTACAGCCCCCGCGCAAACCCGTCGCCGCGCAGGTTCAGGCCCAGGAAGGTCTGAAAGTCGGTCAGGCCGTTGGTGCCGCTGGTCAGCCCCTGCGACCCGTTCAGCCACGTCACGAAGGCCAGCACCAGCGCCTGGGTAATGATGCTCACAAAAACCCCGGTAATCCGCCGCCGGAACATCAGCCAGCCGATGAGGTAAGCCGCCAGTCCCGGCAGCACCACCACCATCAGCAGGGCGAAGGGCGCCGAGTGGAAGGGCTGCCAGAACCAGGGCAGCTTCTCCACGCCGTTGTAGACCATGAAGTCGGGCAGTTCGCCTTTGGGCGTCGCCGCCAGCTTGAGGTGCATGGCGAGCGCGTAGCCGCCCAGTCCGAAGAAAAGCCCCTGACCCAGACTGAGAATCCCGGTGCGGCCCCACACCACGCACACGCCCAGCGCGGCAATCGCCAGTGCCAGCACCCGGCCCAGCAGGGTCAGCGCGTAGCCGCCTAAGGCAAAGGGTGCGAGCAGCAAGAGCAGCGTCAGGCCCAGCAGCGCGAGGGTTTCACCGCGTTTCATGAGTCCTCCAGGGCACGGGACTGGGTGGGGAACAGCCCCTTAGGTTTCCACTGCAAGAAGGCCACGACCAGCACCAGGAGCGCCGCCTGCGCCAGACTGACGCTGGTCAGCCCCTCGGCCAGCGCCGTGATACTGCCCAGCAGCACCGCCGCCACGCCCGCACCCAGAATGCTGCCCACGCCGCCGACCACCACGACCAGGAAGGCGTTGACGATGTAAGACGCGCCCACCGTGGGATTGACGGGCGACAGCAGCGCGAGGCCCACCCCGGCGATGCCCGCAATACCCGCGCCCAGCGCAAAGACCAGCAGGTCGAGGCGGCGGGTATTGACGCCCAGCGCCGAAGCCATCTCGCGACTCTGGTTCACCGCCCGCACTTCCATCCCGAAGCGGGTGCGGGTCAGCAGCCACCACAGCCCGCCCAGGACGACCAGTGCCAGCGCGATGACGAACAGGCGGCTCCCCGGCAGGGTCACGCCGCCGAGGGTGAGGCTCCCCGACAGCCAAGCGGGGGCCGTGACCGGAACCCCGGTGCTGCCGAAGATTTGCCGCGCTGCCTGCTGCAGCATCAGGCTGATGCCGAAGGTCGCCAGCAGGGTGTCGAGCGGCCTGCCGTACAGCCGCCGGATCACCAGAAATTCCAGCAGCGCCCCCAGCAGCGCCGTCCCGAAAAACGCCAGCGGAAACGCCACCCACAGGTAGCCGTCGCCGAGGGTCGGCTGGGTCCACTTGGCGGCGAGGTAGGTCAGGTAGCCGCCCAGCATCAGAAATTCGCCGTGCGCCATGTTGATGACGCGCATCAGCCCGAAGGTCAGCGCCAGGCCCAGCGCCGCCAGCAGCAGGATGGACGCCACCGAGAGGCCGGTAAACAGTTGGTTGGCAAGAAAAAGAGAATCCACTGGGTCTCCTTGAAGTGGGAAAAAAGGAGGGAAAAAGGGGGCGGGCCATGAGGCGTCTTTCGCCCACAGCCCGCCGCTGGCGGCTCCAGGTCAGCCGCGTGTACGCATCAGGGGCAGGTCTTGCCGGGGAAAGCCAGCTTGTCGTAGGGCTGCGGGGCCACCACGCCCTTGCTCTGGGCCACGACCTTGAACTGTCCGCCCGCGCCGCTTTGTCCGGTGTAGACCGCCTGGGTCAGGCTGCCGCTCTTGTCCACGGTGATTTTGCCCAGCGGACTGTCCATGCTGATGCCCACGATGGCCTTGCGGACGGCAGCGGGGTTGAAGGACTTGGCCTTCTCGACAGCGGCTTTCCACAGGTACACGTTGATGTAGGCGTGGGCCATCGGGTCGGTCACGACCGCGTTCGCGCCGTATTTCTTCTTGTAGGCGGCCACGAATTTCTTGTTGGCGGCGTTGGGCAGGCTCTGGAAGTAGTTCCAGGTGGCGTACTGGCCGCTCAGCAGCGCGGGGCCGATGCTCTGGGCTTCTTGCTCGGCAATCGAGAAGGAGATGACGGGCAGGGTCTTGGCGTTGTAGCCCGCCGCTTGGTACTGCTTGAAAAACGCCACGTTCGAGTCGCCGTTGAGGGTGTTGATGATGACCTGGGGCTTGGCGCTGCGAATCTTGTTAATGACGCTGGAAAACTCGGTGCCGCCCAGCGCGACGTATTCCTCGCCCGCGAGCTTGGCTCCCTGCGCAGCGATGTGCTTTTTCAGAATCAGGTTGGCGGTGCGGGGGTACACGTAGTCGCTGCCCAGCAAGAAGATGTTCTTGTACCCCTTGCTGATGGCCCAGTCGAGCGCGGGGAGGGCCTGCTGGTTGGGCTGCGCCCCGGTGTAGATGATGTTGGGGCTACACTCGTTGCCCTCGAACTGCACGGGGTAAAACAGCAGCCCCCTATTCTTCTCGAACACGGGCAGCATCGCCTTGCGGCTGGCGCTCGTCCAGCCCCCGAAAACCACCGATACCTTGTCCTGGGTCAGCAGTTTTTCGGCCTTGGTGGCGAAGGTGGGCCAGTCGGACGCGCCGTCTTCCTTGACGACCACCAGTTTCTTGCCCATGACGCCGCCCTTGGCGTTGATTTCGTCTATCGCCAGTTGTGCGGCGTTGGCGACGGTGATTTCCGAAATCGCCATCGTGCCGGTCAGCGAGTGCAGCACACCGACTTTGACGGTGCTCGGGGCCTGGGCTTGGGCCGGGGTCAGGGTCAGCAGCAGGGTCAGCAGCAGAGCAGATTCACGTTTCATGGGGGTCTCCTTGGGGCACTTCCGGGCCAAACGATTCTATTTTTGCAATTTGCTAAAATTTCTTTTAACAAATTGCATCAACGAGGTGAGGTTAGTCCGAAGCATTGACCAATTTATGCAGGTTGTTTAGAAAATCTTTCGACTCTGGCAATTCGGCGGCGTTAGGCTCAGGGTGGGAAAATTAGACCCGGTTTAGCGACCCGGTTTCGACTTCTCGGAGGAACACGAATGCAACTCACCGAACGAGAGCGCGACAAACTGCTGATTTACGTGGCGGCGGCGCTGGCGAAAGAGCGCCGGGCCAGGGGGCTGAAGCTCAATCATCCCGAGGCGGTGGCGCTGATTACCGCCGCTGTGCTCGAAGGCATCCGCGACGGGCAGCGCGTGGAAGACCTGATGAGCTACGGCGCGACCATCCTGACGCCCGACGACGTGCAAGACGGCGTGCCGGAAATGATTCACGACATTCAGGTGGAGGGCACTTTCCCCGACGGCACCAAGCTGGTCACGATTCACGACCCCATCCGGGGCGCGGCGAGTGCGCGGGTGGCGGGCGAATACCTGCTGGAGAGCGGCGAAATCGAGCTGAACGCCGGGCGGCCAGTCACGGCGCTGGTGGTCGCCAACACCGCCGATAGGCCCATTCAGGTCGGCAGCCACTTTCACTTTTTCGAGGTGAACGCGGCGCTGCGCTTCGACCGGGCGGCGGCCTACGGTCAGCGCCTGAACATCCCCGCCGGAACCGCCGTGCGCTTCGAACCCGGCGAGGAGCGTGAGGTGGAACTGGTGTCTCTCGGCGGCACGCGCATCGTCTACGGCATGAACGCGCTGATCAGCGGCGAGCTGGACGCGCCCGGGGCAAAGGAAGCCGCGCTCCGGCGGGCGGCGGAAGGCGGCTTTATGGAGCCGGGAGGACAGGCATGAAGCTGACCCGCAAACAGTACGCCGACCTGTACGGCCCCACCACCGGAGACCGGGTGCGGTTGGGCGATACGGACTTGCTCATCGAAGTCGAGCAGGACTACACCACCTACGGCGAGGAGGTCAAGTTCGGCGGCGGCAAGGTCATCCGCGACGGCCTGGGCCAAAGCAGCACCGCCACGCGAGAAGCAGCGGACGTGCCCGACCTGGTGATTACCAACGCCCTGATTCTGGACTACTGGGGCGTGGTCAAGGCCGACGTGGGCGTGAAAAACGGGCGTATCAGCGCCATCGGCAAGGCGGGCAATCCGGGCACCCAGAGCGGCGTTTCGGCGGGGCTGACCATCGGGGCGAGCACCGAAATCGTGGCGGGCGAGGGCCACATCCTCACGGCGGGCGGGGTGGACACCCACATCCATTTCATTGCCCCGCAGCAGTGCTGGACGGCGCTGGAATCGGGCGTGACCACCATGATCGGCGGAGGCACCGGCCCCACCGCCGGAACCTCGGCGACCACCTGCACGCCGGGCGAGTGGCACATTCACCGCATGCAGGAAAGCCTCGCCGGACTGCCGCTCAATTTCGGGCTGCTGGGCAAGGGCAACGCCAGCACCCGTGCGCCGCTGGCCGAGCAGATTCGCGCCGGGGCACTGGGCCTCAAGCTCCACGAGGACTGGGGCACCACGCCCGCCGCCATCGACGCCGCGCTGAGCGTGGCCGACGAGTACGACGTGCAGGTCGCCATCCACACCGACACCCTGAACGAATCGGGCTTCGTGGAAGACAGCATCCGGGCCTTTGCCGGGCGCACCATCCACACCTTTCATACCGAGGGCGCAGGCGGCGGACACGCGCCGGACATCATCAAGGTGGCGGGACTGCCCAACGTCCTGCCGAGCAGCACCAACCCCACCATGCCCTTTACCGTCAACACCATCCACGAGCATCTGGACATGCTGATGGTCTGCCACCACCTCTCGCCGCGCATTCCCGAAGACGTTTCCTTTGCCGAGAGCCGCATCCGTCCCGAAACGATTGCCGCCGAGGACGTGCTGCACGACCTGGGCGTATTTTCCATGATGAGCAGCGACTCGCAGGCGATGGGCCGCGTGGGCGAGGTCATTACCCGCACCTGGCAGGCCGCGCACAAAATGAAAGTGCAGCGCGGGCCGCTGACGGTCGCTGGTCTGGGGAGCGACACGCGGGCCGACAACCTCCGCGCCCGCCGCTACGTCGCCAAGTACACCATCAACCCCGCGGTCGCCCACGGCATCAGCCACGAGGTCGGCAGCGTGGAGGTGGGCAAACTGGCCGACCTGGTGCTGTGGAAGCCCGCTTTTTTCGGGGCCAAACCCGCCATGATTCTCAAAGGCGGCTTCGTCGTCGCCGCGCAGATGGGCGACGCGGGGGCCAGCATTCCCACGCCGCAGCCCGTCTACCCGCGTCCCATGTTCGCGGCCTTCGGGGGCGGGCTGGACGCGACCTGTCTGCATTTCGTGTCGGGCGTCAGTCTGCAAGAAGGCCACCTGCCCGACCTGGGCCGCCCCTACAGCGCCGTGCAGCACACCCGCGACATCGGCAAGAAGGACATGCGCCTCAACGCCGAAACGCCCGAGATCGACGTGAACCCTGAGACCTATGAGGTGCGGGTGGACGGCGAACTGGTGACTTGCGAACCCGCCGACGAGTTGCCGCTGGCGCAGAAATATTTCCTGTTCTGAACCATGCACGAAGCCTCTATTGCCCTGTCCCTGATCGAAGTCGCCTGCGAGGTGCTGCGCGAACACGGCGCGGCGCGGGCGCGGGCGCTGACCGTGCGCGTGGGCGAGTGGTCGAGCATGGTGCCCGAGGCCCTGAGCGCCGCTTTTCCCGCCTGTGCCGAGGGAACGCCGCTTCAGGGCGCGGCCCTCGGCATCGAGCGGGTGCCCGGAGTGGGCGAATGCCCGCAACACGGCCCCGTCCGGCTGGAGCTGGCGCGCGGTCTGCGTTGCCCCCTGTGCGACTCGCCTACCCCCACACTTTTGCAAGGCGACGAACTCGAACTCGATGCCCTTGAACTCGACCTCCCCAAAGCTGTTTTTCCCGAAAAGGAGCCTGCATGACCACCCTCCCCCCTGGCCCCCCGGCCACTTCGCCCCGCATCGTGACCGTGCGCCAGAACATCCTGAAAGCCAACGACCACACCGCCGCCGAGAACCGCCGGACGTTTCAGGCGGCGGGCGTGCGGGCCATCAACCTGGCGAGCAGCCCCGGCGCGGGCAAGACGGCGCTGCTGGAACGCACCCTGCAAGACCTGGCAGGCGACCTGAAAATGGCCGTGGCGGTGGGCGACCTCGCCACCGAGAACGACGCCGCCCGCCTGCGGCAATGGGGTGCCCAGGCCGAGCAGATCGTGACTGGCACCATTTGCCACCTGGACGCCAGCATGGTGCAGGGCATCCTGCCCCGGTTCGACCTGACGGCGCTGGACGTGCTGTTTCTGGAAAACGTGGGCAACCTGGTGTGCCCCAGTTCCTACGACCTGGGCGAAGCGGCCCGCGCCGTGCTGATTTCCACCACCGAGGGCGAGGACAAGCCGCTGAAATACCCCACCATGTTCAACACGGCGGACGTGGTGGTGATCACCAAGATGGACATTGCAGACGCGGTGGGCTTTGACCGTGACCTCTGCCGCGAGAACATAGACCGCGCCCGGCCCGGTGTGCCCATCATCGAACTGAGCAGCAAAGCAGGCACGGGGCTAGACGCCTGGTACGCCTTCGTGAGGGGTGAGGGTTGACCCGGCTGACCGGGCTGCGCCGCCCGGTTCTTCCCTCTCCGGCCACTGGCCTGGCCGCCGAAGACTCTGGCCCCAGCGTGGCCGTCCCCATGACCGCCCTCGACCGCCGCCGGGTGCGCCGCCGCCTGCGCGCCCCCGACGGCGCGGAATTGCGGCTGGCGTTTCCGACCGGCACGGTGCTCACGCCGGGGCTGGTGCTGGAGGTGCGCGGCGGGGTGAGCTATGTAGTGGCGGCAGCGCCCGAGGAGGTGGCCGTGATTTCCCCGCGCAGCGTGGCGGAGGCCTGCCGGGTGGCGCACGCCATCGGCAACCTGCACCGCGACCTGGTGCAAGACGGCCCCGCGTTTCTGGCGCTGTGGGACGCGCCGCTGGAACTGCTGCTCACGCGCCTGGGCGTGCCGTTCGAGCGGGCCACGCGCCCCTTTCACGGGCGGCCCAGCTGGGAGCATGAGCCTTGACCCTGCGGCTGCTGCAACTGGCCGACTCGGCCTTTCCCACCGGGGCCTACGCCTTCAGCGACGGCCTGGAAACGCTGACCCAGCGCGGCGACGTGCGAACCGCCAACGACCTGACGGCCTTTCTGCGGGGCCAGCTCGTGCACGGCTGGGGCAGGCAAGACGTTCCCGCCTGTGCGCTGGCCTGGGGTGCGGGTGAGGCCGAGCTGGCCGAACTCGACGCCCTGCTCGACGACCTCAAGCTGGTGGAAGGCCCGCGCCGCGCCAGCCTGCGGGTGGGGGCCAATCTGCGCCGGGCGGCAGAGCGGCTGTGGCCCACGCCTCTGGCCGGGTTGCCGCCCACCCGTCATCATGCCACCACCTTCGGCGCGGTGGCCTGGGTGCTGGGCGCAGGACGTGAGGAAGCGGTCACCGCCTACGTTTCGGCGTGGCTGCTGGGCCGCATCACCTCGGCCACCCGCCTGATGAAACTGGGCGGACTGGACGCCCAGGGCTGCGCCGCCCGCTGTGAGACCGAAGCCCGGCGCTGCGTCACCTGGGCGCTGAGTGCCACGCCGGACGACCTGGGCGGCTTTTCCCCGCTGCTGGACATCGCGGCGGCGGCCCAGGCCACCCTCGAAGAACGGCTGTTTCAGACCTGAGACCCAAAGGACAACCCATGACCACACCCCTCAGAATCGGCATCGGCGGCCCCGTCGGCAGCGGCAAGACCGCCCTGCTGGAAGTGCTGTGCCGCGAACTGCGTGACCGCTACCACCTCGCCGTGATTACCAACGACATCTACACCTTCGAGGACCAGAAGATTCTGACCCGCGCCGCTGCCCTGCCCCCCGAGCGCATCGTGGGCGTGCAGACGGGTGGCTGCCCGCACACCGCCATCCGTGAGGACGCCAGCCTGAACCAGGAGGCGGCGGAGGCGCTGTGCGCGGCCTTTCCCGACCTGGAACTGCTGTTTATCGAGTCGGGCGGCGACAACCTCGCTTCGAGCTTCTCGCCGGAACTGGTGGACGCCTGGATCTTCGTGCTGGACGTATCCGGCGGTGAAAAGGTGCCGCGCAAAGGTGGCCCCGGCGTGCGGCAGTCCGACCTGCTGGTCATCAACAAGACCGACCTCGCCCCACTGGTGGGGGCCGACCTGCGCGTGATGGACGCCGATGCCCGCGCCGGGCGCACGGTGGCGGCGACGGGAGAACTGCGGCCCTATGTCTTTACCAACCTCAAAAGCGGCGAGGGACTGGGCGAGGTCATCGCCTGGATCGAGCACGACCTGCTGTTCCGCGACGTGCCGGGACCGAAGGTGGGTCTTTGAGCCTGACCCGCCAGACCCGCACGGGCGTGCTGCACCTGCATTTCGGGGTGCGGCACGGTCAAACCTTTCTGCTCAGGGACCTGCAAAAAGCGCCGCTGATGGTGGTTCGCCCCTTTCGTCTGCCGTGTGGCACGCTGATGGTCTACATCATCAACCCCACGGGTGGCGTGCTGGGCGGCGACCACAGCGAAATTCGTGTGCAGGTGGACGCCGGGGCGCGGGCGCTGCTGCTTACGCAATCGGCCACGCGGGTGCAGCCCTCGCCGGACGGGGCAGCGGCCACCCAGGACATCCGCTTTACGGTGGCGGCGGGCGGGCGACTGGAGTACTACCCCGAGCGCACCATTCCCTTTGCTGGCAGCCGTTTTCACCAGACGGTGCGGGCCGACCTGGAAGGCGGGGCAGAATTCGGCTGGGTCGAAACCCTGGCCGCCGGGCGGGTTCAGGCAGGCGAGTCCCTGCGCTTTGCCGAGTACCGCAGCGAGGGGAGCATTGTTGTGGATGGGCGGCGGGTCTACCTGGACAGGCAGCATTTTTGCCCGGACGAGTTCAGCCGCGCTCCGGGAGTGCTGGGAGACACGAATTACTGGGCCTCAGGGGTGTGGTGGGGTGTCGAGGACAAGGGCTTTACCGTCCCGTCCCTTGCGGGAGCGGCAGGTCGTAACGTTTCGGGGGCGCTCTGGCTGCGACTGGCTGAGCGGCGGGGCGTAGAGCTGGACCGACGGGTTTCGCACTGGCTTGAGGCCATTGGGGCGACAGCGCCACGCCGGGTGCTGGAGCTGTCCAGAAAAATGGAGTGAGGCCCAGCCGAGTTGGACAGCGTGCAACCCTGGCCGCCTGACGAAGTGGGAAGCCGCTTTTGCCTCACGACCTGCGGCTGGTGTGCGCTCCCCTCCCCGTCACGCCCAACTTTTATCGGGTCCTATTCCGCTGCTCTTTCACCGACAGAGCACAAAAAGGGCCATGCCCAGCCGGGGTACAAGAAAAATCCCCGCGCTAGGCGGGGAAATTTATGGCGGGCCCTGAAGGACTTGAACCCTCGACCTACGGTTTTGGAGACCGCCGCTCTACCAACTGAGCTAAGAACCCTTGAACACACCTGAAATCAGGCTCAAGTAGGGTAGCAAAGTCGGCGGGTCGGTGCAAGCGTCAGGCCCCAGGAGGCTTACTGGCCCGCGCTCTTTTTCAGCCGGGGGTCGTCGGGGTGAACGCCGTACACGGCTCCCCATGGCTTGTAGACGCTTCTAATGCTGTCCTGCTTGCTGGTGCCGTCGGGGTAGGTCACGGTGCGGGTAATCACACTGGTCATGCCTTCCATCGCGTTGTCGAGCAGGCGCTGCTGCCCCAGCGCCACGCGCTTGTCGGGGCTGTAACTGGGGGCGGCGGGCGGCTTGATGTCGGTCACGACAGGTGCGCCCACCTTCGTCTTGCGCCCGTGGTCGGTGCCGAAGATGTCGAAGCGCAGTTTCTGGGTGGCCGTGTTCCAGCTCGCCTGCACGAACAGGTACTTGTCCGTGTCGTTTTTCATCCGCAGGTTCTTGCTGGGCGCGTACACCGTCGCCTCGTAGCCGATGGGATCGTAGTAGCCCACGCGGTGGCTGTGCTGCTGGCGCTCCACGATGGGCAGGCCCGCTTCCCACATGGCCCGGAAAATGGTGGTGCTGACCTGACAGATGCCGCCGCCGTCTTCCATCACCAGGGTGTTCCCCGCGATGACGTAGCCCGGCACATAGCCCGTCTTGGCACTGATTTCGCCGATGGTCTTGTTGAAATCGAACACCTCACCCGGCGCGATCCAGAGGTAGTCCAGCTTGGACGCCCCCACCACGATGTTCTTGACCCGGAAATCGGGGCTGCCCGTGAACGAACTGCGGGCACTCGCCAGGTTGGTCAGCACGCCGCGCTCGATGAGCAAGGCCACGCTGCGCTGCGGGACTTTCTCGTTGTAGACGACCTCCACCGACTTCTCCCCGGCCCGAATCGCCTCCAGAATCTTGGCCTCGGTGGCCTTGCGGTCGAGCTTCCATTCGGGTTGGTCGGTGGCGACCCACTTGCCGCCCACCAGGTCGAACTTGGCGGGGCGGCCCCTGACGGACGTTTCCTTTTCCATACGGTCGAGGGTCGGCAGCAGGTAGGAGCTGATTTTGCCGTACTCCCGGCTGCGGGCCACCCACTGGGCGGGCAGCACCCACTGCTTGACGACAGGAACCGTCACGGCCTTGCCGCCCTCGATTTTTTTCAACTCGGCCTTGAACGTGACTTGAAGACTTTGGGGAGAATTCTGAGCCGCAGCGGTCGGCTGGGCCTGGGCAGCCGACACGGTCAGCAGAAGGGGCAGAAGAAAACGCTTCATCCCCCCAGGCTACCCGCCCCAGGCTGACCGACCATGAGCAGGCATCACTATTAAGGATACATGCGGTCACTTACCCGTCAGGTTGGAGCCGCCTTTCGAATTCCGTATGCTCCCTTCTTCGGTCAAATCCTCTAGGGAATCAGCCCTTCCAGCACGCGCAGGCGTTCGCGCAACGTCGCCTCGTCGGGGGCCACCAGATTGATATGACCCAGCTTGCGGCCCGCCCGCCAGGCCTTGTGGTAGAGGTGGACGTGGGTGCCGGGCAGCGCGTCTATGGCGGCCCAGTCGGGCACCGCTCCCTCGACGCCCACATAGTTGACCATCGCACAGGGCAGCAGCGGGGCAAAGTCCGCCAGCGGCAGCCCCAACACCGCCCGCACCTGGGCCTCGAACTGGCTGACGCCGCCGCCGTCCTGGGTCAGGTGCCCGGAGTTGTGGACGCGGGGGGCGACCTCGTTGACCAGCAGTTCGCCGCCGGGCAACTGGAAAAACTCCAGCGTCATCAGCCCTTCCAGCCCCCAGGCTTCGGCCACCGCCCGCGCCATGTCCCGTGCCCGCGCCTCGGTGCCGTCTGGAGACTGCGCCGGGTAGACCGAGGTTCGCAAAATGCCGTTCCGGTGGACATTTTCTACCAGCGGCCCAAAGGCCAGTCCCCCCGCCGCGCTGCGCGCCACCGCCAGACTCACCTCGCGCTCGAACGGCACCAGCCCTTCCAGCACGCAGGGCACACCGCCTAGGTCGTCCCAAGCCTGTCCCAGTTCGAAGTCCGACGACACGCGGGCCTGTCCCTTGCCGTCATAGCCGAGTTCGGAGGTTTTGAGGATGCCCCGGCCCCCCACCTGCCGCAGTGCGCCTTGCAGGTCGGCAGCCTGTTCGATGACCACAAAGGGAGCCGTCTTCGCCCCGGCCTCGCGCAGGGCGGCTTTCTCGCGGGCGCGGTGTTTGGAACGGGCCAGCAGGTCGGCCCCCGGACGCACGGGCACGCGGCCCCGCAAAGCATCCAGCGCCTCCACGGGCACATTTTCAAACTCCAGCGTCACCACGTCGCACTGCGCCAGCCGTTCCAGGCCCGCCGGGTCGGTGTAGGGCGCGTGCAAGTGCTCGGCACACAGCCGCGCCGGAGCCTGCGCGTCGGGTTCGAGAACGACGGGGCGCACGCCCAGCGGAATGGCGGCGAGGGCCAGCATCTGGGCCAGTTGCCCGCCGCCGAGAATGCCCAGGGTCGCGGATGGCTGGTCGGTCATGCTTCGCCCGCCTCGGGGTGGCCCTCGAAATAGGGATCGTCCAGCACGGCCCGCGTCTGGGCTTGCCGGAAGGCGTCCAGCCGCGAGCGCACACCCTCGTCTGTCGTGGCGAGCAGGGCGGCAGCGAACAGCGCGGCATTTTTGGCCCCCGCCTGCCCGATGGCAAAGGTCGCCACCGGAACCCCGGCAGGCATCTGCACGATGGAATGCAGGCTGTCCACCCCGCTCAGCGCCCGACTCTGGACGGGCACCCCCAGCACGGGCACGCGGGTAAAGGCCGCCAGCATGCCCGGCAGGTGGGCCGCCCCGCCCGCCCCCGCGATGATGCAGGCGAGGTTGAGCCGCTCGGCGCGGGCTGCGTAGGTGGGCAGCAGATGCGGCGTGCGGTGGGCCGACAGCACCCGCACCTCGTAAGCGATCTCCAGTTGTTGCAGAAGGTCCAGCGCACCCTGCATGGTGTCGAAATCGCTGCGGCTGCCCATCACCACGCCGACGCGCGGAAGCGCCGGGGAAGCGGAAAAGTCACTCGTCACGCGGCCCAGTCTAGCGGCCCGGTTGGGCAGCAATGCGCCCCTGCGTTCTACCGCGCCCCGAGGGGAAAGCCCAAAAAAATCCGCCCCCAAGGAAGGCGGATTTGCGGGCCAGCGGTCGGCTCAGCTGTGGCGGTCGGCTTCGCGCTCTACGGCCTTCACGTCGGCCTTGACTTCCTGCGCGGCTTCCTGGGCCTTGTCTTTCACGTCGGCGGCGGCCTGGTCGGCCTTGGCCTTGGCCTGGCCCAGACCGCTTACCAGGTCGCTGTTGGCGGCGTCCATTTCGCGGCGATACTCGGCTCCGTGCTGCTCGGCGCGGGTGCGGGCGTCTTCGGCTTCGGCGCGGTCTTTGGCGTTGTCGGCTTCGTTGCCCACTTTGGCGGCGATGTCATGGCCCACGGCACGGGCACGGTCAGCGAGGCTGTCCACGCCCGCTTTGGCGGCTTCGGCGATGTTTTCGAAGATGCTCTTGTCTTTTTCGCTCATGCCCACAGCTTGCGCTCGCCAGCAGGTCAGAACATGAAAGGTAAACCAAGGCACCTTTCTCTGACGGTGGCAAAGAAAAACCCCGCCACGATGGGCGGGGAGGCTTTCCCTGAAGGGTTTACTTCGCGGCGTGAACCACGAGCTTCATGGGGATGGTGACTTCGGGGTGGGCACGGTAGGCGATGTCGTACTCGCCGATTTCCTTGACGGTCTTCGGCATGTCGATCTTGCGCTTGTCCACGTCGAAACCGAGCTTATCGAGGCTGTCGGCCACGTCTTGGTGGGTGACGGCGCCGTAGATTTTGCCTTCACCAGCGCGAACGCTCAGTTCCACGGCAACCCCGTTCAGGCGGCTGGCGAGGTCTTCGGCCACGGCCTTTTCCTGCTCCTGGCGCTTCTGGATGGAACGCAGCTGCGCTTCGAGGGTCTTCATGTTGGTGCGGGTGGCCGAGACGGCCTTGCCCTGGGGAATCAGCCAGTTGCGGGCGTAGCCGTCCTTGACATTCACCACGTCGCCGGTCTTGCCCAGGCGGCTGGGTTCCAGAAGAATCACTTGCATGTCAAGGACTCCTTATTTCCGAACCAGCTTCTCGGTGTAGGGCAGCAGCGCGAGCTGACGCGCGACCTTGATGGTCTGCGCGATGCGGCGCTGGTGCTTGGCCGAGAGGCCAGTGCGGCGGCGGGGAAGAATCTTGCCGGTGTCGGAGACAAAACGGCGCAGCATCTTCACGTCTTTGTAATCGGTGATTTCCAGTTCTCCGATGGAGAAAGGATCAACCTTCGGCTTGCGGGGGCGCTTGGGGCCTTTCCCGCGCGGCTTGCGTTCGCCGCTGTTACCTTGCTGGGTCATGGGAGTTCCTCGGCGCTTGGTGCGCCTGGGGTCCAAGGTCTGGGAGAAAGGCCGGTGGCGGCCCCCTGCCTCAGACGCTCAGACCCTTCCTGCTCAAAAGGGCAGGTCGTCTTCCTCGGGTGGGAAGTCGTCGAGACCTTGGTCAATATCTAGGCCCCCCGAACGGCTCCCCGTGTTCGCGGCGCGGGCAGGCTGGCTGGTGTTGCCATAGCCGCTCTGCTGCGGGCGCGCCGAACTGCTCGCGGTCTGCGGGCGAGGTGCGGCGGGGGTGGCTGCGGCGTACCCGGTGGATTGTCCTGGGGCCGCGCCTCGGGCAAGGGCTTCGACTCGCGTCGCCTCTATTCTTGTGCTGTTGCGCTTGTTGCCGTCTTTGTCCTGCCACGACTCATTGACCAGTCGGCCCACGAGCAGCACAGGGTCACCTTTGCGCAGGTCTTTCATGGCTTCGGCCAGTTCGCGCCAGAGCGTGGAATCGATGTAATGCACCTTTTCCTGCCGCTGGCCCTGCCGATCCTGGTAGTTTTCGTTGACGGCCATGCTGAGGCTCAGCACAGCGTCTCCGGTTTGGGTGTAGCGCAGTTCGGGGTCACGGGTGATGTTGCCCACCACCATGACTTCGTTCATGGCTCCACTCATGCGAACGCCGCCGCCTGCATCCTGAATCAGTTCGGGCTGGGTGCCGAGCTGCTCCATACGGAGGGCCTTGACGTTCACGGCGCTGCGTTTGCCGCCTTCGGGGGCTTCCCATTGGCGGTATTCCAGAGCGCCTTCCACCAAAACCGCGTCGCCAGCCTTGAGGCCGCGCTCGGATTGCCACTCGGCGGGTTTGCCGAGAATGCTGACACGGTGGTACCAGGGAATGTTGCGCTCGCGTCCGTCGTTGCCGACCACACGGTCTTCTCCGGCGATGGTGGCTTCAAACACAGCCAGACCGCTTCCGGTGTACCGCAGTTCGGGGTCACGGGCGAGTGCGCCAATCAGAAAGACGTGGTTCATGCCTCGGGCCATAAGAATCTCCTTGTGTAGCTGGCGAAATAACTAGATTCGATAACGTAAGTGGACGGCCCTTAACGGGGTAACAAGAGACTAACAACAATCCTGCATTATGTCAATGACATAAATCAGGCTTTCTTGGTCTTCCACTCCGGGCGGTCTTTGACCACCAGAACGCGGCGGACGTGATCGCGCAGGCGCAGGCTGGTGGCAATGTCCTTTTCAGGGTTGCCCGAAGCCTTGATGGTGTACATCAGGTAGTAGCCTTCGCGGTCCTTGCCCACTTGGTAGGCGAGGCGGCGGTTGCCGAGGTCGTCGAGGTTGCTGATTTCAGCGCCTGCGTTCTTGACGGCGTTCTCGATGTACTCCTTCTCAATCTGCACTTGCTCGGCGCTGAGGTTGGGGTTCAGGATGAGGTTCAGGTCGTACTGGTTCATGGTTCACCTCCTTTTTGGTGTAGGGATTGATGCGCCCAAAGTCAGGGCAGCACAATTGAGTAGGGTATCAGATTTTCAGGCCGTGAGGATGAGGGGCGCGTCCCTTTCTCCGCCATCTGGCCTATAGCCCCGGCCCGCTCCCGCCCCCTAGCCTGAACACATGGCGGCCCCCAGTTCTTCTACCCTTTCTGTTTTACGCACCTACCTGGGGCCACTGAGGGGCGCGGTGTTCCTGCTGGCGGCCCTGCTGATCGTCGGCACGGGCCTGAACCTCAGCCTGCCGCAACTGCTTTCGCGCTTCGTGGACAACGCCAAACTGGGCGCGGGGGCCGACCCTGGCCTGCTGGCGCGGCTGGCCCTGAGTTACATCCTGCTGGCGGTGGGCGTACAACTGCTCAACGCCGCCGCCACTTATCTGGGGGCGCGGGTCGGCTGGCAGGCGACGAACCGACTGCGGGCCGACCTGATGGCGCATCTGCTCTCGCTGGACATGCACGAACACAAGGAACGCACCCCCGGCGAGATGATCGAGCGCATAGACGGCGACGTGACGGCCCTCAGCAACTTTTTTTCGCAGTTCGCCGTGCGGGTCTTCGGGGCGGCGCTGCTGCTCACGGGCGCAGTGGTGATGTTCTGGCGCACCGACTGGCGGGTGGGGCTGGGCATCACCTTCTTCGTCTTTCTGACGCTGGCAGCCATGAACCGCATTCGCAAAAGCGGCGTGGAGCCGACCCGCCAGGAACGCGAGGCGAGCGCCAAGCTGTTCGGGTATGTCGAGGAGCGGCTGACGGGCCTGGACGACGTGCGTTCGCTGGGCGCGGGGCCGTACCACCTGCGCGGTTTTCTGGCGGTGCAGCGCGACTTTTTCCACAAGTCGGTGCTGTCGTGGCAGCGGCGGGCGCGAGTGTGGCAACTCAGCATGATTTTGTTTGCCATCGGGTATGTCGCGCTGCTGGCCTCGGCGGTGGGGCTGTACGCGGCGGGCCTGATTACGCTGGGTACGGCCTTTGCCCTCTACCAGTACATGACGATGGTGGAAGAACCGATTGACCAGCTTTCCAACCAGCTTCAGGACTTGCAAAAGGCGGGCGCGAGTCTGGAAAGAGTGGGCGAGTTGCTGGCGCTGAAAACGCAGTTGCCCGAAGGCCGCCAGGCGTTGCCTGCTGGCCCGCTGGACGTGCGCTTTAAGGATGTGGGCTTCAGCTACGGCGGCACGGAGGGTGCGCCTGTGCTGCGCGGGGTGGACTTCGTGCTTCCCGCCGGGCAAATGCTGGGGCTGCTGGGGCGCACGGGGAGCGGCAAAACGACCCTGACCCGCCTGATTTCGCGCCTCTACGACCCCACGACGGGCGCGGTGCGGCTGGGGGGGGTGGACACGCGGGACGTGACGCTTGCCAGCCTGCGCTCACGGGTGGCGGTGGTCACGCAGGACGTACAGCTGTTTCAGGCCAGCGTGCGCGACAACCTCAGCTTTTTTGACGATTCGGTGAGTGACGAGCGGGTGGAGGCGGCTCTGGCGGAAGTGGGCCTGAGCGAGTGGCTCTCGCGGCTGCCTAGGGGCGTTCGCACCCCACTCCCAGCAGGCAGCCTCAGCGCGGGGCAGGCGCAACTGCTGGCCTTTGCACGGGTGATGCTGCAAGACCCCGCCGTCATCATCCTGGATGAGCCGAGCAGCCGCCTCGACCCCGCCACCGAAGCGCAACTCACCGCCGCCATGACCCGCCTGCTGTCGGGCCGCACGGCCATCGTGATTGCCCACCGCCTAGATACGGTGGCCCGCGCCGACCGAATTCTGGTGCTGGGCGCAGGCGAGATTTTGGAAGACGGCACGCGGGCGGAACTGGCCCGAAATCCTCAGAGCCACTACGCGCAGCTTCTGCGGGCAGGACGGGAGGCGGAAGCGGTGCTGGCGTGAGAGAAGACCCCTCACCCCCTTGCTCTCGCAAGGCCCCTCTCCCCAAGGGCGAGGGGAAAAACGACCCTCTACCAGGGGGAGAGGGCCTGCCACAGGCAGGGGTGAGGGGTCTTTCCACCGCCATCCGCCATCCGCCTTCTCCCCCAAAGGAACCCCATGACCACGACCCCCGCAACTCCAACCTTTACCCTCGCCAAACGCCTGTTTGCCTACAATCCCGCGCTGTTCGGGGTCAATCTGCTGCTGTGGGGCGCGGTTCACGCCTCGCCTGCGCTGCTGACGTTGGCGGTCAGCGGCCTCTTCGGACATTTGGAAGACGCCGAAAAAGCCGTGCCCAGCGCCATTGCCGCCGCCTGGGTCGCGTTGGGCTGGTTCGCGCTGGTGCGGCTGGGCCGCTTCGGGGTGTTCTACGCGGCGTTTCGGGTCTGGATAGAGCTGTGGTACACGCTGGACGCGCTGGTCAGGCGCAACCTGCTGGGCTACCTGCTGACCGCCAGGGGGTCGCGCCGCCTGCCCGATACGCCCGCCGAGGCCGTCAGCCGCTTCCGTGACGACGTGGACGACGTGGCGGGCTACACCGAGGTCTGGGTGGACGGTGCGGGTTTTCTGGTCTACACCCTGGTCGCCGTCACGCTGATGGCCCGTGTGGACCCGCTGATCACACTGCTGGTCTGTGCGCCCTTGCTGCTGATGATCGCCTTCGTGCAGCGGCTTTCGCCCACCATCCGCAGTTATCGCCGCCGCATGCGTGAGGCCACCGCCCGCGTGACCGACTTTATCGGGGAAACGTTTGGGGCCGTGAGCGCCGTCAAGCTGGCGGGGCGCGAGGGGCGGATGGTCGCGCACCTCCAAGCGCTGGGCGAAACGCGCAAGCAGGCGGCGCTGCGGGACGTGCTGCTGACCGAACTGATTCGCGGCGTCAACACCAACATGGTCAATATCGCCGTGGGGCTGGTGCTGCTGCTGGGGGCCAACCGCGTGCGCGGCGAAGCGCTGAGCGTGCAGGATTTTGTCCTGTTTATCGGGCTGTTGCCGAGGCTGACAGGCAGCATGGGCTTCTTTGGGGACGCGATTGCCCGCCACCGTCGCACGGGCGTCAGCTTCGAGCGCATGAACCGCCTGCTGGTGGACGCTCCGCAGGACGAAGCCGTGCAGCACCGCGACATTCACCTGCGCGGCGACTTGCCCGCCCTGCCGACCCGCCCCAGTGCTGAGCCTCTGCGTGAACTGCGGGTACAGCACCTCAGTGCCCACCATCCCGACGGAAGCGGCGTCCACGACGTGAGTTTCACCCTCCAGCGCGGCGAATTCGTGGTGGTCACGGGGCGCATCGGCAGCGGCAAAAGCACCCTCCTGCGCGCCCTGCTGGGCCTGCTTCCGCGTGATGGTGGACAGATTTTCTGGAACGGCGTGGAAGTGGACGACCCGGCCACCTTCTTCGTGCCGCCGCGCAGCGCGTACACGGCGCAGTTGCCCAACCTATTTTCCGACTCGCTGCACGACAACGTGCTGAGCGGCGAGGACGCGGGCCGCCTCCCGCTGGCGGTGCGGCTGGCGCGACTGGAAAGCGACCTGGCGCAGCTTCCCGCCGCCGAGCAGACCCAGGTCGGCGCACGCGGCGTCAAGCTCTCGGGCGGGCAGGTTCAGCGCACCGCCGTGGCGCGGATGCTGGCGCAACAGGCCGACCTGCTGGTCTTCGACGACGTGTCCAGCGCCCTGGACGCCCGCACCGAAGCCGAGTTGTGGGACGGCCTCTTTTCCGAAATGGACGCCACCTGTCTGGTCGTCTCGCACCGCCGCGCCGCCCTGACCCGCGCCCACCGCATTCTGGTGATGGAAGGCGGGCGGGTGACGGCAGAAGGCACGCTTGAGCAGTTGCTGGACACGAGCACGGAGATGCGGGCGCTGTGGGCGGAGGAGGATTGAGCGGAGCCCCTGACCTTCTGTCGAAGCTTTTGCAGCATGATAGGCCAGGGAAGGGTTGCTCACGTTTTGCCCCGCACACGCAAGGACAGGAGGGAGGACAGCATGAACAGCGAGTATGACGTGATTATCGTAGGCTCCGGCGGCGGCGCTCTCGCCGCAGCCATCACTGCCCGACTGGGAGGAAGCTCGGCACTGGTCATAGAAAAGACCCCCCTGCTGGGCGGTGCCACGGCTCTTTCTGGTGGGGGCGTGTGGATCCCAGACAACGTCTTTCTGCGCGAAGCGGGAGTAAAGGACTCGGCGCACGACATCTGGGCCTACTTGCAGGCCACCGTCGGCAACCGCGTGGCTCCTGAGAGGCTGCGGGCGTACGTCGAGCATGGGCAAGCCATGATGCAGCTGTTTCATGACCGCACCCGCCACATGCGCTTTTCACATATGCCGGGCTACTCGGACTACTACCCCGAACGTCCGGGCGGCAAGCCGCAGGGCCGCTCGGTGGAACCGCTGCTTTTTGACCTCAACCTGCTGGGCGAAACGGCAAAGCGCCTGCGCCCCCCCAACATGGACACCAAGGGCTTTGCTGTCGGAGGCACGGTCTTTCACGACGTGAACATGCTGACCCGCACTTGGAGCGGGAAAGTTGCCGCGCTCAAGATGGGTGTGGAGACGGTAATCAGCATGCTGAGCGGCAAGAAGCTCTCGGCACTGGGGCAGGCGCTGGTCGGGCGGCTGCTGGCCTCGTTGAAAGACTTGGGGGGCATGGAGGACGTGTACACCGATACCGCCTTCGTGCGCCTGCTGACCGAGGGTGACCGGGTGAGCGGAGTGACCGTTCGTGGCCCCGATGGACAGGAGCGCCAGATTCGGGCGCGGCGCGGTGTGCTGCTGGCGGCTGGCGGCTTCTCGCAGTCGCAGCCAAAGCGCGAGCGGTATCTGCCCCAGCCCACCCAGGCCGAGTGGTCGTCTGCTCCTGAAGGTCAGTCCGGGGACATTCTCGGGGAGTGCCTGCGTCTGGGCGCGGCGCTAGACCTGATGGAGCGGGTGTGGGGCGCACCCACGGCGATGCTGGGCGGTCAGCCAGCTTTCCTCGTCGCCGAACGGGCGCAGCCGGGCATGATCATCGTCAACAGCGTGGGCGAGCGCTATCTCAACGAGGCATTGCCCTATCACGAATTCGTAGACCGCATGTATGCCAGTGACCGCCCGGAGGCCCGCACAGTTCCGTCCTGGCTGGTGATGGACCGGAAAATCAAAGACCGCTACATCTTCGGTGGCTTGTTTCCTGGGCAGCCGTTTCCGAAAGAGTGGCTGGAGAGCGGCGACGTGCTGAGGGCCGACACCCTTTCCGAACTGGCGCGCCTCATGAACATGGCGCCCGCTGCGCTCGAAGCGACGGTTCGCCGTTTCAACGCCCTTGCCCGCGCTGGAGTCGATGTGGACTTTGGACGCGGTCAGAGCGCCTATGACCGCTACTACGGCGACCCTTCGCTGCCGAATCCCAACCTGGAAGAAATCCTGACGCCTCCCTTTTACGCCACGCGGGTGTATCCAGGCGACATCGGCACCAAAGGCGGCGTGCTGACCGACGAATGGGCGCGGGTGCTCCGTGAAAACGGGCAACCTATCGCAGGACTGTACGCGACGGGCAACTGTGCCAGCGCTGTGATGGGCGAAACCTACCCCGGCCCCGGAGCGACCATCGGCCCGAGCATGGCCTTCGGCTACGCGGCGGTGCAGCACATGCTGGGCGGTCAGCCTCTACAAAGTGCCGCCCGCTGACGGAGAGGGCAGCACTGCTGTGCGGGGGACGACTCCAAATCCTCGACATCCCGCGAATACGGTCGGCAGAGAGGAAAGCTCTGTTCAAAAGTGGCCTCGGCACACGGGTGCAGAAAGGAGCGTACCCGCCCCCACCCTCTGTCCCGCCGCCGCCGTGCCAGACTGACCTCAAATGCCGGATTACGACCTGTTGGTGATGGGCGCGGGCCACAACGCGCTGGTGACGGCGGCTTACGCAGCCAAAGCAGGGCTGAAGGTGGGGGTCTTCGAGCGGCGGCCTCTGGTCGGCGGGGCGGTCAGCACCGAGGAACTGGTGCCCGGCTACCGCTTCGACTACGGCGGCAGCGCCCACATCCTGATTCGGATGACGCCCATCGTGCGCGAACTGGAACTGACGCGCCACGGGCTGCACTACCTCGAAGTCGACCCCATGTTCCACTGCTCGGACGGTGAAACGCCCTGGTTCATCCACCGCGACCCCGCCCGAACCATCCGCGAACTGGACGAGAAATTTCCGGGGCAGGGCGAGGCGTACGGGCGGTTTCTGGACGACTGGACGCCGTTCGCCCGCTCGGTGGCTGACCTGTTCAACGCCGCGCCGGGACCGCTGGACATGGGCAAGATGGTGGTCAGCAGCGGGCAGGGTCGTGACTGGATGGAGCAATTGCCGCGCATCCTGCGGCCCTACGGCGACGTGGCGAAGGAATATTTCAGCGACGAGCGGGTGCGTGCGCCGCTGGTGTGGATGGCGGCCCAGAGCGGCCCCCCACCGAGCGACCCCCTCAGCGCCCCGTTTTTGCTGTGGCATCCGCTGTACCACGAGGGCGGCGTGGCGCGGCCCAAAGGCGGCAGCGGCGGCCTGACCAAAGCGCTCCGCCGAGCGATTGAGGCCGAGGGCGGCGAGGTCTTCACCAACGCGCCCGTCAAGGAAATTCTGATCCGGGACGGCAAGGCGCAGGGTATCCGGCTAGAGAATGGCGAAACGTACACCGCCCGCGCCGTTGTGTCAGGCACACACATTTTGACCACCGCTGGCGCACTGCCTGCCGAATATGTGCCCGCCGCCGCCAAGAATGTGCGCGTGGGCAACGGCTTCGGCATGATTTTGCGCCTCGCCCTGAGTGAAAAGGTCAAGTACCGCCACCACACCGAACCGGACAGCCGCATGGGACTGGGCCTGCTGGTCAAAAACGAGCGTCAGATTATGCAGGGCTACGGCGAATATCTGGCGGGGCAGCCCACCACCGACCCGCCGCTGGTCGCCATGAGTTTCAGCGCGGTGGACGACTCGCTGGCCCCCCCACACGGCGACGTGCTGTGGCTGTGGGCGCAGTACTACCCCTTCGAGCTGGCGTCGGGCAGTTGGGAAACGCGCACCGCCGAGGCGCGGGAAAACATCCTGCGCGCCTTCGAGCACTACGCGCCCGGTACCCGCGACACCATCGTGGGCGAACTGGTGCAGACCCCGCAGTGGCTCCACGACCACCTCGGCCTGCACCGGGGCAACGTTATGCACCTGGAAATGTCCTTCGACCAGATGTTCTCTTTCCGTCCCTGGATGAAGGCGAGCCAGTACCGCTGGCCCGGTGTGGCGGGGCTGTACCTGACGGGCGCGAGCACCCACCCCGGCGGCGGAATCATGGGCGCGAGCGGGCGCAACGCGGCGCGGGTCATCGTCAAAGACCTGACCCGGAGGCGCTGGAAGTGAGGCCGCTAGAAGGACTGGCTTTCTTACCAACCCCTGGGAACGGAGCAGGGCCTTCTGGGCCGTTGGCAGATGCGACGAATTGGGCAGGCCGAAAGGCTTTTGGCTCCCTCTCCCCTCGTGGGGGAGGGCTGGGGAGGGGGGGCGTCCAGACCAGCTTCTCCTCTGACGCATACCTTAGACCTTTCAGCCCTCCAACTTCTCTCAGAGCGGGACTACTTTGATTCCCCCCCAACTCCTCCGTTGGGGCCTCGCCTTTGCCGCGCTCGGCCTCGCCTTTTTAGGGGCGCTGGTGGTGACCGGTGGCATGGGCCTCGGCTGGTTCCTGATTGTGCTGGGGCTGCCGCTGTCGCTCTTGCTTGCCCTGGCAGGCGACGCGCTGAGCGCGAATTTTAGCGGCACTCTGCGGGGGCGCTGGCGGGCGCTGCTGCACTTCATGCGGCCCTGGCTGTGGTGGCTGGCGCTCTCGGTGGCCCTCAAAATCCCGGTTCCGCTGTGGCCTGAAGGCTTTCCCCTGCTGGGCCTGCTCAGCACGGCGGCCCTGTTCGCCTCGGCCCTGAGTTTCGCGGCGGAGCGGGTGGGCTGGGCGCGGGCAGGGGCGATGGCGCTGTTCGCCTGCCTGACCGGACTGGGGGTGGAGGTGCTGGGCAGTCGAACCGGCATTCCTTTCGGACAGTACTCCTACGCCACGTCGCCGCCGCCCACCGTCCTGACGGTGCCGCTCATGGTGCCGCTCGGCTGGTTCGCCTTCACCCTGGCGGGGCTGCTGCTCTCGGGCGGGCGGCCCTGGCTGGCGGGGCTGCTCATCATGCTCTGGGACGTGGGCCTGGAACCGCTGATGACCGCGCAGCGCTACTGGTTGTGGAGCGACCCGCAGCCGCTGTGGGCCGGCGCACCCGTGCAGAATTTCCTGGGTTGGTGGGCAGTGGGCACGCTGATTGCCTGGGGTTTTACGCGACTGGCACCTGACTTGTTTGCTGAGGGGAGAGAGCAGAGGGTAAAGGGCTTCTCGCCGTCGTTTTCGCTGGCTTACTTTACCGAGGCGTTTTTTCTGCCGGGGGGGCTGGTGCTCGTCGGGCGGCTGAAGGAAGCGGCGGTCACCCTCGCGGCGATGGTGCTGGGGGCGCTGCTGGCGCGGGCGGTGCGGCGTGGCGGCTAGGCGGGCAGACAAGTGGACAGCCGGGTGGGACTGGGCAGGCGGCATGGTACGCGGCAGCATTCGCCGCAGCCTGCGCACCGACCTCGCCGGGGTGTTCGTGACCGGGCCTTTGCCGCCCGGCGGCGCGGTGCTGGCCCCCAACCACCAGTCGTGGTGGGACGGCTACCTGCTGGCCGAACTCGCTTGGCAACTCGGGCAGGACTGCCGGGTGATGATGACCGAGCGGCAACTCGCCCGCTTTCCCTTTCTGCGGCGGGCAGGGGCCATAGGCACCGGAGAAGTCCGCGCCGCCGTGCGCCATGCCCGGAGCGGCGGCTGGGTCGTGGTTTTCCCAGAAGGCGCGTTGCAACCCCCCGGCCCGCCCGGACCCCTGCACCCCGGCGCGGCGTGGACCGCGCGGCAGGCGGGCGTGCCCCTCGTTCCCGTCGGCCTGCGGGTGCTGGTGCGCGGGACGCAGAAGCCCGAAGGGTTCGTGCGGTTCGGGGAGGCGACTCCTTCTGACGGGCTGCCGAGGGCCCTCGCCCAGACGGTGGCCCGGCTGGACGCCGACCTGCGGCACAATCTGCCCGGCCTGCTGGCCCAGGGCGCGGCAGAGGTGCTGGTGCTGGACGACGGCTCACGCGACGGCACCGCCGGGGTCGCGCGGCACCTCGGGGCGCGGGTGCTGACCGGCGAACCGCTGCCGCCCGGTTGGGTGGGCAAAACCTGGGCCTGCCAGCAGCTCGCGCAGGCCGCCAGCGGCGACGTGTTGATTTTCACCGATGCCGACGTCACCTGGCATCCCGGCGCCCTGGGCGCGGTCCTGGCGCAGCTTCAGCGCTCGCAGGCCGACCTGCTCAGCGTCTGGCCGCGCCAGCGCAACGTCACCCCCGGCGAGCGGCTGCTCACCCCCCTGGCCGAGCTGCCCCTGATCGCCCTGTTTCCGCTGCCGCTGCTGCGGTTTCCTGTCCCCGCCGCCAGCGCCGCCAACGGGCAGGTGATGGCCTTTCGCCGGGCGTCCTACTGGCGTTTTGGCGGGCACGCAGCGGTGCGCGGCGAGGTGCTGGAAGATGTCCGTTTCGCTCAGCGGCTGCGCCGGGCCGGGGGCACCCTCTCGCTCGCGCTGGGGCAGGAGTGCATCAGCGTGCGGATGTACCGCTCGTATCCCGATTCGGTGCAGGGTTTCGGCAAGAACCTGCTCGCCGTGCACGGCGGCAACCGGGCGCTGCTGGCGCTGTCGTTCGTTGTCCTGCTCGCCAGCTACACGGTGCCCTGGCTCGCGCCCGTGCCGGGAGCGCGGCGGCTGCGGCTGGCGAGCGTGGCCGAGCGTCTCGTCACCAACCTGATTGCCGGGCGCCGTCGCCCCGCCGACCTCGCCGAGGGCCTGCTCGGGCCGCTCACGCCGCTGCTGATGCTGCCGGTCTACCGCCGGGCCCTGCGGCGGCAGGTGAGCTGGAAGGGGCGCCAGTATCGCCAGTAGCAGTACCGCCAGGAGTGCGCCGGACCCGGTGCCTGCCCCCTGCCCCGGACCGCCCCGCTATGCTGGGCTCATGACGTTTTCCGCCGGTGACCTGTCGTCGCCTTTGTCCAAATCCTCGCGTGAA
>NZ_JAUNHK010000105.1:0-6764 GCF_030523985.1 Deinococcus sp.
AAAAAGTGGTCTGAAGCGGGTCTTTGGCGGTTCCCACCACTGGGGCAGCCAGCGTAGAGCCAGCGGTCAACAGAGCCAGAGCAAGTGCCTTGAGCATGCCCAAAAGTCTAAGGGAAGCATCTTGCCCCCTTAGACCCTTAGACGCACAGCACTCAGGGCGTCAGGCGATGACGGTCACGCGGGAAGGCGCGGGCATAGCGCACGTTGGCGATGCCCAGCAGCTTGGCGGTCAGGCGCTCGGCCCCGATGGCAAAGCCGCCGTGGGGGGGCATCCCGTACTTGAAGACTTCGGTGTAGCCTTCCAGCGTTTCGGGCTTGAGTTTGTAGGCGGCAATAGAGTCCATCAGCATGGCGTGGTCGTGGATACGCTGCCCGCCCGACGTGATTTCGATGCCCCGGAACAGCAGGTCGAAGCCGCGTGTGGTGTCGGCGCTGAGGCTGCCGTCTTCGTTGTGGTCGGCGTGGGTATAGAACGGACGGGCGGCGCGAGGGTACTTGGTCACGAACACGAAGTCGCTGCCCTCGGTCTCGGCGTAGTGCTGCGAGAGCAGACGCTCGGCCTCGGGGTCGAGGTCCTTGCCGCCCACCTGATGCCCGTATTTCTCGGTCACGAGCTGGCGGGCCGCCATCAACTCAATACGCGGAATGTGCGCGGGCACGTCAGGAATGGTCGCGCCCAGCAGCTCGAATTCGGCGGCGCAGGTCTGCTTGAGGTGCTCCATGATGCTCGCCAGCAGGCGGTTTTCCAGGCCCATCACGTCTTCTTCGTCGTCGATGAAGCCCATTTCCACGTCCAGCGAGAGGTATTCGTTGAGGTGGCGGCTGGTGGCGTGTTCCTCGGCGCGGTAGACGGCAGCAACCTCGAACACGCGCTCGAACACGCCCACCATGATTTGTTTGTACAGCTGCGGACTTTGCGCGAGGTACGCGGGGTGCCCGAAATAGTCGATGGGGAACAGGTTCGCGCCCCCCTCCGCCCCCGCCGACACGATTTTAGGCGTGCTGATTTCGGTAAAGCCCTCGCCGCGCAGGTGGTCACGGAAGGCGGCGACCAGTTCGGCCTGGACTTTGAGCGCCGCCCGCTCCTTGAGGCCGCGCACCGTCACCACGCGGTAGTCCAGCATGGTTTCCGGGTTGACGTTCCACTCCATTTTGGGAATTTCTACGGGTGTCGGCTCGGTGGCGGCAGAGATGACCTTGAACTCCTCGACCTGCACTTCGAAACCGCCGGGGGCCTTGGCATGGGCCTTGACCTTGCCGACCACTTCCACGCTGCTCTCGGTGAGAGGCAGGTGCAGGCCGCTGCCGACGCACTGGGCCACACCTGTGACATCACGCAGTACCAAAAATTGCACGCCCCCCAAATCGCGGCGGGCGTGGACAAAACCTTGCAGCCTTACAGTTTGCCCCTCGTGTTGGGACAATTCGCGGGTGAGCGTTCGCTTGAGTGGTGCAGTCATCGTGTCTCCTTGAACGAAAAAACCCCGCTCACAGTGGGCGGGGGCGCGGCGCATACGACGAAACGTCCCCTAGCGGGAATCATTATCGTCATTGTTGTTCAGAGCCGCGAACATAGCTGGGAGTGTAACGCTGCTCTCACAGAAGGTCAAAGGGGGAAACTAGGCAGGAGGGTGATGGATGATGGTTCCGCTTCGCTGATGGATGATGGAGAGGAAAGAATCTTTTTCCATCGTCCATCAGGCCGTAGGCCGAACCCATCATCCATCATCTTCTCTCCGGTATGTTCCGCACCAGAATCACGCCCAGCATGAAGAACAGAGCCGCGCCCCCGAAGACCAGCGTGTAGCCGAAGTTCTCGCTCTGGCGGTTGCCCCAGTCCAGCACCGCGCCCATCGGCAGGTTCACGAACTGCGGGGCCACGAACGCCACATGCCAGATGCCCATGTCGCGGGCGTAGCTGCTCTGGCTGGGCATGGCGTCGGCCCCCAGCGCCCAGTCCACGCTGGTAAAGGCCCCGAAGCCCAGGCCGAAGCAAAAGGCCAGCGCCAGCGCCGCGACGAAACTGGGTGCCACCAGCAGCGACAGGGCCATGACCGTCATGACCGTTCCCGCGAAATAGATGACGGGTTTGCGCCCGACGCGGTCACTCAGCCGCCCGCCGACAATGGCGGAAATGATGCTGGCGACCACGATGCAGGCCAGCATCAGCGAACTGCTCATCACCGGGTCTTTCTGCCGCAGCACGTCGCCCGCGTAGTACTGCAAAAACGGCTGCACGCTGTACTGCCCCAGCGCGAACATCACCCGCGTAATGAAGACCCATTTGAAGGGAGCATGGGAAAAAAGTTGTTTCCAGGGCAGGGTTTCGCCGCTGGGGGCAGGGGCCAGGACGTCGGCCCGCTCGGTCACCCCGCGCAGGGTGGTGAAGGCCGAAACGAGCAGCACCAGCGCCATCAACACGAAGGGAATGCTGACCCCGTAGCGGCTGCCTATCGCCATACCCGTCGCCGCGCCCAGCAGTTGTCCCAGCGCCTGCAACGTGCCCATGGCACCGCTGTAGCGCCCGCGCTGCTCGGGCGGAATCAGTTGCGGAATCAGCGCCGAGTAGGGGGCGGTGGCATAGTTGTTGCCGAACTGCACGACCATGAAGCCCAGCAGGTAGACCCAGAACCCCGTGCTGCCCGCCAGCAGCGCCACCGCCGCGCCCATCACCGCCAGCCCCAGCACGTTCAGCCCCACGCCCAGTTTGAGGTAGGGCAGCCGCCGCCCCGTCCGGTCGGAATGCGCCCCGACCAGCGGCGGCACGACCAGCGCAATCGCCGCGCCGATGGCACCCAGCAGGCCCAGCCATTTGCCCTTGTCCTCTGCGCCCATAAAGCCGACCACGTGGGCAGGCATAAAGATGGTCAGCAGCATCAGCCACAAAAAAGCCGTGCCGAACCAGAAGGCCGACAGCATCCACGGGCTGGGCAGGGGGCCAGTGCGAACTCGCGATGTGTGGGAGGTCATGTGTCCAGCAGTCTAGAGTTTGGCTCCAGCAAAAACGCCACTGCCGCGTCCCGCAGCCCCACGCTGGTGAAGTGACCGACGCCCGGCACGACATATTCGTGGAAATGCTCCGGCTGCCCCGCGTAGGCCGCCCGGTACGCCGCCGCCGTCGGCTGATGATGCTGCGCCAGCGGAAAGACGGGGTCACTGTCGCCACTTGCCAGCAGCAGGGGCGTGGGGGCCGCCTTCGCCGCGTGCGTCAGCGGACGGTGCGCGTCGAGAAAGGCCCGCAGTTCCGGGCGCCCCACCTGTGGCTCGTCCCACACGCCCGATGTGATGAGGGTGGCGGCCTTGGCAACGCGTGGCTCGGTCTGAAGCAGGGTCTGCGCCACATAGCCGCCCATACTGGATCCCACCGCCCAGACCGTCCCGGCCCCGAACCGCTCGGCGAGGGCGTCCAGCAGGGCCGGGGCCTCGGCCACCGTGCGGCGCACGCTTTCCCAGACGTATTCGCGGGGGTTCAGACCCGGCGGCGTGTCGCCCTGCCGCTCGCCGTGCAGCGCCGCGTCGGGCAGCACGGTCACGATTCCGGCAGCGGTCAGGGCCGCGTACACGCCCAGTTTGCCTTCCTTGGCAGCCCAGGCCCCGTGGTAGACGAGGCAGACGCCCCGCACGTCCTGGCCCTGCGGGGGAAGTTCCAGCAGGCAGGGCACGCCTGAGAGCACCGCCCGCTCGACGCGGTAGGGTCGTCCGTTCGCCAGCGGCGTGGCGTGGTCGGCGGGGTTCATGCCCCCTCTCCGGGCGCGACCACCTGCCGCAGCAGCCGCATCTGCCCCCGGTGGCTCACCTCGTCTTCCATCACATGAAACCAGGCCCAGTGGTGGTTGGCCCAGCCTTCCGCCATCGGTTGCGCCAGCCAGCCGTCGTCCTTGGTGGCAAAGACCCGCAGCGTTTCGGCGCGGGCGGCGGCGAGGTCGGCCCGCAGTTCGTCGAGGGTGGGCAGACGTGACGGCGGCGTTCCTTCCTGGCCCATCGTCAGGCCCCAGTACACGGCGCCGTCCTGCTCCGGGGTCACGTCGCGCCCCTCGAAGGACAGCAGGTGGTAGGTGCGCTCCACCGCCGCGACATGCGCCAGCAACGTGCCGATGGAGTTGGAAAAGCCTGGGGCGGTCTGCCACAGCGCCTCTTCGGGCAGGTCGTGCACGGCTTGCAGGGTCGTCAGCCGGGCATAGGTCAGCATCTCGACCAGAGCGCCGAGGTGCGGCGTAAAAGCGGGGTCGAGGCTGGGCTGAATGTGGTAAGCCCGCTCACTCCTGAGGCTATCGGCGTGTAGGGCCGGGTCGAAAGTCTTCATACGTTCCCCCCCAGGCGGCACAGTTCGGCGCGGAGTTGCTGTGTATCCACCGCCCGCACGTTTCCGGCGTGGTCACGGGCCGCCCACGCTGCTGCCAGTCCCGCCGCCTCGCCCATGCTGTGACAGTTCTGCTGCACGCGGATGCTCGACTGCGCCTCGAAGGTGCTGCTCGCAGCCCGGCCCGGCACCAGCAGGTTGCCTACGCCCTGCGGCACCAGGCAGCGAAAAGGAATGTCGTGCCAGGCGTCCTTGGCAAAATAGGGGGCCGTGCCGTCGCGCTCGTGCAGCAGCTTGGCCCCGCCCTTTACCGAGTGGATGTCCACCGGGTAGTGGTTTTTGCAGATGGCGTCGGGAAATTTGCAGCAGTCCAGAATGTCTTGCAGGGTCAGGGTGTACTCGCCCACGATGCGCCGCGAGTCGCGGATGCCGACCATCGGGGCCACCACGCCGATAAACGCCTGTTCGCAGCCGGGCAGGTACTGGCGGCAAAAGCGGGTCAGCCGCTCGATGGCCCCCCGCCCGTCGGTCTGCGCCGCCGAGAGTTGCCAGGGGTCGGTGGCGTCGTTGAGGTCGGCCCGGATGCGGGGGCAGTTGAACGACAGTTCGCCGGGCCGCCCCGGTACGCTGAACGCCTGAAAGTAGTCGCCGTCGCGCTCCAGCAGCACTCCGTCCACAATGGCCTGCCGGAACAGCGGCTCAAGACTGGAGCCGCGCCCCCACACCATCCAGAACTGCATGAATTCGGGCGACTCGTGCCACTGCCCCTGCTCTTGCAGGAAGGCCGACAGCCGCGTCATGTCCACCCCGGCGAGGGTAAAGCGCAGGCTCATGGCCTGATGCACGCCGTCCTCGTCTCCGGCCTGAAAGGGCACGCCCGCGCCCGCCGCCACGTCCGCGTCCCCGGTGGCGTCTATGAACACTTTGGCCCGCAGCGCCTGCAATCCGCCCTTGTTATGAATGACCAGCGCCTCTATCCGTTTACCCTCCGCCCTCTGCCATCCGCCCTCTGCGACCAGCGGCTGCACCACGTTCGTGTGATACAGCACCTCGCCGCCCGCCGAGAGCAGCATCTGCTCCAGCACGAATTTCAGGCCCTCGGGGTTGAACCAGTTGTCGTTGCCGTCCGCAGAAGTCGCGCCGTCGCCCCGCTCGTTCAGGCGGCGCTTGAGTTCGTCGGTCAGGCCCCGGTTGAGGTTCTCGCCCCCCGACACGTTCCGCATCAGTGGCGTGACCCAGGCGTTGGTGCCGGTGCCGCCCAGACTGCCCTGGGATTCGACCACCAGCACCCGCGCCCCGGCCCGCGCCGCCGCTATTCCGGCGATGGCCCCGGCGGTGCCGCCGCCCGCCACGATCACGTCCCAGTCGCGTTCCAGCGTGTCGTAGCCCAGCGTCATCGAATCGCGACGGTGCCCCAGGAGGTGCCGTTGACCACGACTTCAAAGGGGTTGGTGCGGGGGGGCGTGCCGGGATCGGTATAGGTCACCTTTTGCCAGCCCAAATTGGCCGGGCAGACCACATTCTGGCCCTCGGGGCGGGTGCCGACTGCCCGGAGCTTGAGCTGGCTGGACGTGCGTGAAACCAGTTCCAGACGTTTGAAGGTGTTGCAGCCTCCAACTTCCACTTCGACGACGACATCCAGTGGTGCGGTCGGCTGCGCCTGGGCGGGGAACTCGACAGACTTGACCGTCATGTCGTATTCCACACTGCTGGGCAAAGAGGGCGGGGTGCATCCAGTCAGCCCCAGGACGACGACCAGGCCAGGGATCAGTTTTCGCATACCTCAAGTATGCCGCGTTTACCCTTTCACGGCTCCTTCCAGCCCTTTCATGAAGTACTTCTGCCCGAAGGCGAACACGATGAGGATGGGAATGATGGTGATGACGGCCCCCGCCATGACCGCCCGCGAGTTGGTGGAAAAGGTGCCAGAGAGTTCCAGCAACCCCGCCGAGAGCGGCAGCAGCTCTTTGTCAGGCAACATGATTCTGGCCCACAGGAAGGAATTCCAATAGGCCACGAATTCCAAAATCGAAAAGGCCACGATGGTCGGCAGCGCCAGCGGCAGCATGATGCGCCGCCAGATGGTCAGCTCGGACGCCCCGTCTATGCGGGCGGCTTCGAGCAGTTCCAGCGGCACGCCGAGGTACGCCTGCCGCAGCAGAAACAGCCCCACGATACTCGCCATGCCCGGCAGCACCACCGCCAGATACTGTTTCGCCATGTCCAGCACCGGAAAGTCGGTTTGCGACAGCAGCCCCAGCTTGATGGTCGTGATGTAGTTGACGATCAGCCCCGCCTCGTTGGGCAGCACCATCAGCATCAGAATCGCGTAGAAAATCAGGTCGCGGCCCGGAAATCGCATCTTGGCGAGCGGATAGGCCGCCAGCGTCGCCAGCGTGACCGTGCAGACCACGCCCAGCGTGCAGATGATCAGGCTGTTGACGATGAGCCGCCAGAAGGGAAC
>NZ_JAUNHK010000105.1:6864-8350 GCF_030523985.1 Deinococcus sp.
TTCAGAAATCCGAAAAACACCGAGATGACGGCGATGATGATGCCCGCCGCCGCCGCCAGGCCGTACTGGAAGTCGTTGAAGGCCCGCGAATAGGTGAAGAACAGCGCGGTGTAGGTGCTGCCCGCTGGCCCGCCCTGGGTCATCACATAGATTTCCTCGAAGACCTTGATGGCACTGATGGTGGACATCAGCGAACACACCAGGATGGTGGGCCGCAGCCCCGGCAGTGTCACGTTCCAGAACACCTGCGAGCGGGTCGCCCCGTCGATTACGGCGGCTTCTTCCAGTTCACGGCTGATGCTCTGGAGGCCCGCCAGATACAGCACCATGTAGTACCCGATGCCCTTCCACAGCGTCACGAACATGACCGCCAGCAGCGCCGTGGCGGGGTTGTTGAGCAGGCTATGGTCTTCTTTCATCAAGCCCAGCATCTTCAGCACCGAGTTGACCACGCCGCCCTGCTGGTACAGCCACGACCAGATGAGGCCCACCACGGCAAAACTGGTCACGACGGGCACGTAATACGCCGTGCGGAAAAATCCGATGCCTTTGAGGGGCTGGTTGACCAGCAGCGCCACCAGAATAGAAACGACCTGAATAACCGGCACGACCAGGATGTACTTGAGGCTGTTTTTCAGGCCCGACCAGAACTGCTCGTCTTGCAGCAGTGTCCTGAAATTTTCGAGGCCGACCCACTTGGGTGGACTGATGATGTTGTACTCGGTAAACGCCAGATAGGTGCCGAAAATGACCGGCCAGGTGTGGTAAATCACCAGCAGAATCAGGAAGGGAAGCATGAAGGCGTAGGCGATGAGGGTGTTGCGCCAGGTTTTCTTGGCTCCGGCGGCCCCCAGCCTGTGCTGCTCACGGCGCGAGGAGCGCCGGGTCGGTGTTGTCATAAAGTCCAGTTTAGCCAGTGAGCGCTTCTTCAGGATTAGATGAGAGCGCTGCGAGTTGGCTTTTACAGCAAATGGCCCCTCCATCTTTCGACAGAGAGGCCGGAACTGCGGTAAGGGTTCAGCGATTGCGGGTTGTGTTGTGGACGGTGTGGTCCTAACGGTTGCGGCTCAGCAGACCCTTGAGACCGAGCAGGCCCAGCTAGCCCCAGTCGCAGCCGCGTTCGGTGCGGGGGGTGCCCTGCGCGGAGGCAGGAGGGCCAGGGCGGTCTTGAGCGTCCCTGTGTCCGGCGAATATTGCGTCAGTACTTGTAAAAGCCTTCGCCGCTCTTGCGCCCCAGCAGCCCCGCCTGCACCATTTTCCGCAGCAGGGGAGAGGGACGGTACTTGTCGTCGCCCAAGCCCTGATGCAGCACTTCCATAATGGCGAGGCAGGTGTCCAGGCCGATGAAATCCGCCAGCGTTAGCGGCCCCATCGGGTGATTCATGCCCAGTTTCATGATGCCGTCAATGGCTTCTTTGTCGGCCACGCCTTCCATCACGCACTGAATGGCCTCGTTGAGCATCGGCATCAGAATGCGGTTGCTGAC
>NZ_JAUNHK010000106.1 GCF_030523985.1 Deinococcus sp.
CTAGTATAAAGGGCGACTAGGTGTGGTCTTCAGTTTCACACCGTCGCTACAAGCAGCCTGGCCCGCCGCTTGAGGCTTGATTTCGCTCGGCCTTCCCGTTTTGGCCTTCGCTGCCAAGGAGTTCTCCATGAAGTTAAACAAGATGCTGGCCCTCGCCCTTTCGCTCTCCGCTGGTGTGGCGCTCGGTGCGGCTCCCCGCGCTGGTACGGCGATTACCAACCAGGCCTCGGTGGACTTCCAGGTCACCGACCCCACCGCCGCTGACCCCACTGCCCCCATCAGCAGCAGTTCCTCTTCGAACGTGGTGACCACCACGGTGGCGGCTGTGCCCAGCTTCACCATCACCCCCAACACGGGCGATACGGCGCTGACCAAGAACAACGTGCCCGCCAACACGGCCACCAGCTTTACCTACACCGTGACCAACACGGGCAACACTCCCCTGGTGGTCAACCTGACCTCGGCCGACACCGCGAACGCTCAGCCCAGTGGCGTGACGCTCTCGACCAACACCGTGACCCTGCAGCCCGGCGCTACGGCCCAGGTCACCCAGACCTACACGGTGGGCACGCCGGCCACCTACGGCCAGAATCTGATCGGGACGGCTAAGTACGACTCCACCCCCAGCGCCAACGGCACAGGCGACGATTACGTGGAAGATGTAACCGTGCGAGATCCCAATACTGGCAACCAGTCCCAGTATGTGGACAACAACAACGAAAACGTTGCCATCGTTGCTGCAGTGACCACGGCCACCCCTGGCAGCCCCGCAACTGCCGACGACACCGCGCTGCCCACCGACCCCAACAACCCCGGCATTACGCCTGTGGACACCAACAACCCCAACGGCCCCGGCACGGGCACCGGCTACGTTCAGCCTGCTGGTCCCACCGTTCCTGGTGGCGCGACCCTGCCCGGCGCCGGTACGCCCATTCAGGTGGCTCCCGACGGCAGCCAGACCGCGTACCCCAAGGCTGACAATGACGGCAACCCTGATGTGCTGAGCATGACGGGTACGGCCCCCAACAACAGCACTGTCCCTGACGACATCACCGTTGGGCCTGCCACGGTGCCCGCCACGGCTCCCGCTGGCACGACTGCCCAGCTCATCAACCCCGCTACGGGCGCTCCCTTCCAGAACGGCCAGCAGCCCGTTGATATCAACGGCAACCCTATCCCCGGCGCGACCGTGACCGTGAACCCCGACGGTTCAGTGACCTTCAACGACGTTCCCGCAGGGGCGGCCCCCGCCTACACCGTGCAGGTGACCTACCCTGACGCTGGCGCGGATGACTCGGGTACGCCCAAACAGCCCATCGATATCGCTGTGCCTATCTACAGCGGCAACGCGGGTGGCCCGGCCGCTGGTACCACGGCCCAGATTGCCAACCCCACCTACACCGTCAAGGCTCCTGGCGTCGACCTGCGGGTGGTGGCACAGGACAACGGCACCACGCTGGACGGCTCGGGTCAGACCATCAACCCCAGCACCAGTGGCACCACCAACGCCGACTTCACGACCACCGTGGAGAACACCGGCACTTACAACGACACCTTCAACATCGCTGCGGGCGACAGCAACCTGCCCGCCGGTGCGACGGTGGAGTACCTGCTCAACGGCACTGTCCTGACCGACACCAACGGCGACGGCACTGTGGACGTGGGCGCGCTGACCCCTGGTCAGACTGCCACCATCACCACCCGCGTGGTGCTGCCTGCCAACGCGCCTGTGGGCAGCAACTACGCCGTGCGTACGGTGGCGACGGGCGCTTTCTCCACCGTCACCGATACCGACGGCACCCTGTTCGATGTGGGTCTGGTGACTCCTCCCACCGGTACCCCCACCGACCCCACCAACCCCAACTACACCAGCAACCCGCTGTTCCCCATCAGCAAGGCGGTTGACCGCGCCACCGCTGCTCCTGGCGACAACGTGGTGTACACCATCACGGGCAAGAACCTGTACAACGCGCCTGCCTGCAACGTGGTGTTCAAGGAACTGGACGGCACCAACACCAACATCTTCGCCAACACCACCTACCAGACCGTGTCGGGCACGGCCAGCACGGGCACCCTGCTCTTCAGCACCGACAATGGCGTGAGCTGGTTGCCCGCGGCCCCCGCTGCTGGCACCAACCCCGCCAGCCTGTGGATTGGTGTGAACACCACCGGCAGCGACAACGCCATCACCGCCGCCGACTGCCTGCCCAGCCAGGGCACCGTCAACATCACGCTGACCATGCAGCTCAACAAATAATCCTCTCCAGGGTTGGGGAAAGTGGGTTTTCCCCTTCCTCCAACCCTTTTCTCCTGGCTTCGCCTGTCCCTTTGCCTGATCCCGGAGCCTGCTTTTAACAAAAGATTCTTCCCATTTTCCTTTTTCACCCCTTTCGAAGGAGCTGTGCCGCTGTGAATAAGCGTTTTTCTCTCGGTTTGCTACTGCTGTGGGCCTCTGCGCTGTCGCAGTCTGCTTCCCCTCTGCCCGCTGGGTTCCGCATTACCAACCAAGCCCAGGTCAACCTTCAAACCCCTTACGGGCCGGCTGAAGGGTTGTCGAACGTGGTTTCGGTCACGGTGTCGCCGATCTGCTCGGTCAGTGTGACCCCCAATGGAAGCGCCGCGACTCCGGCCTACACCCTGTCTGTTCTGCCGGGAGAAGGCACAGGTTCGACCTTCGCCTATCAGGTTCGCAACGCGGGCAACGACAACTTTACCTACGCCCTGAGCGCCCAGCAGCAAGGCGGCACGGCTCGCCCGTCCCTGACCCTGCGCGGCGATACCAACGGCAACGGACAGCTCGACAGCGGTGACGAAGTGATCAGCAGTGTCACGCTGGCGGCGGGCGCTTCGGCGCGGGTGTGGCTGGTGGCCCAGACGTCGCCCAGCGACCAGGGCAACGCCAATTTGAACCTCGTGGCCAGCTGCGCGGGCGGGCAGAGCGACACCGACAACGTTTCGGTGCTGACCGTCAGCCCGCCTCCCGTCCTTGAACTGAACAAGGTGTTCGGCGCAGAGACCCTGAAACCTGGCACCCAGACCGACGTGACCATCACGCTTCGCAACACGGGCGCTTCGGGCAGCCGGGAAGTTGTGCTGACCGACCTGCTGGCCGAGCAGGCAGCGCGGGGCCTAACCTACGTGGCGGGGAGCGCCCGGACGAGCGGGGGCACGCTGGAATACAGCGCCGATGGAGGCACCACCTGGGCCGCCGCCGAAACGCAACCGGTCACTGGCCTGCGCGTGCGCCTGCCTACCCTGGGCGCGGGGGGCGAGGTGCGCCTGACCTTCCGCGTGGAGGCCAGCGCCGCCGCCGAGAATCAGGACTTCGTCAACAACGCCGCCGCAGTCACGGGCGCGATCAGTGCCCAGGCCAGCGATACGTTGCGTGTGCAGTACCGTCCCGCCGTCGCCATCGGCCCTGTCGGTCAGCCCGAAGCCCAGGGGGACGCCGACCGTCAGACCCGGCCCTTCGCCCTGGCTGGGCAGGACATCTGCTTCGACCACACGGTCAAGAACACGGGCGACGTGCAGGATAACTTCACTGTGAGCGCTGACGTGCCCGCGGGCGTCACCACCACGGTGCGCGGTACGGACGGCGCGGCCCTGGCCCAGCCCTTTGCCCTCGCTGCCGGGGCCACCCTCCCTGTGCGGGTGTGCTACCTGCCGACGGCAGCTCTGGCAGGTGCGCCCTTACAGGCGACCGTTACGGTCAGCGGTCAGCGCGGCTCGCAGGACACCACCCTCGACGAAGTGGGCCGCATCGAAACCGCGCTGCCCCAGCTCCAGAAGTCGGTCAGCAAGGAAGGCGACTCGGCCTGGCAATTGGGTGACCGCGTGACTTCCGGCGACATTCTGATTTACACCCTGCGCGTGACCAACCCCTACAGCGGGCCGCTGACGGGGGTGCAGGTCTCCGACCCTCTGCCAGCCCGCCTGGAAAATGTCACGGCGTCGGATGGCGGCGTGGTGACGGGTGAGCCGGATGCCCAGACCGTGACCTGGAACATCGGCACCCTGGCTCCCAATGAAACGCGCACCCTGACCATTCGCGCTGCCGTCAGTGCCAAGGCGGTGGACGACGAGCAACTTCGCAACGTCTTCCAGCTGGTCAGCACCGATTTCCCGCAACCGCTCGAGAGTAACGCGGTGAGCGTGGCGGTCTGGAACACGGCCCCCGCCATCAAGAAGGAAGCCAGCCCCACCGCCGTGACGCTGGGGGACGTGGTGACCTACACGCTGACCCTGATGAACACGTCGCCCAGTGCGGCCCTCACCCGTGTCATCGTGACCGATACGCCGGACTCGCGCCTGCAGTACGTGCCCGGCACTTCGCTGCTCGACGGCGTGGCCATTCCCGACCCGACCCCCCAACCCGACGGCAGCCTGCGCTGGGATGTTGACCGTATCGGCGTCGGTGCCCAGCGCATCCTGAAGTACGGTCTGCGCGTGATGCCGGGAGCGACGGGCGACCTCAACAACACCGTCATCATGCAGGGTGAGGGGGCCACCGGACAGGCCAAAGCCGTCGCCAGCAACCGCGCCTACGCCAACATCAAGGTGCAACTGCTCAACTTTGCGCCCGTTTCGGACATCCTGGGCCGCGTCTACCTCGATCGCAACGCCAACGGCGTCTTCGACGAAAAGACCGACCAGCCCATGAGCGGCGCACGCGTCATTCTGGCGGGAGGCCGACTCTCGCTGACCGATGCGCGGGGCCGTTACCACTTCGGCAATGTGATGCTGGGCACCCAGGCCCTGCGCCTCGACCCGGCCAGTGTGCCTTACGCCAGCGCCGAAGGCAGCCCCGCAACCCGCACGCTGCAAGTGCAGGGGCTGACCACCGCCGACTTCGCGCTGCGCCCCAACCAGGGCAGCCTGGGCCGCCGCCAGAGCTGGCCCTTCGGCCCCGTCAATCTGACCAAGACGGTGACGCCCCTCCCCAGCGGAGAAGTGGCCGTGCGCCTGAGCCTGCAAAGCGCCCAACCGCTGAGCGAAGTCACGCTGACCGACGCTCTGCCCGCAGGAGCACGCCTGAGCGCCGGGACGAACACCCTGAGCGGCGCACTGCCCGCAGGCGGCCTGACCCTGGATTACCGCTATCTGCCCGCTTCGACCACCTCCGCCCTCCCACTCACCAAGCCCACCGTGGCGTGGAAGGAGTAATGCAGTGAAACGTAGCTTGACCCTCGTCACCACCCTGGCCCTGGTCGCTTCGGCGTCCGCTCAGACGACCACGCCAGTCTCACCGCTTCCTCTCATTCCTGACAGCGCGGCGGCCAGCGCAGCGGGTGAGCAGCGCGTCTCCCTGCCGTTCAGCCTCAGCGCCGACCAACTGGGCACGGCCTCGCTGCTGCTGGCCCAGGCGCTGCCTCAAGGCGTGAATTACCAGCCCGGCAGTGCCCAACTGAACGGGCAAGCCCTGCCCGATCCGCTGCGGGGACGCAGTGGCACGCTGTACTGGAAGCTGGCCCCTGAACAACTGGCCCCCCTGCTTGGGTCGGAGAGCCAGGAAGTCAGCGGAGAAATCAGCCTCGTTCTGGATGGTGCGGAAGCGGCCATTGCCACGCTGCCCGCCGCGCAACTTCAGGTGCTGACGGAAAGCGGGCAACTCAGGCCCATTCTGGGTCAACTCGACGAGCGCGACTGGGTAACGGCCAAGCCGCTGGCCCAGCCCGAAACGGTTTCGGAGAATGCCGGACGCATCAAGCTGCCGCTGGACGGCACCGACTACGCCACCCTCGACCGCATCACCATCTCGGTCGAAGGGCCGCTGGGCGAGCCGCCCGTACCCGTGGTCAACGGTCAGCCTGTGCCTGCCACCCAGGTGGGCCGCACGGTCACCGACCCCGGTCAGGGCGTGCAGCGCCTGGATTACTACGGTGTGCCGATTCGCCCCGGCGTCAACACCATTACGCTGGGCGACCAGACCGTGCGGGTGCGCCTCGCTGGGCCGATCACGCGCTACGAAATCGAACCGCTGCAACTGCGCGCCGACGGCGTGACCCCGCTGCGCCTGCGGATTCGCACCTTCGATGCGCTGGGCGTGGCGACGCAGCCCGACCGCCTGACCCTCAAGACCAATCTGGAGCCGCTGCGCCCCGACGCCTTCCCAGGTGAGGCGGGGTACCAGGTGGCGCTGAACAAGGGCGAGGGCATTCTGGAGCTGCGCCCGCAGACGACGCCGACCACGCTGGAACTGGACGTGGTGGAAAACGACCGCGTGGTGCGCCAGAGCTTCGAAGTGCGCCCCGACAGCCACGCGGTCGGCGTGGGGATGGTCAGCGCCACCCTGGGCCTGGGCGGAGAAGGCAGCCTGGGCGAGCGCCTGAACGTCGAGGCGCGGGGCTACTACGAAGGGCCCGTCGGCTCGGGCAAGCTGTATGTCGCCGCCGACAAGGACGGCCTGCCCACCACCACGGCGAATCTGCCGACCAACTCGCGCAACGTCAACTATGGGGACGCCTCGCAGGAAACCATTCCGCTGCAAGGTCAAGACCCCATTGCGGTGTCGTACGACCACCCCAGCTTCCGGGCCGAATACCGCCTCACCGCTGCGCCCGTCACCGTATTGCCCGTCAGCGAAACCCTGACCGCGCTGACAGTAACCACCAAGACCGAGCCGCGTCTGGCCGGTTTCGTGGCGCTGGTGCCGACCGACCGCATCACCGACGAGCGCCTGACGCCCAACGGCACGCGCCTGCTGCGCCTGGCGAAGGGCGACGTGGCGATAGGCAGCCAACTGCTGACCCTGATCGAAGTCGGCAGCGACGGTGAGGAGGTCAACCGCCGCACGCTGAGCGAAGGTGTGGACTACTCCTTCGACCCCGAAACGGGCGTGGTGACGCTGGTGCGCGGCCTTGACCGCATCAGCCCCAGCCTGAATGAGCAGTACGTCCTGGCGTCCTACCGTCTGCGTGACGGGGACAGCAATCGCCATCTGGCCTACGGTGCCCAGATCGAAAAGACGGGTACGACGCGCAGCGGCAGCTACAGCGTGGGCGCGGCGGTGGCCCGTGTGGACAGCACCACCACCTTCGGCGTGGCGGGCCGTTACGAACAGCCCGGCATGCAGGTCAAGGGCCGTGTGATGGCCTCGGGCGGCGTGCTGGCGACGGCCTCGGTCAGTGGCCGTCCGGCCAAGCGCCCCGAATACGGCGACCAGCCCAGCGGCGGCGACCTCTCGGTGCGCTACCAGAGCGCCGGGTACGCGGGGCTGGAACGTGGTGCAGAGGGCCTTCAGGCCGACGGGCGCTACGACCTGCCCTTCTCGCCCCGCCTGGGCCTGCGGCTTGAGGGTTCGTATGGACGCGCCCTGACGCCCGCGAGCGGCTTTGTCGGCGCACAGGTGAACTACCGCTTCCAGCCCTTCAGCGTCGGTGCAGGGCTGCGCTACGGCTTCGGCACCCAGAGCGGCCTGGGCCTCAGCGGAAGCGTGGCCTACCGCTTGGGCCGTCTGGCGACCGAAGTGGTGCACACCCAGCCCGTCAGCGGCACCCTGCTGCCCACCACCGACTTCCGGGTGGATTACCGCCTGACCGAGAAGGTGGCCCTCTCGCTGCGCGACACCTACACCTGGGGCGGGGGCAATACAGGCACCATTGGCCTCAACAGCACTGTGGGCCGCACCAACTACGTCGTCGCCTACGAACTCGCCAACAGCAGCGGGCAGGAAAACCGCGCCCGCTTCGGCGTTTCCACCACCCTGCCCCTCAGCGAGCGCCTGGGCGTGGGCCTGCGCGGGTCTTACCTCTGGAATGTGGACAGCCGCACTTCGGACATCAGCGCCGGGGCCGACCTGGACTACCGCGCCGAGACCTTCCGGGCCACCCTAGGTACCGACTTCAGCGTGACGGGCGGCAAGCTGACGACGGTCTTGCGCGGCGGAATCAGTGGCGACCTGAACCCCCACCTCAACCTGGGGGCCGACGCCACTGCCGAATTCGGGGCGCGGCAGGGGCAAAAGCTGGCGCTGGGCTACGCCTACCGTTCGGGGCAACTCAACAGTCTGGGCTACGCCCGCTACGTGGCTGGCAGCCTGGCGAACGGGGACAGTAGCTTCTCGGCAGGAGCGAGCGCCGAATACCGCCTGCTCCCGCGCCAGAACATGCAACTTGCCCTGCGCGGTGGGGCCGACATGCGCGTGACCAGTGACCGCGCCACCCTGACCGTGCAGCCCTACGCCGGGGTCACGGCGGCCTTCAACGACCGGATTCAGGTAGGGGGCTGGGGCCGCGCCCTGCTGCAACCCGCGACCAGCACCAGCTTGGTCGGTTACGGCGTCGAAGCGGGTTACCGCGTGCTGCCGGGCACCTGGCTGAACGCGGGCTACAACATC
>NZ_JAUNHK010000107.1 GCF_030523985.1 Deinococcus sp.
CGTCGGTCTACTCAGTTGACCATCTGGGTCTACTTCGTTGCCCGTGTGGGTCAACCTAGTAGACCGTTTGGGTCCACTAGGTTGACCTTTGGGTTATGCGATGGGTCCACTAAGTTGACCGTCAGAGTCCACCAAGTTGACCGTTTTGGGTCTACTAAGTTGACCTTCCTGGGGCACGACGACGTCTTTGACCGAGAGGCCGTAGTACACCTCTTTGCCCACTTTGACCGTCCGGATGGTGCCGCGCTGACGACCAGCCTCAACGCCATTGAGAACGCCCTGCTTCGACATTCCCGTTTCATTCATCAGGTTCTGCAGCGAGAGGGCCGCAGCGTGGCCGCCGAGGTTCCAGCCGAAGGTTTCCCGGACGATGACCAGCGTGACGCGCAGCTCGGCCTCCTTCATCAGCTTCTGAAGCGCGAAAAGCTCGTTGGGGGTCTGGGTGTAATTGGGAGGGCTGAAGCTCACGCGGCCACCGTCCTCGGCACCCAACGCCCGCCCACTGCCATGCAGCGGCACTGCGGAGAGAGCAGCGGCACCGGCACCCCGGGGTGACCCATGACGGCCCAGGTCTTCTTGATCTCGCTCCAGAGACCGTCATGGGCCTCCCAGCCCAGCGTGCAGGCGATCAGGCCGTACTCGTCCCTCTGCCCGTGTCGGCACAGCCCGCAGACTTCACCGCGCAGCTCACTTCCCTCCCGCGCTTCCCGCACGGCGACAGGGGCCGCAGCGGGCGCAAGGACAGGAACAAGTGGCGTCAAGATCTGCGGCCCTTCTGTGAGCAGGAACGCCTCGTCGGCCTCCTTGCACTTCCACGTCTGGTACTTCGGATTCTGAAAACCAGCGTCACGCGCAATGACTTCGCACTCCTTGCGGCTGGGCAGACGTTCGCCGTCGCGCCAGAGAATGACCTGGCGTTTCTCGCCGCGCAGGGCCACCTTGACGTGCAGGCCGCTCATCAGCTTCCGGTGGACGGCAGCTCTCCGCTCGGCGCTGGCCGTGAACATCTCCTCGAGCAGCCTGGGCAGCATCGGGTCGGACTGGCGCTTAGTCCGCGGCATCGGCAGCCACCTCCTCGACGACATTCACGGCAGGCAGCACATTCACGCGGGCGAATGGCCCGAACAGCGCCAGGGCCGCCGCGTTGTAGGCGATGGCGGCAAGAACGGGATGCGGGAAGAGGCCCAGGTAGAGCTGCGCCCCGTCTTTGGTGATGGTCGCCCGCCACTGGCCTTTCCAGCGGGTGACGCCCTTGTAGCCGCTGCGGTTGTTCTTGTGCCGGGCACGGTTGAAGGAGTTTTCCTGCTGGGTGCAGACCCGCAGGTTGGCGCGGCGGTTGTCGAGCTTGTCGCCGCTGACGTGATCGCTGACCGCGCTCGTCGGTCAGAAGCTGGTGCATGTCGCGCACCCGGCCCGCCGTGCCCGCTTCCGGAATCCGGGTGCGGGGGTAGCCGTTCTTGCTCAGGTGCCAGCGGTACTGGGAAAGGAAGGCCACGTCGGCGTCGTCGCACAGAGCGACCTTCCCTTCCCCCCGCTTGCCGTGCAGGGGAAGCTCAGCCATCAGGCCACCGCCCTCGCGCCGCCGCTCCACTGCGTAAACAGCGCCGCCGAATCCGGGGCGGTGAGCCGCGCCAGGACGCGCTGCGCCTCGGCCTCGGTCAGCTCCTGGGTGGAGGTGAGGACTTCTTCCCGTCCGGCCAGCCACGTCACGAAGCCCAGGCGACTGGCGCGGTCAAGGTTCCAGCGGCGGGTGACGTGCTGCGCGAGGCGCTGCTTGGTCGCCTTGCTCACGCCGCCGCTGGCCGGATCAGTAAGGGCAGGCGACACTGAGTCGCCCTCCGATTCGGCTTCCCGGCCCGACGCCTCCAGGCGCGGCGGGTGGATGGCGCCCAGCGCGGCCTTGAGGTGCTTGTAGACCTCGCGCTGAGCGTCCACGTCTTCGGGCAGCTCGTGGCGCAGTTGCTCGATGGCCTGACACAGGTGGGCGCCGCCCGCGCTGCGCTCGTGGTCGGGCCGCGCCCAGTCGGGCAGGGCCGGGACCTGTCGGGGCTGGCGCTTGTGCTCGTCCCACTCCACCCACTGCTTCGGCAGGTCGTAGAGGTAGCGCCCGATGCCGAAGTGGACCGCGCAGCGCTTCAGGGCGTCACTGCACGCCGCCTTGTACGAGTTCCCGGCGTCGCTGCTGGGGTCGCCCTCGCCGAAGTCGGTGCGCGAGACGCCGAGGACCGTCAGCGTGCCGCGCACGGTGGGCACCTTGGCGCCGGGCACTTCGGCGGCGTCAAAGCTCCAGTTGTCGGGGCAGATGGCGTCGAGCTTGTCCATGACGGCGCGGGCGTCGACGAAGGGCATCATCAGGGCGCGGGTCTTTTCTTTGTTCATCGCGCCGGGCTTCCACGTCACGAGGTGGGCGGGGAACGGCGCTTGCAGGCGCTTCTGGATGTCACTCAGCTTCACGGCGGGCCTCCTCGAGGTCAGACGGCTGCGGGGGCTTCAGCTTCCCCAGGCCCCAGGCCAGGAAGCCGCACACGGTCAGGGTGGCGAGAGCGAGAACGAAGCTCATCGCCGTCCCTCCAGGGCGTCCCAGCGCTGGGCCTCGGTCAGTTCCACGTCGGGGCGTTCCAGCGGCTGGAACTCACGCTGGGGCTGCTCCGTCGGCGTGCCGCACTTCGGGCAGGCGGGCAGGTCGGAGGCGTAGGGCTTGCGACAAGCGGGGTAGACACACCAGACGGTTCGCTCTGTGGTCATAGGCCCACACCGCCGTGCGTCTTCTTGTAGTCGTCCAGGCTGCTCAGCTTTTCCATCAGGCCACCCGGCGCGTTTTCCCAGGCGTCCCAGCGCTTCTGGGCCACCTTGCCGATGCGGCAGTACTCGTCGAACAGGTGCAAACTCAGGCCACGCGCCCGCTGGTATTCCTCCCAGCAATGGTCTTTCTCGGTGACGCTTTCAGGCTGAGGCTGCGGCGCGATCAGGTGGTCAATCAGTTGGCCCAGGGGAAGGGGCTGCCCCTGCTCCTGGGCAGCCTGGAGGAGTTCGGCAGCCAGCTTGATCTTGCCCTCGGCGGTCTTGGGGAGCTTCATGCCTTCACCGCCTTCAGCACGCCGCGCCAGGGACGGCGAGACGCCCGCAGAAGATGCCCGCCGCTATAGCCGCTGGCGTCACGGCGAAACTCGTTGCCGCGCCCCGGCGTGTGCGGGAAGTTGATGGGCGCACGCCAGAGATGGACGCCGTAACGCTCCTGCAGGGCTTCGATGGTCGCCTCGACTTCGCTATCCAGGCAGGTCACCATGCCGACGACCTTCTGGTTGCCGCCCTCAGTGCGAGTCAACCAGCCAGGAGTAATGAAGAGGCGCTGCCAGCCCGGGCAGGCGCAGTCCTTTTCAGGCCACACGCGGTGACGGAACAGTCGGCGCTTGCCGAGCTTGCTGGTCAGGGCCAGGGGGTAGGCGTCCTTCTCGAACGCATTGACCACCGTTTCCAGCACCGTCTTGAACGGTGGGGGGGTGGTCACGAGGGTGGGCCTAGGGAGCATGTTCACGACGCCCTCCCGCTCTCATAGGCGGCATGAATAAGGTGCCAAGCATCCTTTGCATCACCCCAACCGCCTGCACGCTTGTACTTGGGATTGAGGGTAATTCCCGTCATCGCGGGACAATCCTGAGACGCTTTCACCCAAACGCTTCTGGGGCTTTCGGCGTCACCAAGCCAGAGGAAAACCACAAAGTCGGAATCTTCCTTGTATGACTTTGGATACCAGTGACCTAGAAGTGAGTGTCTGATAGGGCGGGTATTGAAATACGCGACCCTGCTCCCTCCAGGCTTGATTTCAGCCTTTGCCGCCGTCTTGACCTCTATACGCAGCTCACCGCAGAGGATGTCAAACGGGTGGCGCTGAGGCATCACTTGTGCGGGCAGCCCAAGCTCTTGCAACTTGTTCGCTACCCATGCTTCACCGATATCGCCAATCGCCTTGGTTTGCCCTGTTGGAGCAATTCCCTCTTTGTCGAGCCAAGCGCAAACGGTTCGATAAGCAAGCTTGGTAATCTTTGAAATCTCAAGGCGCGATAGTCCCTGCCGACTCAAAGCCAAAACACTGCTGCGTCTTGTTGAGTCTGGTACTTTCCGTGTACTCTGCATTCGATACTCCTTTCCCCCGCTGAGCCGTTGCATCGGCTATGAAGCGGGGGATGTGTTTTTTCAGCGCGGTTGCCCGTGCTGCCCACGTTCCGAGAACGGAACGGTCAGGGTGAGGTGAGTGGTCATGGCCTCGACGCTCGCCTTGCTGCGTTCGTCGAGGTACGCGTCAAGGTCAGTGCGCCGAATACGGATGGGGCCACCTGGAAAGACCGTGATGGTTTTCAGCAGGCCCGCGCCGGTCAATTCGTAAACCTTGCTCCGGCTGATGCCCAGCAGTTCGGCGGCCTGATCTGGTTTGAGAACCAGCAGTTCAGCGGGCGAGAGGCGGCGGGCGGCAGTCATGAAACTTCCTCCTGAGATTCCGCATGCTCGTTACGCGCCTGGACTTCAGGCACGGGCTGAGTGGGGGAAGTGGTCTGCTCTGCGCGGGCCAGCAGGAGGCGCTGCGCCCGGGCAACAGCCAGTCGTCCCTCTGCGCTGGGCGCAGGAATGTGGTGGCGGATGACGAGAGATTGGGTCATGAGTGGTGAACTTCTTTTTGTAGATGAGCGGGCGCAAGGTTTTCAGACGGCGTGCCCTGTTCGGCTTGACTGCTGTTATCGGAGATACCCGCCAATTCTGCTAGTAGTTTACTAGGAGAATTGGGGAGTTTTTTTGAGAGACTCAAAGCGTATGCGGCTGCATCTTCCAGAGAGATGCGGTGTCTACCCTGTTCGTGTTTTTCAAGCCTAGCGAGGCTAACTCCAGCGAGTTGGGCAAAATCCTCGCGGTTTAGCCCAGTGGCATCCCGTAGACGTTTAAGGATAGTCATATTCCTAGTAGTTTACTGAGAGTATTTAGGGTAAAGATGAGTGGATTTTCATTCTGCCCCGCTCGCCTGAGCTAGTAGGATTCTACTAGAGATAAGGCGACATGTCAACAGTTTTCTACTAGGGGGAACCTACTATCAGGTAGTAGCGTAGTGCTATGGCATGTACGGGGCATTGCTTATGACCAAGACGGCTAGGCCGTCAAAACCTGCCTGGGCTATCGCTCTCAAAAAGCGCCGAGAGAAGATGGGCAGTCAGGAAGATGTGGCGGCACGCGCCGACGTTTCTCAAAGTCTGATTAGCCAGATTGAGCGTGGCGTGCAGCATCCGTTAGGGGTAAGCGTTGAACGTTTTGGCAGGTTGCTGGCCGCACTTGAATGGTCTTCATCTGAATTTTCTAGAGAAACAGGCATTGATCTGTCAGTAGACATTCTGCTTAAAAAGGAAGGCGATAAAACTTATGAGGTTATCCAGGTGAAGCGTTCTGCCCCCCTTCCACCGGGTCTGGAAGCCGCCATCAAGATTTACGGCAAGCGGTTTGAAGATCTCCAAGACCCTGTCTGGCAGCAGTATCTGGCAGGCTTTAACTGGCGTAGTGGTCAGCCCCAGAACCCTGAAGCGTGGCTTGACCTTTACCGCGACCTAGTCCGTGCGGGCGTCGAACCTGGGGAGGCGTGAGTCATGCGCGATGCTACGCGGGCTGCCATTGAGTTTGCTCAGCGTCTTCACGCCCAGCATGACTTCGAGACCGATCCCGAGAGGCTGAGTCATCTGCTCGGTATCCGTATCATTCTCGGAAAAGAAAACCGCGCCGCGCATGGGCCGCCCAGCATCATCACTAGAACGCCTGACGCTTACGCGCCGCGCCAGCGCTTCACCATGCATCACGAGATTGCCCACATCGTCATTCAGCGCAGCGGCTTGGAGGATGCGGTCAAAGCCGAGGTAGACCCCGACGACGCTGACGACCATCTAGAACTGGTGGCGAACTACATAGGAGCGCTGCTGGTGATGCCTGACCCGCTCATCATGACCAGCCTGGAGCGGCACGGCCTGACCCCTGAGGCGATTCTGGACATCCGGGACCGGGCGCAGGTGTCCTTTGCGGCGGCGATTCGGCGCTTTACGACCGCAAACGTAGACGAGCCGACCACGGTATTTATCAGCGGAGACAGCTACGTACTCGACCTTGCAAGTACTGACCCGTACAACAGAATTCAGCGATACCAGCGGATGGCAGATGCCCGCGCTGAATTTCCGAACGCCGAACTTCTTACCCTACGCCAGTACATCAAGCCGAGAACAATTGGAGTGCTGACGTGGTGAGGGGCAAGAGGCAGGCATGGGCCAAGCAGCAGCAGGAACTCGCTGAACGTGCAGAGGCATTGCTGCAAACGTACAAGCCCCCATCCGAAGATGGGGACCTGTCTGAGAGAAATCTACCTCAAGGGCTTGACAGGGTCAAGCGAGAGGAGTAAGCCATGACCCGCGCCGCCATCTACACCCGCGTCAGCACCGAGGAGCAGACCGAGAACTACAGCCTCGAAGCACAGGCCAGCATCCTGAAGGCCTTTGCTGACCAGCAAGGGTCTGTCGTCGTCGCGGAGTACGTAGATGCTGGTCAGAGCGGCACCAAACTGGAGCGCCCTGCCCTCACCCGCCTGCTCGCAGATGCCCAGGCAAAGCAGTTCGACACCGTACTGATTTACCGACTCGACCGCCTGGCCCGGCGCACCCACCTGGCCTACAGCATCATCCAGCAGCTCGCAGACTGTGGCGCGGGCGTTCGCTCCTACAGTGAGCCGCAGATTGACAGCACCACACCGATGGGTAAGGTTGCCCTGGGCGTGACTGCCATCTTCGCTGAGTTGGAGCGCGACACCTTCTTGCAGCGCAGCAAGGACGGAATGCGTAAGGCCGTCGAGAAGGGCTATTACACGGGCGGGATTGTGGCCTACGGGTACAAGGTGGAAGACCGGCGGCTGGTCATCCACGAGGAGGAAGCCGAAGTCATTCGCATGATTTTCGGCTGGTGTGTTGAGCGGCGCTGGTCGAACATCAAGATTGCCGCAGAGTTGACTCGCCTGAATATCCCACCGCGCTACAGGCGAGATGGGCGTGGAATACGTGGCGTGGCGACGGCCCACTGGTGGCGCGCAGGTGGCGTACTGCGAATTTTGAAAAACACCAGCTACAAGGGTGAATATCGCTACGGCAAGCGCGGTGGTCTTGCGGATAAAGGGGAGGCACGGATTACAGCGGCAGCTTGCCCTCAGATTATCTCCCCCGAAGTTTGGGAAGAAGCTCAGAAGGTTCTGGCCTCCAACCGCCTGACTGCGTTGCGCAACGCTAAGAACGTCTACATGCTCAAGAGCCTGATGAAGTGCGGCAACTGCGGCTGCACCTATGTCGGCACCAGAGGCAGCAAGTGGGCGGGGTACCGCTGCGGCGGGCGCTCCAACCGTGCCAGCATTCCCAAAGCCACAGGCCCCTGCACCAACCCCAACATCCCGATGGCGTCCATCGAAGGCCCGATCTGGGAGCGCATCTGCAGCATCATCAACGACCCCGAGCACCATCTGGATCAACGGCCTCTCAGTATCATTCCCGCCGAGCTGCCGCACGCAGAGAAGGCCCTCGCTCAAGCTCAGGCCAGCCGCAGCCGCCTGACCGACCTTTATCTCGACCCGGTTGCCGGAATGAGCAAGACCGACTATCTCAGCCGGGCTGCCACGCTGGACACCCAGATTGCAGAGCTTCAGAAACGGGTGAATGTCCTCAGCGACAAGGCGCAGCAACAGGCCGACGCTCAAGCCCAGGCCGAGAGTCTACGGGCGCTGGCCGAGCGGTACCGGGACTTGCTGACTGACGCCGACGACCTGACGCGCCAGCAGCTGGCTCATGCTCTGGTGCGGCGGATTACCGTGCAGAAGGACGGGTCTGTGGATGTGGAATGGGCGGTTTGAGACTCGAGTCCGAAGGCGCGCAGGTAGGGTGTGATTGTGGTTTGCACGGGTGCCCCTGTGGGCATTTCGGTGACCCTGAAAAGCCCTGCACCTGCACGCCCAACGAGCGCACCCGGTACGCGGCGAGGCTGAGCGGCCCGCTGCTCGACCGCATAGACCTGATTGTCAAAGTGCCCAGATTAACGGTGGACGAACTCACCCGCGCTCCGGAGCCGGAGGGGTCGGAACCCGTT
>NZ_JAUNHK010000010.1:0-14767 GCF_030523985.1 Deinococcus sp.
CCCAACTGGTTCAGCCCAGCCGCCGTTTGAGGTAGTCGTCCATCTGCGCCAGTTGCAGGCCCAAGTCGTCCTGAAGGGCTTCGACCCGTTGGCGCAGGGCCGTGAGTTCCGCTTGACTGTTGGCATTCCCCGGCGGCAGGGCGCGGGTTTCGAGGGCACTCTTCTCCAGGGCAATTTTTTCCAGGGCACTGAGGCGCTGGTCGAGGTGGCTCTGAAGCTGGGCAAAGCGGCTGCTTTCCTGAGCGTCCAGGCTGGTGCGCAACTGCTCCATGTCGCGCAGCAGCCGGGCGCTGTCGGCTTCCGCCCGCAGCCGGGTCAGGCCCGCCCAGAAGTAGAAGACCAGCGCCGGAATCAGCATCAGCAAGAGCAGCAGCAAACCCATCGGCATGTTGCGGTAGGTGGCAAAGCCCAGGTACAGGGTATGGGGGTAGGTCAGAAAATCCGTGTTGAGGGCCGCCAGAACCCCCAGCAGCACCAGAAACAGAAGCAAAACGCCGAGGCGCAGGCCCATTCGCATGGTTCAGGCTAACAGATGGCCCGCTGAGGGGATGGCCCCACAATGGAGGGCGTAGACAAGTCCGGGGTGTCCCGCTAGTGTGGACGCGTGCTTTCTCTTCAAAAAGCGTCCAACATCCTGGGGGCCTTCAGCGCCGAGCAGCCGGAGTGGGGTGTGCGTGCCCTCGCGGCGCATCTCGGCGTGCCCCGTGCCACAGCCCATGCTTATCTGGCAGGGCTGACCGAGGCGGGGTTCCTGCGCCGCACGCCGCACGGCAAGTACCGCCTGTCGTGGCACATTGCCGAGATGGGGGCGCAGCTCACGTCCTCGCTGCCCTGGTTTCAGGACGCCCGCTCGCTGCTGACGCGGCTGGCGCTGGAAGTGCGGGCGGTGGCCTTCCTGTGCATTCTGGAAGGCGAAGACGTGGTGGCCTGTATCCGTGACCGCCACCCCGACGCCGACATTGACCTGCCGCTGGACATTTACCTGCCGGCCACCGCCACCGCCAGCGGCAAACTGCTGTATGCCTACGCGGGCCTGAACCCCAAAGAATTTACGTCCTGCACGCAGAGCAGCATCACCACACAGGACGAATGGAAGACCGAAGTGGCGCGGGTGCGGCGGCTGGGCTACGCCTACTCCATCGAGGAATGGATTCCGGGGCAGTGCACGCTGGCCGTGCCTTACTCCCACGGCGGCAGCGTGGTCGCCAGCATCGGCGTGCAGATGAGCGCCCAGCGGTATCTGCGCGAGGAACGGCAGATTCGTTCGCGGGTGCTGGACATCGTGGGCGAGGAAGCGGAACTGGGCTGAGGCCTGCCGCCGAAAACAGCGTGGCGGCCCGGTGCCGAACGTGGCAACGTCAAAACGCCAGAAGCCTATCCACCTGCTTCTTGCCGCGCCAGATACGCCTCTCCTCGTGGCGTCAGCCGCAGCAGGTGCAGGGCAGGGGCGTTGGGTTCCCCGTCGGCGTTGCGGCATAGGCTTTTGAGGGCGCAGGGGCCGCAGGCGCAGTGACCTTCACCCTGCACGGCTTCCTGCACGTAGCCGCCCGCGTGCAGGGTTCTCAACATGCCTTCCAGAGCGCCCGGCGTGGTGCCCAGGTCGGCGGCGAGTTCGGCAGGCGTGCGCGGAGCCTGGGCCACCGCCCGCAGCACACCCGCCAGCGGCAGTGCGCTCATCCGAGCAGTCCCCGCGCCACTTGGTACACCACGAACGCCGTGACCCAGGCGATGCCGAGTTGATACACCACCGTCAGCCACGCGACCCGGCGACCATGTTCCTGCGCGATGGCTCCCACGGTCACGATGCAGGGCGTGTACAGCAGCACGAACACCAGGTAGCTCAGGCCCGACGCGGGGGTAAAGGCCTGCGCCAGGGCCGCCGCCAGTGGAGATTTCTGGTCGGCGCTGGTGTCGGCGCTGAGGCTGGGCAGGGCCAGCACGGTGGGCAGCGCCTCCACGCTGGTTTTCACGGCGTTCCAGGTGGCGACGGCGGCCCCCTGTATCCCGGCCCACAGGCCCAGCGGCGCGGGGTCGGCGGCCTGTTCGCCCAGGTAAATCTGACCCAGCGTGCCGACCACCACCTCCTTGGCGATGAAGCCGGGAATGAGTGCCCCCGTCGCCTGCCAGTCCCCGAAGCCCAGCGGCGTAAACACGGGCGACATGACCTGCGCGACCCGTCCGAACACGCTGTCTTGGGGGGCGACTTCGGCAAACTTCGCGCCGCCCACCGCCGGAAGCGCCAGCAGCAGCCACACGCCCGCCACCGTCGCCAGCACCGTCGTCCGGGCGCGGCGGGCAAAGCTGGCGGTGCGTCTCCAGGCATGTTTCCACAGCACCTTCCAGGACGGGAAACGGTAGGGCGGCAGTTCGAGCAGCACGCTGCTGCCTTCCGCCGGGTAGGACGTGCGGCGCAGCGCCCAGGCGAAGGCGAAGGCCACCAGCATGCCCAGCACGTACATTCCCCAGACCACCCAGCTTCCGGCCCTGGGAAACAGCGCGGCGGCAAAAATGACGTACACGGGCAGCCGCGCCGAGCAGCTCATGAAGGGCAGAATCATGCTGACCACCACCCGGTCGCTGCGCCGCTCCAGCGTGCGGGTGGCCCCCACCGCCGGAACATTGCAGCCGAAGCCCAGAATCAGCGGAATAAAGGCGCGTCCGTCCAGCCCCAGCGCCCGCATGTGCCTATCCATCAAAAAGGCGGCGCGGGCCATGTAGCCGCTGTCTTCCAGAAAACTCATGGCGAGATACAGCACCAGCAGCGTAGGCAGGAAGCTCAGCACCGTGCCCACCCCCGGAATGATGGCCCCCACCACCAGGTCACGCACCAGCGGCAACCCGGCGAAGGCGGCGGCGGCCCAGCCCGCCACGGTTTCTTGCAGCGGCCCGCCGATGAGGTCGACGAACGGCGAGGCCACATTGAAGGTCAGGCGAAAGACCAGCAGAACCAGAACCAGAAACAGCGGAATGCCCAGCCAGGGGTGCAGCGTCAGGCGGTCGAGCCGCTCGGAGAGGGTGCGGCGAAACTGCTGCTGCGGCACGGCGATTCGGGCAAGTTCTCCGGCGCGGGCATAGCGGGCCTCGGCAATGTCGATCAGGGCGTCGCTGCCCTGTTCGCCCAGCCGCGTGAGCCAGCCGTCGGCCCGCTCTATCAGCGCGGCGTGTCCGGTGGCACTCAGGCGGCCCCGCACGCTGGGGTCACCTTCCAGCAACGCCAATGCCAGATAACGGTGCGCGTGCGGTGGCAACGTAGGCTGGCCCGCCATCTGTTCACACAGGTCGGACACTGCCTGCTCGATGGGCCGGGGGTAGCGCACGCCGTTGCCGAGGGTGGCATGGTCGAGGGCGGTGCTCAGCACGTTCTGGGTGCCCCGGCTGCGGTTGGCGACGGTTTCGGTGACTGGAACTCCCAGCGCCCGTGATAGGGCGGCGGCGTCTACCGTCAGCCCTTTTTCCTGCGCCTCGTCCACCAGATTCAGTGTGACGGCGAGCGGCACCTCGAAGTCCAGCAGTTGCAGCGTCAGGTACAGGTTGCGCTCCAGATTTCCGGCGTCCAGCACGTTGAGCATCACGTCGGGCGCTTCGTCGAGCAGGGCGGTGCGCGTGACCAATTCCTCGGGTGTGTGCGGGCTGAGCGAGTACGCGCCGGGTAGGTCGAGCAGGTGCAGCGTGCGCCCCGCCAGTTGCAGCCGGGCCTCGCGCTTTTCGACGGTGACGCCCGCCCAGTTGCCGACCTTGAGGTTGGTGCCCGCCAAGGCGTTGATGAGGGTGGTTTTGCCCGTGTTGGGGTTGCCGACGACCACAATGCGCGGTTCGCGGGCCTCACGCAGCCGCTCAACGGTCAGGCGGCAGACCTGTTCGTCGGGCAACCGGGGTTCGGGCAGCGGCATTTCGGGAAAGGGAGCGGTGGTCATTGGCGCACCCGAATGCCGCTCAGGTCGGCGCGGCGCAGCGCGAGGTCACTTTGGCCCACCCGCAACTCGACCGGGTCGCCCAGCGGCGCAAACCGCACGACTTCGACCCTGGCCCCGCGCACGAAGCCCAGTTCGAGCAGGCGGCGGCGCAGGGGATGCGCCCGGTCGAGCGAAACGATGTGGGCCGCTTCGCCGGGGCGCAATTGGTCAAGGGGGCGTTCTTCCATACCCGAGTACATTACTCGGATTTAGCGGAAGGGCAAGGGGCAAGCGGGCAGGGGTGGCCCAAGTGTCTAAGCATCTGGGGCGAAAAACGGTGTTTAGGAGCGTCAGCATCCCGTTGTCACGCTTTGCCGCCGAGAGTCACTTCAAGCCTTTCAACCCTCTCCCAAATCCAGTGTAAAGGGCTGCTGCAACCCCGCTTCGGCAGCGGCGCGGGCCGCGTCCGGGGCAAAATTCAGCGCCAGCACCGCCCGGTAGGTGCGCTGGGCCAGCTCGCGTTCGCCCTGGGCATCGCGCACCTGTCCCAGCCTCGCCAACACCAGTCCCGCCAGCGAACGGGGGTGCTCGTTCGGGAGGGCGTGGGCGGCCTGTTCCAGCAGGGTTCGGGCGTCGTCCAAGTGCCCCGCTGCGAAATAGATGTGGGCGGCAGCGGCCCGCAGTTCGGCGGCGGGGGTCACGGCGTCCCCCTCCTCGCGCTGCAAGGCGGCGAGCAGGGCGCTGAGGTCGTCGTCCTCGCGCAGTTGCCAGGCCCGGTCAGCCAGGGCACGCAGGCGGCTGGCTTCGCCGGGGGTGGGCAGCGTGGCGGGCAGGGCGGCGTGCGGCAACCGCTCCAGCAGCGGGGTCATGTCGTCCAGCGCGACGATGGCCGCGCCCACACAGCCTTGCAACCGCTCGACCAGGTCGTTCAGCTGCCGCTCACGCCAGCGGGTGCCGGGGCCTTCGTCCAGCGCGGCGCGGGTGGCGGCGTGGTAGGTCTGGGCGGCCTCGCGCAGTGGCCCCAGCACACTCTGCGGGGTCAGTGGGGCGCTGAGGTGCTGGCGAAATTCGGCCTCGGCGCGGGCCGCCTGCGACAGCCGTTCACGGCCCTGGGGGTAGAGCTTCAGAAATTCCAGCAGTTGCCCGTGTTCTTCGTCGGCCCAGGCCCAGTCGGGGGCGTCTAGCTCCTGCACGGTGAACCCGGCAGCGGGTAGGGCGTCACGCAGCGGGTGCTCGGGGTCGTGGCCCGAGGCCCACCAGACCGTTTGCGGGCGCAACTCGCTCAGCCACTCGGTCACGGTGGCGGCGTTGTAGTGGGGCTGAAGCCGCAGCAGGTCGCCCAGGTCGGGAAGGAGCAGCAGCGGGGCAGTCATGCGGGCCAGTCTACAGGGCAGGCGGGGGCCGGGAATTTTGTGGTCGGCTATACTTCGCGCCGTGTCCTGGATGACCCTCGTTGCCGCCGCCACCCTGAGTTTTTCCGACCCGGCGGGGGACGCGCACGGCGACGGCGGCTATGTGTTGCCGCTGCGTCCGGCGGTGTCGGCAGAGGCGCTCGACCTGCGCTCCTTCAAGGTGGAAGTGGAGGGCCCCACCACCCGCCTGACCGTGGATTTCGGCGGGCACCAGAACCCCTGGAGGTTGCCGAGCGGCTTCTCGGCGGGCGTGACCGACATCTTCATCAAGACCGATGCGGGCGGCGAACGCGACTTGAAGGGTCTGGGCCTACGCACGGCGGGCAGTGACGGGTGGCAGTACCACATTCAGGTGGACGGAGCGCGGCCCCTGCTGGAACAGGTGCTGGGCAGCCAGCGCCGCACGCTGACGCCGCCAGAGGTCGAGATGAACGGCACGCGTCTGGTCATCGAAACCGACGAGCTTCCTACGGGCAAGCACGCCTATTGGGTCACCAGCAGTGTCTACACTCCGCTGAGTCCCGACGGGCGAATGCGGCCCGACCCGTCGCCCAACGCCAGTGGCCTGCAAGCCCTGGGCGAGGGGCGGCCCGTCCCGGTGGATGTGCTGGCGGCCCCCGGCGACCGCCGCGCCTACACGAACGGCACGCTGGCGGCGGTGGGCCAGACCCGCGACTGGCGGCTGGCGACCCTGATGGCCCTGGGAGCGTTGGGACTGCTCCTGACGGGCCTGAGTGTGTGGCGCAGTTGGCGGCAGGGCGAATGAATGGTAGGCGGCCCGCTGTTTCCCCCGCCCTGCTCATCCTGGCGGCAGCGGTGCTGTGGGGACTGCTGGGCATTCTGGGCAAGCAGGCTCAGCAGGCGGGCGTGGGGCCACTGGAAGTCGCCTTCTGGCGGGCCGCCCTGGCCGGGGGACTGTTTGCCCTCCACGCCCTGCTGACCCGCGCCGCCTTTCCCAAGGGACGTGACCTTTTGATAACGGTGCTGTTCGGGCTGGTGGGCGTGAGCGTGTTTTACGCGGCGTACCAACTGGCCGTGCGGGCAGGTGGAGCCAGTCTCGCCAGCGTGCTGCTCTACACTTCGCCTGCCTTCGTCGCCCTGATGGGCTGGGCCTTCCTGCGCGAGCGTCTCGGCCCGCGTGAACTCTTGGCGGTGGGCGGCACCCTCGGCGGTATTGCCCTGATTAGCCTCGGCGGGGGCCAGGGCGTCACCGTGACCCCGCTGGCACTGCTGTGGGGGCTGCTGTCCGGGTTTACATACAGTCTGTACTACCTGTATGGCAAGGCATTTTTCGGGCGCTACTCGCCTGCCGCCCTGTTCGCGGTGGCGTTGCCCGTGGGCGCGGCAGGACTCCTGCCCTTCGTTCAGTTTGCCCCCAAAACCGACGGCGCGTGGCTCAGCCTGGGCGGGCTGGCGCTGCTGTGTACCTACCTGGCTTATCTGGCCTACAGCGTGGGCCTGCGCTCCCTGCCCGCGACCCGCGCCAGCGTGATTGCCAGTCTGGAACCCGTGGTGGCGGCGCTGCTGGCGGCGTGGCTTTTTGCTGAGCGCCTTTCCCCCCTCGCGCTGGCAGGGGCGGCGCTGGTGGTCGGAGCGGCCCTGCTGCTGGGCACGGCGTCGGAGGACGAAACGCACCCCGCAGCAGAATGACCGACGGGGGAGAGAGGCCTCTATCTGTGCTCAGCCCCCGTAGCTCTGTCGCAGCCGCCGCAGACCTTCGCGCCCGCCGATGCGCCTGGGGGGCAGGTCGTCCAGCCGCACGGCGCGGAGGCCGCGTTCGCTTAGGCCGCCCAGCAGCAGGTCAAGCAGTTCGGGCGTGACCTTTGGGCCGTCATGGAGCAGCACCACACTGCCCCCGCGTACTCGGCGCAGGGTGGCGGCGGCAAGCGTGGCGGCGTCCCCACCGGTCCAGTCGCGGCCCTCGGTGTCCCAGAGTGCCACTTCTCGTCCGGCGAGGTGGGCCAGCAACCGGGTCAGCGGACTGTGGCCCCCGTAGGGCGGGCGGTAGAGATGTCCGGCATCTGGGTTGGGGTGCCAGCGCACCTGCGCCCACTCCTGCCAGGGCGGCAGCAGCAGCGCGTGCCGGTGCCAGCGTCCGTGCGCTTCCAGTTGGTGTCCGGCGTCGCGTAGAGCCTGCAGTTCGGCAGGAAAGGCGCGGCAGGGCGGCTCCAAGACGAAGAAAGTGGCGCTCGCCCCGTGTTTTTCCAGCACCTTCAGCAGCTCGGGCGTGCGCTCCGAGGGACCGTCGTCGAAAGTCAGCGCCACGCGGTCACTTTCCGGCCCCGCGCCCAGTGCGCCCAGGCCAGCGGCGCGTCCCAGCAGGTCGGCCAATAGGGGTGCGCCCGCCAGTAACCCCAGCGTCCGGAACCGCCGTTTCAAGGTGTGTTGACCGCCTGTTCCGGCGAAGGTGTGTCCTGCACCGGGGCATCGAAAACGCGCCGCAGCAGCACATAGCCCAGGGTGGCGACCAGTGACAGCACGGCCCCCACCAGAAACGGCCCCGGCACGCCCAGAGTGCGGTAAGCGAAGGCCCCCAGCAGCGGCCCCAGCGCGTTACCGATGTTTTCCACCGTCATCAGCGTGCCCCAGGCGGCGGGGCGCTGAGACTCGGGGAGGCGCTGCGCGACCAGGGCGGCCCAGCCCGGCGCGATGAAGGCGTAGCCCAGGCCCAGCAGCGCCGCCAGGGGGTACAGCGCCCAGGTGGGCGGCGTGGTGGCGATCCCGCCCAGGCTGAGGGCCAGCAGCGCAAAGCCCAGCGTGACCGACCAGCGGGCCTGCCCCCCGTCGGCAAATTTGCCCGTCAGTGGCATGGTGCTGAAGGCCACCGCTCCGCCCAGGCCCAGCAGCGCCACCATGCCCCAGTACGACAGCCCCAGCGCCTTGTAGAGCGTGAACAGCAGCGGCCCCAGCAGCGTCATGGTCAGCGTCTGCAGGAAAGCCGCCGGAATCAGCGGGGCGAGGGCACGCAGCGCCAGCTTGACGCCCGCCGGTTTGCCCGTTTCGGGCGCGGTCTGGGCACGTAGGCGGGGCGGCAGCAACAGCGCGAGGGCCACCCCTGCCCCCAGCAGCGACAGACACAGGCCGAAGACCAGGCTGCGCGGCGAGTCGGCCAGTGCCCCCAGCGTCAGGAAACCGACCCCGACGATGGGCATCACGCTCATGGTGACGGCGGTCAGCACCCGTCCCTGGTGGCTGCTGCGGGCCGCATCCGCCGTGAGGCTCATCAGTGCGGGCCACATGGGGCTAAAGCCGATGCCGTGCAGCGCCGCCGCCAACAGCAGCAGCCAGCCGCTCTGGGCCACCGACAGCACGAAGAGCGCCAGCAGGCTCAGTACCGCGCCGAGCAGCACCACGGGGCGCAGGCCGAAGCGCAGCAGCGCGACTCCTGCTGGGCCACGTAGCGCCGTGTCCGCGATGAAGTGGGCGGTGTAGGCCGTCGAAGCCATAACCACCGCGTCCGCTTTGGGCAGGTGCAGCAGCTTTTCGGTGGCCTGCGGCAGATAGGCCCCGTACATGCCGCTGCGTACGAATTCGGCGCAGGCCAGCAGCAAGGCTCCGGCGGCCACCTGCCGCAAGGTGCCGGGCAGGAGGGGGAGGCGCTGTCTCAGTTCGGCGGTCATGGGCGTGCCTCCCGGTCTGTTACCCTGTCTCGGTGCCAGAGTTCTCGGTGATTCTTCCTGCCCGCAACGAAGCGGCCTACCTTCCGAGAACCTTGCAGGCGCTGGAACGTCAGACCCTCGCGCCCACCGAAGTCATCGTGGTGGACAACGACAGCCGCGACCAGACCGCCGACATCGCCCGCGCCTGGGGAGCGACGGTGCTGCCCTGCCCGGCGCGTGGTGTGGCACGGGCGCGGCAGCTCGGTCTGGAAGCGGCCCGCACCGACTGGATTGCCACCACCGACGCCGATTCTCACCCTGGCCCCGACTGGCTGGCGGCCTACGCTGCGGCGGTCACGCCGGGCCGCGTGGCGTTGTACGGCCCCATGCGCTTTTGGGGGGTAGGTGAACCCTGGGAAACGGCTTCGGGTCTGGTCTACAGCGCCTTTTTGCATGTCTGCCGCGTCGTGCAGCGTCCCAATCTGGCGGGTGGGAATATGGCGTACTCGCGCCGAGCCGCGCTGCTCGCCGGAGGTTATCCCGCCGTCGAAGCCTACGAGGACGTGATTCTGGGTCAGAACCTCGGACGCTTTGGCGAACTGGCCTACGTGCCGCAGGCGCTGGTCGAAACGAGTGCGCGGCGACTCGACCAGGGGGTCGTGCCCTTTGTGGTGCAGCACCTGCGAAATATTACTGGTCATACGCGGGGCTACTTTGGCGACGACCGCTTGCCGCCGGAAAACTGATTTCACGCGGCAGCCCCAGCACGCGGGCGTAAACCTCCAGCACCTGCTGCGCCACGCCCGTCGGGGTGGTGCGTCCACCAAATTCACGCGCCTGGGCCGAAAATTTGGCGTGGAGCGCCTTGTGGCCCAGCAACTCCCGGCTGTGACGAACCAGTCCAGCCACGTCGCCGGGCGGCACCAGATACCCGCTGTAGCCGCTCTGCACGCCTGTCAGGGTGCCGTGCGCGCCCACGGCGACCACCGGAACCCCCATCAGCTGGGCTTCTTGCAGCACCAACCCTTGCGTTTCGGTGTCGGAAGCGAACAAGAACAGTTCGGCCAGACGGTAATAAGCGCCGATTTCAGACCAGGGCCGCACGCCGACGAAGGTGACACGCTCCTGCACGCCCAGGCTGCGGGCATGGTCCTCGAGGTGGGCACGTTCCGGCCCCTCGCCCAGCACCACCAGATGCCCATCGGGAAGTTGCGCCAGCGCGTCCAGCACGAGGTCGAAGCGTTTTTCGCGGGCCAGTCGGCCCACCGTCAGCAGGCGGCGGCGTCCGGCGGGCCAGGGGTCGGCAATCGGGGGAGCGGCTTCCAGCACACGGGGGTCGATGCTGGTCGGAATCACCACGGCGTCCTCGATTCCAGCCTGCCGCAGCGTGTCGAGCGTGCCTGCAGTCGGCGTAATCACGGCGTCGGCCTCGCCATAGAGCCGCCCGACCACCTTCGGCATGAAGTGGACGGTCCGGTTCAGTTGCGTCAGGCCCGGCACATAGTGGGTGTACGCCTCCAGATGGGTGTGATAGGTCGCCACATGGGGCACCTTCCACTTGCGGGCCAGCCGCGCTCCGGCCAGACCGAGGGTCAGCGGGGTGTGGGTATGCACTACGTCGTACTGCAACTCGAACATCTTGCGGGTAGGCCAGGCCAGCCGGTAGGTGGGCAGCAGGGGATAGCGCACGCTGGGAACGCGCCGCACGTCGCTGCGTCCGTCGAGGTGTTCGGGAAACAGGGGAGCCACCACATCCACATGATGTCCGCGTGCCCTCAACTCGTCGCTCAAGAGGCACACACTGGTCACGATGCCGTTCTGGTCGGGCAGGAACGTATCGGTAAAAAGACCGATTCTGAGTGGCTTCATGAGGGTACGCCCTGGGTCCGGTTCGAGGAAACCTGAAGCATCTGCCAGGAGAATACGACGAAAGAAGATGAGAGGTCGTCTTACACAGTCTATTTATAAAATTTTATATGACAAACTTGTGTCCAATCATGCCATACTTTTCTCATGCCCTCCCCCCTGCTCCAAGCCGGAGCATTCCAAGCCCTCCACAGCGGCGATCCCAGCCAACCCAACCTCGGCGTCACCTTGCCCCTAGAAACCCCAGATCAGCTTCGCCAGCTTCTCAGTCGGGGCGACATCACTCCCGTCACCCTGCTCTGCCCCCCGACGTTTGCCCAAACTTGCCCCGCCGAGCTCTGGGCCGCCACCCGGCAGGGCCACGAAATCGCAGGCTCGGGCCATCCCGACCACATCGGCCTCCTCAGCACTTGCGCTGGGCAGCCCGTTCGCTTCTGGTACCTTCCCGAACCCAGGAGGGAAGACCTGAAACTTCTCGGGAGCTGGCATATCCGCCTCCTGCCCACCCCGCAGAAAACCGAACCTGGGGCCATCGTGCAAACTTCTCTGGCACAGGCCCCGGCCCAACTGCAAAACTGGCGTGTGCGCGGCTACTGTCCGCAACCGGTCGGGCAACTCCCCGGTCTGCGCTCCGTCACACTCGCTGACCTGGGCCAGCACGTGTACACCCGACTGGTCGAGGAGCCCTTTGCCCGAAAGAACAGAGTCATTGACCTGACCGAACGGGCCGACGCCCTGCTGCGTGTCGCTCCACTCGACCATGCTCCGGCTCCCTTGCCCTTGCCGACAAACACTCCTACCGCCGAACTGCACCTGCATTCGCCCCGGCTGGTGGGGCTGGCCTCGAAAAATGCGCTTACCACTTACCGCGCCTGTGTTCGCAGTCTCTACGACGTGGGAGAAGCCCTTCAGACCCGCCCCGAGCTGGCAGAGGCCCAGGCCGTTTTCGCGGTCAGCCTTCTGTCGGGTCTCCTTGAAAAGGCGGGCTTCACCCTGCTCGACCTTCCGCCGCGGCAGGCCCGCTGGTATGGGCTGGGCTTTCGCCTGCTGCGGGTGGCTTACGGCACGTTGCAAACGCCCAGCAACAGCTTGCCGCGCATGGCCTGGATGGAGCGCGAGGCGTTTCTGGCACGCTACGGCAAGCAAGGGCTCAGCCCGGCAGGGTGAAGGTCAGGGTGGTGCCCTGCCCCGGTTGACTGTCCACCTTCAGCTGACCGCCCGCCAGCGCCACCCGCTCCCGCAGTCCCATGAGGCCGAGGTGCCCCGCCCGCGCCCGCAGCTCGGCCTCGGCTTCACTGAACCCACGTCCGTCGTCGCTGATGTCAACCTGCAAGAGGCTGTCCAGAAACGTGATGCGGATGGCGGCGCTGTGGGCCTGGGCGTGTTTGTCCACGTTGCTGAGAGCTTCCTGGGCCAGCCGGAACACCGTCAGTTCGACGGCGGGGGGCAGGCGCCGCTCGGGGCCGCTGACTTCCAGTCGCGTCTGGGTCTGGGCCTGTCCCGCCAGCCACTCCAGAGCGGGCAGCAAACCGAGGTCGTCCAGCACCGAGGGCCGCAGGTTGCGGGCAAAGCGGCGCACACTCTCGATGGCGGCGTTGAGGTCACTCAGGATGTCGTCGGCCCGCGCCCGCTGCTCGCCGCCGAGTTCGCGGGCCAGTCGGGAGACGCGCCGGGTGGTCGCCGTCAGCACCTGCGCGGTGTCGTCGTGCAGCTCGCGGCTGATGCGCCGCCTTTCTTCTTCCTGCGCCTGCGTAAAAAGGCCCAGGTAAGCCCGCAGCTCGACCGTGCGGTGGGTCGCCGCCGCCAGCGCCTGTCCGCGCCGCTTGATTTCTTCGGCCAGAGTCTGCAACTCGGAGAGGTCGCGGGCCACCATCAGCACCCCGTCGGCGGTGGCGCTGCTGCCAGCGACTGCGCTCAGCCGCGCTTCAAGATGATGCCCGGCAACGAGGAGGTCGGCCCGTCCGCCCGCCGGGTCTTGCAACGCCGCTTGCCAGGCCAGGCGCATGGCGTCCCGGCTGCCGGGGTCGGGCAGATGCAGCAGCGCCGCGCCCACCAGTGGCCCGGTAAAGGGTTCGAGCAATCGGCGGGCAGCGGGGTTGGCATAGGTCACGGTGCCGCCCCGGTCCGCACTCACAATCAGGTCGTGCGCTCCCTCGGTGAGCTGGCGGTAGCGGGCCTCTTCGCGCCGCAGCGCCGACAGCAGCCGCTCACGGGTCAGCATCAGCGCCAGTTGGTCGGCCACCGAGCGCGCCAATCCCAGCACCCGGTCGCTCGGCGGGTCGGTGTCCGGGTCGTCGGCGTACAGGAAACCCAGCACTTCCTGCCCGTCCTCTCCACCGACCAGCGGCACAATCAGGGCGCTGCCCGCCACCGGCAGACAGACCCGCCGGGTCAGCGCCCTCGGCCCGCGCCCGAGTTGCCCGGCCAGCGAGGCGAGGTCGTCGGCGCTCGGTGGATGCAGGTTGTAGGGAAAGGCCCGCGACTGGCCCTCTGCCGTCAGCACCAGCAGGCCGCGCCCGGCGTTGAGGGCCAACGTGACCAGCCGCACGGCTTCGTTTAGCGCCCGGTCACTCTGGTCTTCACCGAGAAGCCGCCCCAGGCCCAGCAGCACGGCGGCTTCCCGCTCGCGCCGCAGTTCTTCCTCATACAGCCGGGCATTTTCGATGGCGAGGCTCGCCTGAGCTGCAAAGACGCTCGCCAGCGCCAGGTCGTCGTCGTCCAGCGGCAGTTCGGCATGCCAGTACAGCGTCAGAATCCCGAAAATGCCGCCACGGGTCAGCAGCGGCAAACTCAGCACGCCCCGGTAGGGGTACTCGCCGCGTGCCAGCAGACCCCGCGTGTAGCGGCTGCCTCCGCCCAGCCCCTCACGCGGCAGGTCGCGGGCGAAAGCGGCACTGCGACGCTCGGCGGCCAGTCCGGTCACGCCCGCGCCCACCTTGGCCCGCACCCGCAGGACATATTCGCCGCTCAGCCCCAGCGCCGACGTGATTTTGAGGGTTCGTCCGTCGGGCTGCTGTTCGTACACGGCGGCGGCGTCCACCCTGAAGAGCGACTGTGCCCCCTCCAGCACGCGCAGCAGCGTGTCCGAGAGATGCAAGCTGCTCGCCAGAACCGCCCCCGCTTCCCGCAGCGCCTCGGCGGCCTCGCGCTTGCGGGTTTCGGTGGCGTACAGCCGGGCGTTGTCCATCGCCAGACTCGCCTGCTCGGCCAGGGCCAGCACCAGCCGGGCGTCGTCCTCGCTGGCCGCCGCGCCGGGCCTGAGGGTGTCCACGTACAGCAGTCCCAGTGGCCGCCCACGTGCTTGCAAGGGTGCGATGACTGCCGCTTCGGGCGCAAGCTCGCGCAGGCTCTGACCCAGCGGGGTGTGTTCGTCGCGCCCGCGCTCGAAACGGATGGTCTCGCCCCGGCGCACCAGCGTCTCGAAAGTGACTGGCCCCACGCCGATGCTGCCGCCGAACGGCTCATCGAAACCGTAGGTAAAGACCTCGCCCGTGCGGGCTTCCTGCTCGCCGTACTCGCTGAACAGGCCCGCGAACGCCCTTGAAAAGTCGAGGGCCTGGGCCGCGCTCTCGGCGGTGCCGCGCAGCACCACCCCCAGGTCGAGACTGCCGCCCAGCCGCCGCACCAGCCGCTCCACCGTCTCGGCGATGCGGCCCCGGCCCCGCCGCGCTTCCCGCGCCTGTACGCCCTCCAGGGCCAGTCCCAGCAGCGGTGCGAGTTCGTTCAGGGCCTGCTCGCCCTCCGTGCCCGCGCCGACCAGTTCCAGCACGCCACACCCGAAGGGGAGGGCACTCAGCATGCCGCCCCGCAGGGGGCTACCGCCTGCCAGGGCCCGCTGCGCCAGGGTGCCGTCGCTCAGCGCCAGACCGCCGCCCACACAGCCCACTTCTTCAAGGCGGCCCTGCTGCATGGCCCACACCCTGACCCCGTGCGCCCCGGCCCGCTCGCAGGCGTAGGCCGCCAGCAGGCTTCCGAAGGCGGGAACCGTGCCCGCTTG
>NZ_JAUNHK010000010.1:14867-18727 GCF_030523985.1 Deinococcus sp.
GACAGCCCACCGCCGGGGCCGCGGTCATTCTTGTTGTGCTCCTCACGCTGCTACTGCTGGCGGGCATCCTCTCGGCCTCGCTGCGGCTGAGCCTGAGCAGCCGTCAGAACACCGCCGACCGGACGGCGGCGCTCGGCGCACAGTACGCCGCCGAGTCGCAGGTGGCCCTTGCCGAAAGCCGATTTCGTGACATTCAGCGCCTCCTGACCAACAAAGTCCGCGCCCCGGCGGGCTACGAAGTGCGCCATCTCGCCGTCGCGCCCACCACCACCGTGCCGGACATGGAAAGCTACGCCCGCAAGTTTTGCGGCAAGGCCACCGTGCCCAATCCCTGGCAAGCGACGGACGCGTTTGCCGAACCACGCGACAACCGTGACAGCGGTCAGTTCCCCGAAGCCCAGGAATGCCTGGTGGACGCGTCCTCGCGCCTGAGCGAAGAGCAATTCTCCATCCTCTCGGCGGCGGTCACACCGGACGCCTACCATGTGCTGCCCGCCAGCGAGCGCCCCAGGCCCGATGCCAACCTCAACGAATGGTGGAGCAGGCAGCTGTCGCTGAGCAGTGACAACCTCTCTTACCAGATCGTGCCGCTGCGGGTGGTCAAGCTGACGCCGCTGCGCTACCGCTTTTACCTGGGCGTCAAGGAATTTCAGGCGCGGGGCGTGCAGGGCCGCGCCGAGCGACTGGTGCGCGGGCAGCGCTCGGTGGGCGGCGACTGGTGGTTCGAGTTCTACATGCCCACCCCGTTGGACTACAACATCTTCGTGCAGAGCATGCCCCCCACCAACGGCGGCCTCGCCTACAGCGTGATTGACGGCGACATGTACGTGGCCGAGCATGTGCGGTTTCTGACCTCGGCCAACAGCGTCAAGTTCCTGGGCAACCTGAATACCTCGGGCTGCACGCCGCTGCCCCCCGCTTACGCCGCGCCGGACGCCGACTGTGAGCGCACGCCGGGCTTCTACGACTCGGACAGCGTCACCCTCAATAACATCGCTCCCGACGGTCTCGATACCATCGCCCTCAACCGCAACCTGACCGACCGTGTCCTGAGAACCGGGGCCACCTTCGCGCCGGGCAAGCGCGGTACCTTCGACGCCCGTTACATCGGGTTGCCCCAGAGCGTCAACCAGCAGGCGGCGCTGGCGCAGGCCTCGGGCATCGTGCTCGCCTCCGACGAAACCCACATCGAACTGCTCGCCGGAGACGCGGCGGGCAATCCCCTGAGCAGCTACAACCAGACCAATCAGGCCTGGGAAGAACCCAGACCGACCTACCAGTACATTCGCCTCAGCAAGCCGGGCGTGCGCTACGACACGACCCGCTGGATCGAGTACAGCACCGACCCGTCGGTCTATAACCAGACCCCGCCCGAGCACCGCGAGAGTTACGGCTGCACCATCGCCTCGCAGGGTTCCTACGTGTTCACCTGCTACCGCGTGCGTCCCAGCATCAGTGAAAACGTCGTCACCCGCGAGTACCGCTACGGGCCGGACAAGGTGCTGTACGGCAAAGACGCGGCGGGAAGCTGGCAGGCCGTGCTCCAAAACTTCAACGGAGTGGTCTACAGCAGCGGCACGCCCAACGTGAGGGGGCCGGCGCGACTAGGCAATGACACGACCGGAGCGCTCGACAAGATGCCCCCGGCGGTCGCCTCCTTCGCCAACCTGGGCGTGGTGAGCGCCGAGGGGATGCGCCTCGACACCGACCTGACCGTTTCGGACGTGCCCTGCGCCAACGGACGGCAGCCCGGCAGCACCATAGACGCGCCGCAGCCCTGCCAGAAGACCGGGGACCGCACGCCCCGCAACATGCTGGGCCTGTACACCCCGAGCGGCGACATCGTGATGACCACCAAAACGCCCAACGAGGCGACCTATCACGCGACCATCATGGCCTCGAACGGTTCGTTCCGCGTGGAGCAGTCGCGTGAGCGTGCGCCGCAGGGCCACCGCCATGTGGTCGGCAGCGTCATCTCCAAGGTCTTCGGTCGCAACGGGGTAGCCGACCTGACCGGGCGGGGGGTCACGGCAGGTTACAGCGACGCTTTTTCCTACGACACCCGGCTGCGTGACGGCCTGCGCCCCAACGGCATCCTGATTACCGAAATCTGGCTGGCGTCCGACAATGCCGACACGGGCAAGCGCCTGAGCGACGTGTCCTGGCGGCAAAGTCGCGCCCGGAGCCAGTAATGGCGGGCGGCTCCTCGGCCCGCACGCGGGGGTTCACGCTCCTGGAACTGCTGGTGGTCATCGCCATCCTGATGCTGATCGCGGGCCTGTTGGGGTTCTCGCTGTTGCGGAGCATCCGGGGCGCAGAACTGCGTGACGCCGCCACCCTGGTCGCGACTGACCTGCGCCGCGCCAAATCGGTCGCGCAACGCGGCAGCCGCGACGTGACAATGACTTGGACGCCCGACAGCCAGGGCCGCTTTACCCAGTACGACGTGGCGGGCCGAACCTCCACCCTTCCCGCCGGAACCTACATGGTCTGTTCGCGGGGGTGCAACGCCACCGAACATCAGCTCACCTACACTGCCCCTCACGGCGAACTCTCCCGAACAGCCGGGGCCGTGCAGGGTAAAGCCTTCACGCTCGGCAGCCTGACCGAGGGGGTCGCGCCCCTGTCGGTGCGGGTGGTGGGCGTGACCGGCAAAGTCATGATCGGCAAAGGAATTACGCCATGAAGACCCAACCCTCACGGGGCCTGACCATCGTCGAAATTCTGGTGGCTCTCGCCATTCTGGGCCTGCTGACCGCCCTGCTGACCACCACCCTGACCGGGTCGCTGTCCCTTGACCGCCGCGCCCAGCAGGAACTCAAGACCTCCAGCGAGGCCCAGCGCCTCATCGAAACGGTGCGGGGAGCCTGGGACAACAAGGACAACTACCGCCTGGCCTGTGTGCCGAACTGGCAGGTGCCCGACGGGTACGAGGTCACATTCATCAACCTCGATACCCGCGCCCAGCCGGTGCGGCCCGACGGCACGACCCTGCCTTCCCCCGCGCCCGCCGGGTCGGTGGTGAGTCGGCCCATCGAAGGCAGTTGCGTGGACGGAGAAGGTGACTTGATCGGCTCGCCGCCTGTCCCGCCGCCCATGCGTCAGGTGGTCGTGCAAAGTCCCGGCAGTGGCAGAGAGGCCGTCAAGCTCAGCATCTTCGTGCTGGAGCCGCTGTGAAGCCTGCTGTTCGCCCTCCGGCACAGTGGCGGGAGGGCTTTACCCTCATCGAAATTCTGGTGGCGCTGGCCCTGCTGGGCGTGGTGCTGGGCCTGCTGGTGTCGTTTTTCACCCAGAGTACCCGCACCTCTTCTCAGGTCAGCACCCGCACCGAGATGCAGGAAGACATCCTCATCACGCAGCAGATTATCGCCGCCCGCCTGCGTGAAGCCTGGGCCGTTCTGCCTCCCGGCACCATCGTAGATTTCGGCAGCGGAGCCCTGCGTCGCAACCCGGCAGCCGGAAACATCAACGGCAGCTGGGAAATCGGCGCCCATCCCCTGCTGGCCCTTATTCTGCCGCCGGACGCGCCCCAGCTTTCCTGCACGGCGACCATCCGTGACGGGTGCTACCGTTTTTTCGCCTATTACCCGGTCAAGCGCTCGAACTGGGTTTCGAGCACGTCGCCTACCAGCACCCGCAATCCTGGCCCCGACCCCGACAACGGCGACACCTGGGTGCTGGCCGAGTACACCGACTACTACGACATGCCGCCGCTCATGAGCAACCTGCGCCCGCCAAGCGACACTGCGGGCAGTCAGGTCAACCTGCTGGCCGACTATGTCGCGCCGGGAATACCCACGGGCACGTTCACCACGGCGGCGAACGCCTACACCATGTTCAGCTACTCCCTTGCCGATGGC
>NZ_JAUNHK010000010.1:18827-24798 GCF_030523985.1 Deinococcus sp.
ACGAAGGTCGCGGCCACCTTGCCGAAATCCATCAGGCGCAGGGTGCGGCGGCCCAGCCAGCAGCCGCTCGCCACCGAAACGCCGTCGGCGTAGCAGCCGTCCGTTTCCACGAAGACCATCACCCGTTTGTCGCTGCGGGGCAAACTCAGGCCCAGCCACTCGCCCGCCAGCAGCGCCGAGCGTGCGCCGAGCACCTGTCTCGGGCAGAGGTGACCGTGCAGCGCGGCGCTCTTTTCTAGCAGCGCAGGCAGTTCGGGCCGGGGCAGGGGGTCAGGCATCCGTGCCCGCCATCCCAGCCGCGAGAGAGACGGGCTGCCCAGTTCGGGCTGAGCGGTAGAGGGCGTCCAGCACACGGGCCTGCGCTACAGCGTCGGCGGGTGGATACAGGAGCGGCCCCTCTCCCCGCGCCGCCTGCTGAAAATGAGCCACCATGCGGGCATAGGCGTTGGCGGGGGGAATCTCCTCGGTGCGTTCGCCCGCCTCCGTCTGGATTCGCAGTTCCACCGCTTCGTCGGGGCGTCCGCTGGCGATGCGCCGGGTGTCCAGGGTGCCGCCCGTGCCCACCAGGGTGACGCGCTCGGTGGGCGGCTGTGTCCAGTCCACGCCGCACTCCAGCGTCACCAGCGTGCCGGGGTATTCCAGTTGTCCGCTCAGGCCGAGGTCCACCGGGTTCTCCCCAGTCGTCCAGCGTGCGCGGGCGAAGGCGGAGATCGGCTCTCCGAGCAGCAGTCGGGCGAGATTGACGCCATACGTTCCCACGTCGTAGAGCGCCCCGCCGCCCTGCGCCGCGTTCCAGCGGAAGTCGTCCGGGTGGGTCATCCGAAAGCCGAAAGCGGCGTGAACGGCCCGGAGTTCACCGAGTTCGCCCCTGTGCACGATGTCCAGCATCCGGCGCATGTAGGGGTGAAAACGGGGCGCGAAGGCTTCGAGCAGGGTGCGCTCACTGTCCGCAGCGGCGTCCGCGAGGCGCTGGGCTTCGGCGGCGTTCAGGGCGAACGGCTTTTCGATGAGGACATGCTTGCCCGCCCCCAGCGCCGCCAGTCCCCAGGGACAATGTAAGTCGTTGGGCAGGGGAATATAGACGGCGTCCACGTCGGCGTTCAGCACGTCCTGATAGCCGCCGACCAGCGGCACGTCCCAGGCCTGTGCGAAAGCCCTGGCCCGCTCGCTGTGTGGGTCGCGCACGCCCAGCGCCGTCACCTCGCCGCCCGCCTCACGAATGGCCGGAAGCAGCGCCTGTGCAATTCGCGCCGCCCCCAGAATGCCCCAGCGAAAGGTCGTCATTCGCTCATCTTAGGTGAGGGCTGCCGGAGAACTGCTCTAGACTCGCCCCATGCTCGTTTCCGGTTCTGTGCAGCAGCTCCTCTCACGCGAACGTGAGCTTCTCGGCGACCTTCAGGCCTTTCTGGAAAGCCAGGGTGCGCCGCCCGAAGTGACCGAACATGCCCGCACCGCCGCCCGGATGCTGGACGAAGCCTTCCTGCTGGTGGTCGTCGGTGAGTTCAACGCGGGCAAGAGCAGTTTCGTCAATGCGCTGCTGGGGGCGCAGGTGCTCCCCGAGGGCGTCACCCCGACCACAGACCGGATTTATGTGTTGGTACACGGTGAAAAGGCGGGCGAACTCGAACCCACCCGCGACCCCTTCGTGAGCCGCCTGACCCATCCGCTGCCCAGTCTGGAAGGCGTGGCGCTGGTAGATACGCCCGGCACCAACGCCATCATTCGCCAGCATCAGGCGCTCACCGAAGGCTTTTTGCCCCGCGCCGACTTGGTGCTGTTTCTGACGAGTGCCGACCGCCCCTTCACCGAGTCCGAGCGCCAGTTCCTGAGCCTCGCCGCCCGCTGGGGCCGCAGCGTGGTGATGGTGGTCAACAAGGCCGACCTGCTCGAAACGCCCGAACAGGTGGCGCAGGTGGGGGCCTTCGTGGAAACCGGCGCACGCGGCGTGCTGGGCCTGAACCCGCCGGTCTTTCTGGTCAGCGCCCGCCGTGAGCAGCGCGGGGGAGACGCCGGATTCGCGGAGTTGCGCCGCGTGCTGCAAAGCCGCCTGTCCGAGACCGAGCGGGCGCGGCTCAAGCTGGCGTCTCCGCTGGGCACCGCTGCCGAGCTGCTGTCCGGCGAACAGGCGAGAACCAAGGCGGCCCAGGCGACCTTGCAAGAAGACCTGCACATTCTGGGCGACCTCGAACGCCAGCGCGAGCGCCACCACGAGACGATGCGCGGCGAACTCGACGGGCAGCTCAACCGCATTTCGCGCCTGCTCAGCGAGTTCGAGCTGCGGGCCGACAAGTTCATCGACGACAAACTGCGCTTCGGCAACCTGCGCGGGCTGATGAACTCGCGTGAACTCGAAGAGCAGTTCCGCACCGAGGCGGTGGCCGAGCTGCCTGACGCGCTCGACCGACAGTTCGGCTCCATGATTGACCGTTTTGTCGAGAGCAACATGCACTTCTGGGAAGACGTGCAGGCCCTCCTGATTCGCCGCCAGCCCAGCAGCGAGGTGGCCCGCACCCGCTTTTCCTATGACCGGGGGGCCTTGCTGGAAGGCATCGCCGGGAGCGCCCGCGAACACCTGGCGACCACCACCGAGCACGAACTCGCCCGTCAGCTTTCGCAAGATGCCGAGGACGCCATGAAAGGCGTGATTGGCGGTCTGGCCGGGGGCGTGGGCATCGGCGCGGGCATCGGTGCCCTCATCGGCGCGACGGCGCTCGACTTTACCGGGGGCATTCTGGCGGGCTTGACCCTCGGCAGCCTGGGTCTGTTCGTTCTGCCCAACAAACGCATTCAGGCCCACCGCCAGCTCCGTCAGAAGGTGGCCGAACTGCGCGAGGCTCTGGAGCGCATCGTCCGGCGCGAGTACGAACGCGAGCAGGAACGCGCCGACGCCCGCCTGCGTGACGCCACCCTGCCCTACACCCGCTTTACCGAGGAGCAGCAGGAGCGGCTGGGCAAGGCCGACCAGCGCAGCGCCGAGCTGCTCGCCCGCCTGGAAGCGTTGCGGCAAGACGTGGCCCGCCTCGACACCCCGGCCTGAATTCCGACAAAGAGAGGAGGGGGACGGTTCATCAGCCGTCCCCCTCCCTCTATTCTGCTCTGCTCAGCTTTCGACGCGCCGCAGCATCACGCGCCCGCCTTCCACTTCGGCCACGTGGCTGCCTTCCTGCTCGGTGGCTTCGTAGCTCACGTCCACCGCCAGCACCTCGCCCGCGATGAAGTCGCGCCACTCCTGCGCGGCCTCCAGCATGTCGCCTTGCACGTCCAGCGCAAGTTGGATGCGGTCTTGCACCTCAAACCCCGCCGACTTGCGGGCTTCCTGAATGGCCCGCACGAGGTCACGGGCCAGCCCTTCACGCAGCAGTTCGGGCGTCAGCGCGGTGTCGAAGGCGACCAGATAGCCCGCGTCCTCGGCGGCGGCGACGCCTTCGGGGGCTTTGGCGTCCACCAGCACGCTTTCGGGCGTCAGGTCAAAGCTGCTGCCATCGGCCTGCACGCTGAAGCCCTGACCCGCCGCGACCGCCTGGGCCACGGCGCGGGCATCGGCCTCGGCCAGCGCTTTTTTCAGCAGCGGCAACTGCTTGCCGTACTGCTTGCCCACCACGGGCAGGTTGGGCCGCAGGCTGTACTGCACCAGGTCAGTGTCACCCTCCAGGAACGTCACCGACTTGACGTTCAGTTCCTCCATGATTTGCTCTTGCGAACGCTTGAGGGCCTCCAGCGCGGCAGGAGAAGCCGCCCGCACCTGCACGCCCGCCAGCGGTTGACGGGTCTTGAGGTTGTGCGCCCCACGCACGGCGCGGCCCAGTTCCACGACCTTCATTACGGCGGCCATATCTGCGGTGAGTTTGCTGTCCAGACGCTCGGCGCGGACCTGGGGCCACTCGGTCAGGTGAACCGAGGAATCCTGCCCCGAGAGGTTGCGGTATAGCGCGTCCGCCAGGAACGGCGTAAACGGCGCGGTCAGTTGCGACACCACCAGCAGCGCCTCGTGCAGCGTGGCATAGGCAGCAGTGTCCACGTTGCCCCCCTCGCCCCAGAAGCGGCTGCGGCTGCGGCGCACATACCAGTTGCTCAAGTCGTCCACGAAGCGTTCCAGAGCGCGTCCGCCGCCGCGTGCGTCGTAGGCTTCCAGCGCGTCGGTGACGCCTTGCACGGTTTCTTCCAGGCGGGCCAGCAGCCACCTGTCCATTTCGGGGCGCTCGGCGACAGCGGGCGCGGCCTTCAGGTCAGGCTGGTCAAGGTTGGCGTACAGCACGAAGAACGAGTACACGTTCCACAGGGTGTTGACATAGCTGCGCTGCGCCTCCGCCACCAGCCGCTCGGAGAAGCGCTTCTGGTCGCCGGGGTCGGACGCCATGAACATGTACCAGCGCACCGAGTCGGCCCCGTACTTGTCGAAGACAGGCAGCGGCTCCACCACGTTGCCCTTGCTCTTGGACATCTTCAGGCCCTTTTCGTCCACGATGTGCCCCAGGCAAATCACGTTCTTGTAGGCGGGCTGGTCGTACAGCATGGTGGAGATGGCGTGCAGCGAGTAGAACCAGCCACGCGTCTGGTCAATCGCCTCGCAGATGTAGTCGGCGGGGTAGTGCTTCTCGAACTGCTCCGCGCCGCGCACCGCTTCGCCCTGTTCGTTCAGCAGCAGGCCCCACTGGGCGTAGGGCATAGACCCCGAGTCGAACCATACGTCCAGCACTTCAGGAATGCGGCGGTACTCCTTGCCGTCCAGAGTAAAGGTGATGTCGTCGATGTAGGGGCGGTGCAGGTCCAGTTCGCTCAGGTCGCGCCCCGACAGTTCGGAGAGTTCCGCCACGCTGCCCACCACTTTCAGGTCGCCGTCCTCGCTCATCCAGAAGGGCAGCGGCGTGCCCCAGTAGCGCTCGCGGGAGATGGCCCAGTCCACGTTGCCTTCCAGCCAGTTGCCGAAGCGCCCGTGCTTGATGTTCCCCGGCACCCAGTTGATTTTTTCGTTCTGGGCCAGCATGTCGTCCGCCACCTGCGACGTGCGGATGTACCAGCCCTTCTTGGCGAAATAGAGGATGGGGTCGCCCGTGCGGTCATGGAAGGGGTATCTGTGCTTCAGGGTGCCCGCCCAGAACATCAGGCCCCGCGCCTTCAGGTCGGCAATCAGACCCTTGTCGGCACCCTTGAAGAATTTGCCGCGCTCGTGGGTGACTTGCAGGATGCCGTGGTCGTCCACCCCGAACATCAGCGGAGCGCCGTAAGCTCGCGCCACCTCCAAGTCTTCCGCGCCGTAAGCGGGGGCTTCGTGGGCCACGCCCGAGCCGTCCACGTCGCTCACGAAGTCCGCCATCACCACGAAATGCAGCACGGGCTTGCCGTCGCGCCGCTCGTGGAGTTCCTTCACCACGCCCAGTTCGGGGGCGACCTCGGGGAAAGGCGGCTCGTATTCCACCCATTCCAGGTCACGGCCTTTCAGGGTCGCCAGCACGTCCAGCGGCGCGGCGTCCTTGTGCAGCGCGGAGAGGCGTTCCACCGCGCCCGCTGCCACGATGATGCGCCCGCTGGGGCTGTCCGCCACCACATAGTCCAGTTCGGGATTCACGGCAGCGAGGGTGTTGCTCGGCAGCGTCCAGGGGGTGGTCGTCCAAACCAGCAGGCTCAGGCCCTCGCGCTGCTCCGGGGTCAGGGCACTCAGCGCGGCGTGGGCGCGTTCGGGCAGCGTGTCCCAGATGATGGGCAAGCGGACATACACGCTGGGGTCGTCCACCATGCGGTAAGAGTCCACCTCGCCCAGTTCGGCCCGCGACAGGGTAGAGGAGATGCGTGGCGAGAGCGGCACCACCTTGTAGTCCTGCGCCACGAGGCCCTTTTCATGTAGGCGCTTCAGCAGATTCCAGACCGATTCCACATACTCGTTGTGGTAGGTCACATACGGGTCGTCCAGGTCCAGCCAGTAGCCCATGCGCTCGGTCAGTTCGTTCCAGTCCTGAATGGTTTCCCAGACCGA
>NZ_JAUNHK010000010.1:24898-37067 GCF_030523985.1 Deinococcus sp.
TTCGCGTGGTACCACCCAACTTCACTCCCTCGCGGGGAGCCTCGTTGCATAGCCCTCTGTCGGGGGGCGTCCGGGTGGGTCTAGTCGGCCAGGGTTCCGGGCCTTTCTTCCACCAGCGCGGGAGGGGATCTTCACGTCTGGGCGTGGGCGTCAGGCTTTCACCGTCCCTGACTCGCTCTTGCCCCGTGTCCAAAGCTACTGGCCTCGCGTTCGCCTCGGTTGTTCCCTCATGGTAGGCGCTGCGGGGGCGGGGGTCAATGCATAGGCGACTGCGCGCTTCCAGGCTCCTTATGGCCCTTTTGCCCCTTTTTTTCCTCATGTACGGGCGTATGCTAGGGGCATCCCGGCACAGGTCAGGCAGGTTGACAGCGCAACCCGCGTTCCTGTGCCTTCTCAGGAGGAAAGAGTCATGGAATTTTTCATCGATACCGCTATCGTGGACGAAATCAGGGAAATCAACACCTGGGGCGTGCTTTCGGGCGTCACCACCAACCCCTCGCTCATCGTCGCTTCGGGCCGCGACTTCAGGGAGGTCATCAGCGAAATTGCCGACCTGGTGCCCGGCGGAGCCATCAGCGCCGAAGTGACTGCGCTCGACGCCGAGGGCATGATCAAGGAAGGCAAGGACGTTGCCGCGTGGCACAAGCAGGTCGTGGTCAAGCTGCCGCTGACCCCCGCTGGCCTGCAAGCGTGCAAGGCGCTCACCAGCGAAGGCATCAAGACCAACGTGACCCTGTGCTTCAGCGTGCCGCAGGCGCTGCTCGCCGCCCGTGCGGGGGCCACCTACATTTCTCCCTTCGCGGGCCGCGTGGACGACATCGGCTGGGACGGCATCGAACTGATTCGTGCCATCAAGGAAGCTTACGTCATGGGCGACATACAGACCAAAGTGCTCGCCGCGAGCATCCGTCACCCGCAGCATGTGGTGCAGTCGGCGCTGGCAGGCGCAGACGTGGCGACCATTCCCTACAAGGTCTTTACCCAGATGATCAAGCACCCACTGACGCAAGCCGGGCTGGACGCCTTTATGGCTGACTGGTCGAAACGTGCGGCACCAGCGGGCAAAGAAGGCTGAGCATGACTGAACCCTCCGCACAGGCCCTACCTTTTCACGAGTTACAGGACAAGATTTTGCCCGAACTGCACCTGCTGGCCGCAGGGCTGGGCATCGAGAATTACCGCAAGCTGAAAAAAGACGCGTTGGCGCTGGCCATCATGGAAAAGCAGGCCGACGCCGAAGGGCAGATTCTGGCGCGGGGCTTTCTGGACATCACCTCCGACGGGTACGGCTTTTTGCAGGCCGACCTGCTCGACCCCCAGAGCCGCAGCGTGCTGGTGACGGCGGGCATCATCAAGCAGTACCACCTCCGCACCGGCGACGAAGTGATTGGCCGCGCCCGCAAGCCGCGTGACAATGAGCGGTACGGGTCATTGGTACGGGTGGAAGCGGTCAACGGCCTCGAACCGGAAGCCGCCCGCAAACGCCCCCGCTTCGACGACCTGACTCCGACTTTTCCCGACAAGCAACTGGTGCTGGAAGACCCCACCATGGATGACGGCCTCAGCCTGCGCGTGGTCGACCTGCTGGTGCCGATTGGCCTCGGGCAGCGTGCCCTGATCGTGGCTCCGCCCAAAGCGGGGAAGACGACGCTCCTCAAGAAAATCGCCAACTCCATCGTCAAGAATTACCCCGACGTGACGGTGATGGTGCTGCTGGTGGACGAGCGCCCCGAAGAAGTGACCGACTTTCGCGAGAGCGTGCAGGGTGCCCAGGTCATCGCCTCGACCTTCGACGAGTCGCCGCAGCACCATATCCGTGTGGCGGAATTCGTCCACGAACGCGCCCGCCGCATCGTGGAAGAGGGGGGAGATGTGGTGATTTTGCTCGACTCGATTACCCGTCTGGCCCGCGCCAACAACTTGGTGATTCCCCCGACGGGGCGCACGCTGGCGGGCGGTCTGGATTCCAACGCGCTGTACTGGCCCAAGCGGTTTCTGGGCGCGGCCCGCAACATTCGCGGGGGCGGCAGCCTGACCATTCTGGCGACTGCACTGGTCGAGACGGGCAGCCGCATGGACGACATCATCTTCGAGGAATTCAAGGGGACGGGCAACGCCGAACTGGTACTCAGCCGCCGCCTGGAAGAGCGCCGCGTTTTTCCCGCGCTGGACATCCTCAAGTCGGGCACCCGCCGCGAGGAGCTGCTGCTGCAACCCGAAGTCCTCAAGAAAATGTGGCTGCTCCGCAAGGTGTTCAGCGACATGGACTCGGCAGACGCGATGGAAATGCTGCTCGGGCGCATGGGCAAAACACGCAATAATGTGGAGTTTCTGGCCGCGCTCGCTGGTTGAAATTGCGAAAAGGGAGGGAGCCACTCCGGCTCCTTTTTTCTTGCCGCGCATGGTAAATATTTCTTTATATGAATGGATTTAGATTTAGTAGCTTCATATTCAAATTTATATTTTCTGTCATCTGACCCCAAACCCCACAACAAACTGACACCAAATCCAGGGTCAGCTCCGCCTTACACTCCCCGCCATGAAAGAAACCGCCACCCCCCAAATCAAGCAGGGCTTCGCCGAAATGTTCAAAGGCGGCGTCATCATGGACGTCGTCACCGCCGACCAAGCCCGCATCGCCGAAGCCGCCGGAGCCACCGCCGTCATGGCCCTGGAGCGCGTGCCCGCCGACATCCGCAAAGACGGGGGAGTGGCCCGCATGTCCGACCCCAAGATGATTAAAGAAATCATCGGGGCCGTCAGCATTCCCGTCATGGCCAAAGTCCGCATCGGCCACTTCGTAGAAGCCCAGATTCTGCAAGCCATCGGCGTAGACTTCATCGACGAATCCGAAGTGCTGACCCCCGCCGACGAGCAGTTCCACATTCTCAAAAATGAATTCAAAGTTCCCTTCGTCTGCGGCGCGAAAAACCTGGGGGAAGCCCTGAGGCGCGTGGGCGAAGGCGCAAGCATGATTCGCACCAAAGGCGAGGCGGGCACCGGCAACGTGATCGAAGCCGTGCGCCACGCCCGCACCGTCCTGGGCGACATCCGCTCCATCCAGAGCCGCCCCGCCGAAGAGCTGATGACCGTCGCCCGCGACCTGCAAGCGCCCTACGAACTGGTCAAATACGTCCATGAACACGGCAAACTGCCCGTCGTCAACTTCGCTGCGGGTGGTGTCGCCACCCCTGCCGACGCGGCACTGATGATGCAACTGGGCCTGGACGGCGTGTTCGTCGGCTCCGGCATCTTCAAGAGCGCCAACCCCGAGCGCCGCGCCCAGGCCATCGTCAAGGCCGTCACGCACTTCCAGAATCCCGACATCCTCGCGGAAGTCAGCGAAGACCTCGGCGCCCCTATGACAGGCATCAACATCAACGAACTGATTCCCGAAGAGCGCCTGGCAACACGCGGCTGGTAAGGGCCTACGGCCCGCCCAACGTAGAAACGAAAACCTCATAGCTCACGGCGCATAGCCCAGAGCCTTCTCAGGTCGCCTTCAACACAGGCGGCCCCTTTTCTCAGAGGTAGACATGAACATCGGCATTCTCGCGCTGCAAGGCGCATTTCGTGAGCATCGGCACATGCTGGAGCGTCTCGGTGCCCATGCCCGCGAAGTCAGGCTGGCTCAAGACTTAGAGGGACTAGACGGCCTGATTCTCCCCGGCGGCGAGTCCACCACCATGGTCAGGCTCCTGAACGAATACGACCTCTGGCAACCCCTGCGCGACTTTCACGCTTCAGACCGCGCCCTGTGGGGCACCTGTGCGGGGGCCATCCTGCTCGCCCGGCAGGTCACGGGCGGCAGTCCCTCACTTCCGCCTCAGCCCAGCCTGGGGGCCATCGACCTGACCATTCAGCGCAACGCCTTCGGGCGACAGGTGGACTCCTTTACCGCGCCACTGGAAATCCAGGGCCTGGACACGCCTTTTCCTGCCGTCTTTATTCGCGCTCCCGTAATTACCGAACTCGGCGCAGAAGCCGAGGCACTGGCGCAGTGGGACGGCCAGACCGTCCTGGCCCGCCAGGGGAACGTCCTGGCCTGTTCCTTTCACCCTGAGCTGGGGCAGGACACCCGCCTGCACAGCCTCTTTCTCGACCTCGCCCGAAACGCGGCATACTGACCCTCATGAGTCAAGCCCACCAACTTCTGGTCATGAAATTCGGCGGCACCAACATGCAGGACGCCCGCGCCATCAGCCACAGTGCCTCCCTCGCGGCTCGCAGCCTGCGCGAAGGCGTGAAGGTCATCGTGGTCGTCAGCGCCATGGCCGGCGTCACCAACCAGCTGCTGCAACTCGCCGACGCGGCCCAGAGCGGCGACATCGCCCGCGCCAACGACGACATCGCCGCCATGCGAACCCGCCATTTCACCGCTGCCCAGGAACTCGGAGCCGCGCCCGATTCCGAAACGGTGCGCGAACTGCGCGAACTCCACGAAACCCTGCGTCAGGCCGTCTACGGCGTCTATCTGCTGCGTGAACTGACCCCCCGCAGCCGTGACCTGATTGTCGCCTTCGGTGAGCGCCTCTCGGCCCCGCTGATGGCCCTGGCGCTCGAACAGTCCGGACTGCGCGCCAAGCACATGACCGGCGGTGAAGCAGGCATCCTGACCGACACCCACTTCGGCAACGCCCGCCCCCAGAGCAGCACCTACGAGCGCATCAAAGACCGCCTCAGCGGCTTCCTGAGCGCCGGGGTCACCCCGGTCATCGCGGGCTTCATGGGTGAAACCGACAAAGGAGCCATCACCACCCTGGGGCGCGGCGGCACCGACTTCAGCGCCACCATCGTCGGCAAGGCCCTTGGAGCCGACGAGGTCTGGGCCTGGAAGGACGTGGACGGCGTGATGAGTGCCGACCCCCGTGTGGTCAAAGATGCCCGCAACATCGAAGTCCTGAGCTACGGCGAAGTCATGGAACTCGCCTACTTCGGAGCCAAGGTACTGCACCCCCTCGCCGTGACGCCCCTCAAGGAAAGCGGCATTCCCCTGCGCGTCAAGAGCGCCGCCGACCCCGACTTCGCCGGAACCCTCGTCCGCGCCCAGGCCGATCAAGATCCGAATCGCCCCGTCAAAGCCGTGACCGCCATCAAAAACGTCAGCCTGCTCACCGTCACCGGAGCCGGGGTACTTGGTGTGCCAGAAGTCATCGCCAGCGTCTTTTCCGCCATCGCCCGCGAAAACATCACCCTGCTGATGGTGTCGCAGAGCAGCTCCATGAGCAACGTGTCGATGGCTGTCCCCAGCACCGACGCCGAACGCGCCCTGAATGCCCTACGCAGCGGCCTGTCCCAGGAACTCAACGTCGAAGAAAAGAGCAACGTCGCCGTCCTCGCCATCGTCGGCAGCGGTATGCGCGGGCAACAGGGCGTCTCCGCCAAGATGTTCTCGGCCCTGGCCAGCGAAGGCATCAACATCCAGATGATTTCGCAGGGCAGCAGCGAACTGAACATCTCCGTGGCCATCGACGGTCCCCAGGTAGATACCGCCACCCAGGCCGTCCACAACGCCTTCAGCCTCGGGGTCCAAGGCTAAAGCAGCAGGTCAACGCTCAAACGCCAGTTTCTCCCAAATCGCGGGAAGACTGGCGTTTAAACATTCATCACCTAGATAAGAAACTATTTTCACAAACAAAACCGAAAAATATTTCTTTCACAAATAGACCCCAAGAAAAAGAGGCCCTGAAGCCCCTCCTTCTTTAGCGAACGCTGACGCGCAGGCCAGTCGAGAGGCGACCACCGACTTCGACGAACAGCCAGGAACCGCCCGCCGGGACGCCTTCCGGAACCTGCACAACGATTTCGGTATCCGTCCACAACTGAACGGCACTCGCCGGAATGACGAAGGCGCCAGCCCCGTCTTCATCGGCCCCGATCAGAACGCGGGCCGTCGAGGGGCCACCCAGGAAACGGCCCTGAATGGTGAGCGTGCCGCCGCGCACGGGCGTTTCGGACGCCTTGATGAGCAGGGGAGCAGCGGTCACGTTGGCCGTCGTGGTGGCGCGGGGCGTGCAGGAAGCGAGCAGCCCGGTCATGAGTAAAGAAGCAAGAAAGAAACGCAGCATGGATAACCCTCCGTGGGGGCAGTCTAATGACCTGGACATGACGGGTCAAACCACCCCCCCCACCTCCGGCAAACGTTATCTGGTCGTCTTCAACCCCAAAAGCGGACAGGGCGACAGTGGCCTGAATGAATTCGTAGATTACCTGCGCGACTCGGGCAGCGAAGTCGTGGAGCGCGAACTCCACCCCGACCAGCCGATGGCCCAGCACATCGAAGACCTGCAAAATTTCAACGCCGTCGTTGCCGCCGGGGGAGACGGCACGGTCAGCAGCCTCGCCTATGCCGCCCGGGGCCAGAACGTGCCCATACTCGCCTACCCCGCCGGAACCGCCAACCTGATTGCCCAGAACCTCGACCTGCCGCGTGACCCGGCGGCGCTGGCGCAGATTGTGCTGGCCGGGCACGCCGTGCAGGTGGACATGGGCGAAGTCGAGGTGCGCGGCGAAAAGTCGGGCTTTTGCATGCTCGCCGGGGCCGGGGCCGACGCTGCCATGATCCGCGACTCCGAGGAACTGAAAGAGCGTTTCGGCGCGATGGCCTACGTCATGAGCGCCATGAAGCAGATGAATCCGCGCAAGACCCGCTTTCACCTCGTCGTGGACGGTCAGAAGCGCGACTTTGAAGGCATAGGCGTCATGGTCGCCAACTTCGGCATGGCCAATTACCGCCTGCCCATCACCGACGACATCAGCCCCACCGACGGGCGCTTTACCGTCATTCTGCTCAAGGCCGACCACCTTTTCCGGCTGGTGCCCAACCTGATCGATTCGGTGCGCTCGCGCCTGAACCTGGGCGATCCGATGTTCAGCGACAACCTCGAAACCCTGGAAGCCCGCGAAATCAGCGTCGACGCCAGCGACCCTTTTCCCCTTCAGTACGACGGCGAACTCCACGTCGAAACGACGCCCTTTACCGCCCGCATCCTGCCGGGAGCCGTGCGCTTCCTGACGAGTGCCCGGCGCGACGAACTCGACACGTGAATCAAAGACCCTGAACCTCGTTCCGCAGCCGTGACCGCTCGGCAGCGAAGGCCAGTCGGTGCGAGTCGAGTGACTCGGTCAGCGGCACCGGCACGGGCCGCTCCCCGCGCAAAAAGGCCAGCCAAGCCGCGACGAGGCCCACGTCGCCTCCGCCGTGATTGCCGCTGACCTCGACCTGCCAGCGCTCGGGAGCGGCTCCAGGGCCAGCGGCGAAATCGTGCAGTTCCAGTTCGCCGCGCTCCATGTGGCCGCGCAACTCGCCCCGCGTCCCCAGCAGTTTGAGGGTGCGGGTGTTGTTGTGGGTAAAGGCACTGACCGTCAGTTGCGCCGTGACCCCACCAGCGAACTCGGCGGTCACGGCCTGATGCTCGACGACATCGTTTTGACCGTTGTAGACGCACTCGCCGTATGGCCCCCACCGCAGCGCTTCCTCCAGACTCAGGCCCCCCGCCGTCAGCACCGTATTGGGCCAGACATCGGGCGCGAAAGCCCCATAGATGCGCCGGGCATCGTAAGCACAGTCGGTCAGCGGGCAGGTCAGGCAGCGCTCGGACGCCCCCGCCGGAACTTCTTCAGGTCGAAAATGCAGGCGGGTGCCCACGCTGCTCACCCGAACCGGCGGACTTCCGGCAAACCAGCGCAGCAGGTCGAGGTCGTGGCAACTCTTGGCGAGCAAAAACGGGGCCGACGGGGGAGAGCTTCGCCAGTTGCCGCGCACATAGGAATGGGCATAGTGCCAGAAAGCCACGTTCTCGGCGTGTTGGATGCCCACCAGCCGCCCGAGTCGTCCCGAGGCGACCACCTCATGGACGGCCTGAAAAAAAGCCGTCGCCCGCAGGACATGGCAAACCGTGACCCGTCCAACCGACGCGGCCTCGGCCCGCAGCAGCAAGTCAAGTTCTTCCTCACGCAGGCACACCGGCTTTTCGAGCAGCACGTCATACCCGAGCGCCAGCGCCGCCAGACAGGGTTCGACATGGCGATCGTCCGGCGTGGCGATGACAACCGCCTCCGCCACCCGCCCCAGCGCAAAAAACGCCTCCGCCGACGTGAACTGTCCTTCCGGCGGCACCCCCAGCCGGGCCGCGACTTCCTGCAAGCGCTCCGGCTTCGGCTCGACCAGCGCCACGACCTGTGCACCCTGCTCAGTCAGGTGCCAGGCGTAGACATCGGCTCCCCGGTTCCCGCAGCCGATAACCGCCACCCGAATCACGTCGGCCACCGCCCATAGCCCTGAAGCGAGGCCAGCAGCCGCGCCGGGTACTCCCCCTCGCCGAGCACGTCCACCGTGACCGCCATCGCCGTGGCATTGGCATGAACCATGCGCCGCTCGTCCAGCATCAGGCCCACATGCCCCGGAAAAAAAGCCAGGTCGCCGCGCCGGGGCTGCTCGACCCGTTGCAGGGCCGCTTGCTGCTGGTCGGCGTCACGCGGCAAGGCACGCCCACAGGCGGCGTAGGCGAGCTGCGTCAGGCCCGAGCAGTCCAGCCCCCAGGCTGAACGCCCGCCCCAGACATACGGCGTGCCCACGAAGTCCAAGGCGAAATCAGCCGCATCAGTCACCTGCTCGGGACGGCACACGACCGACTGCACCCAGGCCGCCTCGCCGCCCGGCAACTCCACCAGCCACCAGACCCGGTGCTGCTCGGTGACCGCCTCGCCCGCCGCCCGGCGTAGCCCGCTGCCCCAGCACAGTTCGGCCACGACCGGCGCACTCACGCGCGGGCCAGCGTAGGCATGGGCACGCCGGGCCGTCACCCGCAGGTCGGGCGACCACGCCCCGTCCACCACGCCGTCACGCCGCAGCCAGCCCAGATAGCCGTCGTGGACCGTGCGGCCCCACAGCCACTCTCCTTCCGATGCCAGAATCTCCAAATTTTCCCCCGGCAGCGCCTCGGTGACCTGGGCCGCCCGGGTGTCCGGAGAAGCCCGCAAGCTCAGGCGCGTGCGGCTGCGGGCCGCTTCGGGGCGCAGTTCGCGCCAGCCAGCAGGAGCGGGAGCTTCGGACCAGCGGCGCACCGGGTCCTGGGCGAACAGTCGGGCATCGGGCATCTTGCCGAGCGTACACCGATTTTGCTTTGAGGTAGGATGGTCGCACCTTGCGTATCGCTTTTCTCAGTGACCTCCACGGAAATATCCACGCGCTGACGGCCGTCAAACGCTTTCTGAACGAGAATATCGTCAATGCGGTGGTCGTCGTCGGCGACCTCGTCGGCTACGGCGCTTCGCCGGGGCCGGTCATCGACTTCGTGCAGCGTGAGGGCTGGCCCGCCACCCTCGGCAGCAGTGACCTGCGGGTCGCCCTCGACTTCGGCGAACGTGACGGACGCCGGGGCGTGGCCGACCAGGTGTTACAGTGGACCAAGACCACGCTGACCCCCGAACAGATCGACTTCCTGCGCCGCCTGCCGCCCAGCGGACGCATCAGCACGCCCGTGGGCCGCGTGCGCTACTTTCACGGCTCGCCCCACGACCCCGAGCAGCGGCTCGACCTCAACGCCCCCGCCGGGCAACTCGAACGGCTGGCCGACCAACTTGCGGCGCGGGTGGTGGTCGTCGGCGGCACCCACGTCCCCTTCATCCGCAACATCGGTGACACCGTCTTCGTGGACCCCGGCAGCGTGGGCCTGACCCTCAACCACGAACCCGGAGCGGATGTCGCCATCGTGGACTGCATAGGCCGCAAGCCCAAGGTCACGCTTCACAAGGTGCCTTACGACTATTCGTCGAGTGCCTTCGACATCATGGCCTGGAACTTGCCCCCGGTCATCGCCGACGTGATTCGCACCGGGCGCATGGGATAATACGGGACTGAACTATTCTTCGGAGATGTCGAAAAAGCGCCGCCATCTCCTTCGCGCCGTTCAGTCCCGTATCCTCTTCTACTCACTCCGTTCGGAAAAATAGCTTGGATGCCCAAACTATTTTTCAGAGCGGTATAAGCAGAAAAAAGAAGGAGGCGGGCGGAAGTTGACCTTTCCGCCCGCCTCCTTTCTCCTTCACTCAGGCCAGCGCCAGCGTTCCCCCGGCGAGTTCCTCGGTCAGCACTTCTTCGTAGCGGGCCAGCAATCCCGGCTCCCCGAGCAGGTCCTGCAACTCGGCCATCAGGCGGCGGTAGGGGCCAGGACGGGCCGACTCGCCCATCAGCCCCAGCCGCCAGATGACGCCCGCTGTCGGCCCGAGGCCGCCCGTCACGCTGATTTCGCGTTCACGCAGGGCCTTACGCACGCCCGCGTCGTCGAAACCTTCGGGGAGGCGCAGGGCCAGCACCGTGGGGAGGCGGTCCTCCGGGCGGCGCACGTAGTGGCTAAAGCCCAGCGGCTCCAGCGTGCGCTCGATCACCCGACCCATCAGCCGCACGCGGGCCTGACGTGTTTCGAGGCCCTCGTCCAGGGCTGCCCGGAGCGCCGCGTGGAAGGCGAAATGCAGGTTCACCGGCACGGTGTGGTGGTACGTGTGATCAACCCAGTAATCACGCAGGCCCTCGAAATCGCAGTACCACAGCGGCGTCTGGGTGCGCCGGGCCGCAAACCGCGCAAAAGCCCGTTCACTCACGGCAATCGGCGCGAGGCCAGGAGGGGCCGACAGGCACTTTTGCGCCCCGGTGTAGGCGTAGTCCACGCCCCAGGCCTGCATGTGGAACGGCTCCATGCCCGCCGTCGTGACCGCGTCCACCGTCAGCAGCGCTCCCGTACCGCGCACCAGTTCGGCAATCTCGGGCACCGGGTTCAGGACGCCCGTGCTCGTTTCGCCGTGAACGACCGCCACCATCGCGATGTCGTCATCCAGGTGGGCGGCCACATCAGCGGGCCGAATGGCCTCACCCAGCGGAGCCGTGACCAGCCGCACCTTCGCGCCGTAGCGGGCCGCCATCTCGGCCATGCGCCGCCCGAAGCTGCCGTTGGCGCAGACCAGCACCTCGTCGCCCGGTTCGACCAGATTGGCGAAGCCCGCCTCCATGCCCAGGCTTCCCGTGCCGGCCAGCAGCGCGGTAAAGCCCTCGGGTTCGGTGCCGTACATCACCTGCAGGTCACGCTGAATTTCGCTGTTCAGGGCGAAGACTTCGGGGTCCATGTGCCCCAGCATCGAGCGAATCAGGGCTTTTTGTGCCAGCGGATGAATCGGGGTGGGGCCAGGGGTCAGGAGCACATGCTCGTCGTGGGTATCTTCAAACATCTCACCCGGAGTCTAGACCCGTTCGCGGCACCCCGCAACTTTATTGCTTAAACGAATCCTATTTCCCGAATTTCGGCAATTCTATGGCTTCAAAACCGTATCCAACTGCTCACCCGTGCTGAGGCAATCCAGTTCCACCAGCCGCAAAAAGTCGCGGGTATAGCTCGCCACGGCGCGGGGGTGGCTGTCGGTGAGGGCATGGGTGCCGCCGCGAATGACCCGGACGACGGCGTGGGGAATGTCCTGCTGGATTTCCTGAATGGTCCAGCCGCGAATCACCGGGTCGCGATCTCCGTCGATGAGGAGGGTCGGCACCTCGATGCGGGGGAGAAGGTCGCCGGTCTGGTGCTCGCTCTGGTCCTGCGCGAGGCGGTACATGGTGCCCAGACCCGCCCGCCGGTACGCCCGCAGGCCACCGGGCCACAGCAGGCCGGGCCGTTCACGCGGCAGGTCGAGCAGCAGCCGCACCGACTGGGCGAAGACGCTGGGATTTTCCGGAATGCCCGTCGGGGCGCAGGCAATCAGCGCCGTGGTGCAGGTCGGATACCGCGCCGCCAGGTCAAAAATCACCTCGCCGCCCAGCGAGTGCCCGAACAGCGGGGCGCATTTCAGGCCGCTTTCCTTCAGCCACGCCGCCAGATGGTCGGTCAATTCTTCCAGACGCGAAGGAAATCCGGCGCGGCCGTGGCTGTGGCCGTGGCCCGGCGGGTCATAGAGGTAGACCGTGCGGCTGCGCGACAGTCGCCGCCCGACCCGTTCGTACATCCAAGACGCGCAGCCCAGGCCCGGCACCACCACCAGCGGCGGCCCCTCGCCCAGAACGCGGGCATGGGTCCACAGCCCCTGCACATGCGTCCAGCGCGAATATCCGGCTGCAGTGTCAGCCACGGTGCAAAAACTCCTCGACGGCGCGGTTGAAGCCCGCCGGGTCGTCCACCATGACGAC
>NZ_JAUNHK010000010.1:37167-43805 GCF_030523985.1 Deinococcus sp.
GCCCGCAGCGGATGCCCGCGCAGCAGCCCACTGGCACATGCCAGCACCAGATGGCTGACCCGCTGCGGCTCCAGCGCGGCCACATGGATGGCGATATGGCCTCCCATCGAGTGTCCGATGAGGGTGACCTGCTCCAGCCCCTGGTCTGCCAGCCAGTGCGCGACCAGCGCCGCGTCCTGCCGCACGCCGAGCGAACGCCGCCGCCACGCGAGGGGCTGACCATAGCCGGTCAGTTCGAGGACGTACACGCGGTGCCGCTGGCGCAGCGCGGGAATATTGTGCCGCCACCAGCGGGCCGACCCACTGAGGCCGTGAATCAGGACGACGGGCGTGCCACGGTCACCTTCCCGGTAATAGCGCAGGACGCCTGCACCCTCACGAAATTCCTCGACCTTCACGCCGAGCAGGATATCGCCCTTACCCCCGCGCCGCCGTGAAGCGCAGCGTTCCGTCGTTCAGCGGGCTGTACTCGATGGCGGCCTTGTCCTGAAGGTAATTCTGGTAGACCTGCCAGGGCCGCTTCGATCCCTGCTTGGGCAGCAGCGCGGCGGCGCGGGTCACGTACCCCGAGCTGAAGTTCAGCAGCGGGCGCTCCTGCACCGAGGGGTCGGCCTGGGGCACCACCACGCCGAGGTGCTGGCGCTCCATGTGGTTGAGCAACCGGCACACGAACGCCTGGGTCAGTTCGGCTTTCAGCGTCCAGGCGGCGTTGGTGTACCCGAAGGCGTAGGCGCAGTTGGGTAGCCCGCCCAGCATCATGCCCTTGTAGACCAGGGCGCGGGCGGGGTCGAAGGGCTGGCCGTCCACGCTGAAGCCGATGTCGCCCAGCACGTTCATTTTCAGCCCGGTGGCGGTCACGATGAGGTCGGCCTTCAGCTCCTGTCCGCTGCCCAGGCGAATGCCGTCCGGCATGAACCTGGCAATGGTGTCCGTGACCACCGACGCTTTGCCTTCGCGCATGGCGGTAAACAGGTCGCCGTCGGGCACCGCGCACACCCGCTGATCCCAGGGGCGGTAGTCCGGCGTGAAGTGCCGCGCCTCGAAGCCTTCCCCGACGTGCTGCCCGGCGACTTTGAGCAGTTCCTGGCTGAACACCTGCGGGAGCTGCCGGGCCACCCCGAACTGAAGCATGTTCACCAGAATGTTGCGCCAGCGAATCAAGCGGTGCGCCGCCTGGGCGGGCAGGGCGCGGCGAATCTTGAGGGCGGTCTGGTCTATCAGCGGCTGCACGGCGATGTACGAGGGCGAGCGCTGAAGCATGGTGACGTGCGCCGCCGCCTGCGCCAGGGCCGGAACCAGCGTCACGGCGGTGGCCCCGCTGCCGATGACCACCACGCGCTTGCCCGCGTAGTCGAGGTTTTCGGGCCAGAACTGCGGGTGAACGATCTCTCCCCGGAAAGTCTCCTCGCCGGGAAAGCTGGGGCGGTGGCCTTCGGCGTAGCTGTAGTAGCCGCTGCACAGGAACAGAAACTTGGTCTGGAAGGTCACGGTTTCGCCGTCTTCACGCTCCGCCGTCACCGTCCAGAGCTGCCGCTCCGACGACCACTCGGCCCGCCTGACCCGGTGCCCGAAGCGGATGTGTGGCGTGATTCCGGCCTCGTCGGAGGCGTCCTGAATGTACTGTCGGATGTCGGGGCCGTCGGCGATGGATTTGTCGCCCGTCCAGGGCTTGAAGCTGTAGCCCAGCGTGTACACGTCCGAATCCGAGCGCACGCCGGGATAGCGGAACAGATCCCAGGTGCCGCCGATGGCGTGCCGCGCTTCCAGCAGCGCGAAACTCTTGCCGGGGCACTCGGCCAGCAGGTGCCGCGCCGCCCCGATGCCCGAAAGCCCCGCGCCGATAATCAGCACGTCCAGCCGGGCCGCCGGGTCATGTGGCCGTTCAGGTAGGCGGGCGGTGGCGAGCCGGGCGCGGCGCTGATTCTTTCTTACGGCCTGCACCGAGAGGGCCGCCAGGGCCAGCGGCAGGATGATGTGGCGGCGTTTCATAGGTCATGCCTCGCTTCATTTGCAGGGGTCTGCCCGGTGGTGCGGGCGGTGGCGGCGGGATCACTCCAGCCCGTCGGGGACGAGAGGCGCACGGCGCGGCGGATGCCTTCGTCGGTAAAGCCCAGGCGCTCGGCCACCGGACGCAGCACGCCCGGCGCGAGGCCCGCCACCGCGAGGTGACGCGGCACGGTGGTCATTTCGGCCCGGCGCTCGATGCACTCCACCGCTTCCAGCACCACGGTTTCTATCGGCACCATCTTCCAGAGTGCGCCTTTGTTGCCGCCCCACACGGCCTTTCCGGCGGGGTCGTTCAGGGTGTCTTCCATCAGCCGGGTCGGGAAAAAGGTGGGGTGCAGGCTGCCCACGCCCACCCCGTCCGGGCGCAGTTCCAGCCGGATGCTGTCGCACATGGCCCATACGCCCGCCTTGGACGCGCTGTAGGCGGCCTGAAGCGGCGAATGGATGAACGCCCCCATAGACGACACCGCCAGCAGATACCCCCGGCGCGGCTTGACATAGGGCAGCGCCGCGCTGAAGGTGCGCCACACGCCATTCAGGTTGATGTCGATGACGCGGGCGAAGGCTTCCGGCGTGAAGGTTTCCAGCGGCCCGAACGCCTGAATGCCCGCGCCTGCCACCACCACGTCGATGCCGCCGAAATGGGCGTCAACTTCGGCCATCACCCGTTCCAGCCGTTCGGCGTCGCGCACATCGGCGGCCCAGCCCCGCGCCGCACCCTCGTCGCCCAGCGCGGCGGCTTGCACCTGCACGGCGCTCCCGTCGAGGTCGAGCAGCGCCAGCCGCGCACCCTTTCGGTGTAGTGCCCTGGCCAGCAGCCGACCCAGGCCGCCATTCGCCCCCGTGATGACCACCACCCGCCCGCGTAAGTCGTACCTGTCCACGTCGCCCCCTGACCATGCCGGAAAAGGGGGCCGAGAGCACGGCTGCCCTCCAGCACGATTTTCCCAGCACTGGAACCCAGAACTGAAACTGCTTGATTTCAGATGTAGGGCAGCTTGACATGTGACATGGAGGGTTGTCAAACTGCCCCCAATCTACCCGAGGAGTCCTACTTTGACCCAGGCCGAAACCACAGAGGGAAGACCCTACCAGGGCAGAACGGCCCAGCAGCGCCGCGCCGAGCGCCGGGAGCGCCTGCTTCGGGTGGCCACCTTGCTGTACGGCACTCGGGGGTTCCGGGCGACCACCGTCAAGGACATCTGCGAGGCGTCGGGCGTGACGCAGCGTTACTTTTACGAAGCCTTCGCCAGCGCCGAGGACTTGCTGTGTGCGGCCACCGAGAGGGCCACCACGACCATTCGCCAGGACGTGCTGAGGGCCGCGCAGGACGCACCGGGCCGTTACGAGAGCCTGCAGAGCGCGGCACTGGCCTACTTCTTGCACATCGGCACGCACCCGGAAGTCGCCCGCCTGACCCTGTTCGAGATGGAGGGCGTGAGCGCCGACGTGGACGCCTTTTACCGAGCCGACCTCCAGAAGTCCACCGACCTGATTCGGGGGCTGATGTTCGGGGCGGTCGGTGACGCGCCTGCCGACCTGCGCCCCGACCTGCTGGCGCGTGGGGTGCTGGGCGCGATGTACCAGCTCGCCAAGGAGTGGACGCGGGGCGGGTTTGCCGAGCCGTCCGAGGTGATGGCGCGGCATCTGGTGGCTATTGGTGTGGGGGTATGGCGCTCGGATTGAGCTGAAAAATCTGAGACTCGTCCCATTCTTACCTAAGTAGATTTAGGTAAGAATGGCCATTCGAGTCAATTCTGCCTTCATATTTTGAGGCGTCACTGGAGCCTGGGTCTAAGCTAGACACATGACCATCAAGAAGGTAACAGTCCTGGGTGCGGGCGTGCTGGGCGCTCAAATCGCTTTTCAAGCGGCGTATGCCGGATTCGATGTGGTGAGCTACGACATCAACGAGGAGGCCCTTGGGGCGGCCCGTAAGCGGTTCGACGAACTGGAGCGCACCTACCTGCAAGACGTCAAGGGAGCGTCGGAAGACAAGCTCAAGCAGGCGCGTGATCGCCTGTCTCAGAGTGCCGACCTGACCGAGGCCGTCAAAGCCGCCGACCTGATTATCGAGGCGGTGCCTGAAAACATCGAACTCAAGCGTAAGGTCTGGGCACAGGTCGGCCAGGCGGCCCCGGCGCAGACCATTTTCACCACCAACACTTCTACCCTGCTCCCGAGCAGCTTCGCCGACGCTTCGGGCGACCCCAGCCGTTTTCTGGCGCTGCACTTTGCCAACAACATCTGGGTCAACCGCGTGGTCGAGGTGATGGGCACGGCGCAAACCAAGCCGGAAGTCGCGCAGCAGGTCTACGAGTTCGCGGAAGCCATGAAGATGAAGCCCTTCCTCCTGAAAAAGGAGCAACCGGGATACATCATCAACTCGCTGCTGGTCCCTTTCCTGGACGCCGCTGCCCATCTGCTCGGCGCGGAAGTCGCTTCGCCCAAAGAAATCGACAGTGTCTGGAAACTGGCGACCGGTTCGCCCCATGGCCCCTTCGAGATTATGGACGTGGTGGGCCTGCGCACCGTCTACGCGATTCACTCCAGTCATGGCGATTCGCAGGATGCCGACAATCAGCGTTTCCTCGAAATCGTCAAAAACGACTATCTGGACAAAGGCAAGACCGGCAAGGATTCGGGTAGCGGCTTCTATGACTATGACGACAGCGGTGCAGTAAAGAACTGAGTGCCAACGGTATGGGGGGCGGATTCGGAAGTCCAGCGAATCCGCCCTACCTTTTTCTAGAGGAAAAAAGTCCGGTGGCGACGAAGCCCAGCAGTGCCAGCAAGGCGGGCCAGTCGCCCAGGCGGGTGTAAAGGGTCTGCCCGTTCAGGAGCTTGGGGGTCACGTCCAGGGCTTGCAGTTCAGCGCCACGGCTCACGATTTGCACGGGTCGGCCCAGGTCATCCACCGCGCCCGCCACGCCGAGATTGACACTCCTGACCAGCCAGCGCCGCGTTTCTATGGCGCGCACGCGGCCCATCCAGAAATGCTGCGCCACGCCCCAGCCCTGATACCAGCCGTCGTTGGAGGGGTTGACGAGAACCTGAGCGCCCTGGCGGGTCAGCTCACGGGCCACCCAGGGAAAGACCGAGTCGTAGCAGATGTAAGCGCCGTATTGGACGCCATTCAGGGTCAGCGGCTGCACGCTGCGGGCGGCTTTCAGCGAAGGTGGAAGGGGAAAGCCCAGCGCCCGTTCCACCAGGCTGTAAATGGGGTGCAAAGGCTGATACAGCGGGAATTCTTCCCCAAAAGGCACCAGCTTGGCTTTGACATTCTGGCCCGTGAGTTGGCCCGCACTATCCAACGAAATAACGCTGTTCTGGTCAGGGCGGGCCGTCCTTAGGCCGCTGATGCCAGGGCCAGGAAAACCAGGCAGGCGAACGGGAGCCGTTTCAAAGCCGAGGGCCGTCTCACCCCAGACAACCACACTGTTGGCAGTACGGTTGCCGCTGACAGGCGAAAGCATGGCGTACTGCTGCTCGTAGGTGAGTGCGCCACTGGCCCGTTCAAAAGAATCAAAAGCCGTGCGAATCACCCGCATCGGCTGCACTGGCCCCTCCCCTGCTGTGCGCGTCAGGCCGTAGCCGAGGGCCGCCAGCCAGCATAGACAAAGCGTCAGGATACTATGACGCGAACGACTCGCCAGTGCTGCCGCCATTCCCAGAATCAGCACACTGCCGAGCAGCACCCCGCCGAGGTCGGCCACCTGAATCAGCGGCGTGGGCAGCAGCGCGTAGCCGAGGGTGGGCCAGGGAAAGGCGAGTGGCCCCAGAAAACGCAGGAATTCCACGAGGCCCCAGCCCCCGGCCAAAGCCCAGATCCGGCCCCGGGGCGAAGCGATGAGGCGGGCGACGACATACGCCATCAGCGCGAAAAAGCCGCCTTCCAGGGCATAGAGCAAAAAGGCCAGCACGCCCGCAGGCGGAAAGCCGAAGATATTGCCCAGAAAAGCCGTCAGCCACCACAGATGAATGGTGGTCATGGCGAATACAGCCCACCAGATGCGGCCCGCGACCTGTTTGGGGCCAGGGGCCTGGGCCGCGTGCCACAAGAGGGCTGCCAGCACGAGCGGCGCGAGCAGGCCCGTCGGCAAAGGCGGCAGCGTCAGCGCCAGGGCGACGCCCAGCAGAGCGGAGACGGCAGCGGGCGGCAGGTGGGGGCGGGACATGCAGCAGAAAGTCTAACGGCAAACAGACCGCGCATCCCCGCAGCCCGTACACTCCAAAGGTGCATTTCGACGATCTGCCCGTGCTGCCCACTTCCCCCGGCGTCTACATTTTCCGCAAGGGTGGCGTGCCGATCTATATCGGGAAGGCCAACAGCCTGCGCTCACGGGTCACGCAGCATTTCAAGGCGGGGGGCAAGAGCGGCAAATTCACGGCGCTGGCGGAAAATCTGGAATTTATCAGTGCCGCCAACGAGGTCGAAGCCCTGGTGCTCGAAGCCAACCTCATCAAGCAGCACCGCCCGCACTACAACGTGCTGCTCAAGGACGACAAGCACTATCCGTTTCTAAAGCTCACCAACGAGGCTTTTCCGATGCTGCTCGTCACGCGGCGGGTGCTCAAAGACGGGGCGAACTATTACGGGCCTTACCCGGACGCCTCGGCGGTGCGGCGGG
>NZ_JAUNHK010000108.1:0-5245 GCF_030523985.1 Deinococcus sp.
GGTAGTCGCGCAGCCTCGCCACCACGTCCTCCTCGCTCAGCACTTCGCGCAGGTAACGCCCGTTGAGCCATTTGAGCTTGGTCACGTCGAAGGTACTGCCGCCCAGGGAGACGCGCTCCCAGGTGAATTCGCGCTGCATGTCGGCCACGCTGAACAGTTCCTCGCCGTTCGGCATACTCCAGCCCATCATGCCGAGGTAATTCAGCAGGGCTTCAGGCAAAATCCCCATCTTGCGGAAGTCTTCCACCGAGGGGTCGCCTCGGCGCTTGCTGTACTTTTTGCCGCCGCTGGACAGCAGCCAAGGCGTATGAATCCACTCGGGTTCGTCCCAGCCCAGCCCGCGCAGAATCAGTTGGTGAATGGGCGTGCTGCTGAGCCATTCCTCGGCGCGGATGACGTGGGTTACGCCCATCAGGTGGTCGTCCACCATCGCCGCGAGGTGGTAGGTCGGGAAGCCGTCGCGCTTGAGCAGCACTTTGTCGTCCAGAATGCTGTTGTCGAATACCACGTCGCCGCGCAGACGGTCACGAATCACGGTCTGGCCTTCCAGCGGAGCCTTGAGCCGAACCACAAATTCCTCGCCCGCAGCGGCGCGGCGGTCAGATTCTTCGCGGGAAAGCTCACGGTCACGGCGGTCATAGCCCAGAAAGCTGTCCTTGCGGGCTTCGGCGGCCTTGCGGCGCTCCTCCAGTTCTTCGGGTGTGTCAAAGGCGCGGTAGGCCGCCCCCGATTCCAACAGTTGCTGGGCGTACTTCTGGTGCAGTTCGGCCCGCTGCGACTGGGTGTATGGCCCCAAGTCGTCTTCCTTGCGGGGGCTGGCGTCGGGGACAATGCCCAGCCAGTCCAGCATGTCCAAAATGCGGCCTTCGCTGGTGGCGTTGTAGCGGGTGCGGTCGGTGTCCTCGATACGGACGATGAACTTGCCGCCGTGCTGGTGGGCAAAGACCGAGTTGAACAGCGCCTGATAAGCGGTGCCGACGTGGGGGTCGCCCGTCGGGCTGGGGGCAATGCGGGTGGTGACAGACATGGGGGAGAGAGTAGAGGGTTGAGGGCGGAGGGTAAAGGGCGGGGACGTCTACTAAACTCTGAGGCATGACGCCCTCGCTGCTTTTGTGGCATCCGCAAGGCCGCCTTCTGGCCCAGAACGCTGGGACGTGGCCCACGCTGGAGCTTGCGCCGTCCGATTCACCCACCGAAAAGCTGCGCGAGACGGCACAAATAGAGGCTTGGCTGCTCCATGACGGGGGACTGATGGCAGGTCGTCAGGAACCGCTGCACCTCCAAGCCTTGACCGAAAATTTGCCTACCGGCTGGGCCTGGGCCGCTGCTGAAGCCTCGCCTCTGCCCCGCGCCCAGATGTGGCAGCGTCCTGGCTGGCGGGCGCGAATTTTAGAGTGGCTAAGCGAACAGGGCATTCATACCCCCGAACTGCGGCTGATTTCCAGCACCGACCTCAATACCGTCGTGGAGGTCAAAACGGGCGGGCGTCTCCTCTTTCTCAAGGTGTCGGCCTCGCCGCTGGAGGCTGCGTTCAGCGCCTATCTGTCTCGCCGCCAGCCCGAGCTTTTGCCTCCGCTGCTGGCGGCGGGTGGTGGCTGGCAACTGAGCGAGACGGGCGGCGAATTGTTGGAGGGCAGCGCCGATTTGCAAGCCTGGGAACAAGCTCTACGTCGTCTGGCAGCGTTTCAGACTTCGGCAGACGCGGGCACACTGGCAGAATTGGGCGCGGAGCGGCTACCTTTTGCGGCAGTGTGGGCCAGGGTGACGACCTTGCTGGAAGCGGATGACGTGCTGCGCGGCTGGGGCCTTACCCCCGAAAAAGTGGGGCAGCTTCAGGCGGCCCGACCTGTGCTGGAGAGGCAATTTGAGCGCTGGCAGGCGCTGGGGCTACCCGACCTGCCCGCGCACGGTGACGCCCACCCGCGCAATGCCCTGGTGGGGCAACGCGGCGCGGTCTGGTTTGACTGGAGCGAGACGAAGGCGGCGGCCCACCCTCTATTAGACGCGGGCTGGTTTCTATTCTTCGCGCTTCACCCTGCCCGCGAGGGACTGAAGATTCGGCAGGCTTACCCAGACCTCGGTGAGCGCCTGAGCGCCGCCTATGCCGAGGCGCTGGGATGCCCCGCTGCCGCCGCTGTGCTGACTGAAAACGCCAGTATCGCGCTGACCCTGATGTGCCGCGCCGCCATTTACGACGAAACTTTTCGCACCTGGGAGGGGACGGTGGTGGGTTGGCGACCAAATTATGTGGGTTATTACTTGGGGCAAGTAGCGCAGATACTGAATGTCTAGCGGCAGAACGGCGACCTAGGCCATACTTTCCCCATGACCCTTAGCCCCGAACATGCCCCCCAGCGCCTCGTTATCGTCGGGACGGGCGGACATGCGCGGGAAGTTCATGAACTGATAGAGGACATCAATGCGGCGGCGCGAGTTCCCGTCTGGGACGTTCTGGGCTGGCTGGACAGCAACGCCGCCACGCACGGTAAGCGGGTGCATGACTTACCCGTGCTGGGCGACGTGGACTGGCTTCAGGGTCAATCGGCAGTCTGGGTGACGGTCGCCATCGGGGCCACCCATGTCCGCCGCCGCGTCACGCAGCGCTTGCAGGCGCAGGGGCAAAAGCTGTTTGCCACCCTGATTCACCCGACCGCCGTGGTGGGCCGCCGCGCCCAGATTGGAGCGGGGAGCGTGTTGTGCGCGGGCAGCATGGCGACCACTGACTGTCGCATCGGGGAACATGCCTTGCTCAACCGCTTGGCGATGGTGGCGCATGACGACGTGCTGGGCGACTTCGTGACCCTCGCGCCGGGGGTGGTGCTGAGCGGCAATGTGCAGGTGGGTGAAGGAACCGACATCGGCACGACTGCCGCCGTCAATCAGGGTCTCAGCATCGGAGAGTGGAGCGTGGTGGGGTCGGGCGCGGTGGTCAACCGCTCCTTGCCTGCCAACTGCACCGCCGTGGGCGTTCCTGCGCGGGTCATCAAGGAGCGGCCCGCAGGCTGGCACCTCTAGCCCTCTACACTTCCCTCATGCCCCGTCCTTACCCGCCCTTCAAGCCTTGCCCCTGCGGCAGTGGGCGCAGTTATTCGGCCTGCTGCCAGCCTTTCCACACGGGCGACAAGGCCGCCCCGACCCCCGAAGCCCTGATGCGCTCACGCTACTCGGCCTATGCCCTGGCCGACGCCGAATATGTGCGCCGCACCTGGCACCCCGACACCGTCCCAGCCGAACTGAATTTGAACGACGGGGTCAAGTACACGGGCCTCCGGATTCACCGGGCCGAGGGAGATGAGGTGGACTTCACCGCCAGCATGAAAAGCTCGGACGGGCAGCCCCACCGAATGCGCGAGCGCAGCCAGTTTGTCCAGCTGGACGGGCGCTGGGTGTACTGGCGAGAAGTCGAATAGCCGCAACTTTTTGTGTGCTGGGCGCGTAGTGGTGGCATGACTGGAATCCCCGGCACAGACACCGCAGCCCCGAAAGTCAAGCCGCCCCGCGCTGCTGGCGGTGGCCTGACGCCCAAGCGCGGTCTCCTGATTGGCGCTCTGGCCCTGACCGCCCTGCTGATTTTCGAGAGCGTGCGGGTCGTTCCGGCGGGCTATGTGGGCGTGGGCTTCAACAAGCTCAGCGGCAGCCTGTCCACCCTCCAAGAAGGGGTGCATTTCGTGGTGCCGGGCGTGCAGCAGCTCAACCTCTACGACGCCCGCTTGCAGGAAGTGACCCTGGCCCACAACGTGCAGGACGGCGACGAAGGGGCCATCAACGCCCGTTCCAAGGAAGGGCTGGGCATCACGGCGGACGTGACGGTGCAGTTCCGCATTGACCGCAACAAGGCCGCCGTGCTGCACAAGGAACTCGGGCGCGATTACCTCCGCACCGTCATTCGGCCCCAGGTGCGCTCCAAGGTGCGCGACGCCATCGGGCAGTTCAACGCCGCCGAGCTGATTTCCACTCAGCGCCAGCAGGTCGAGGCCAGCATCATCAAGTCGCTGAGCCAGGAATTTACCCGCAACAATCTGATTCTGGACTCGGTGCTGCTGCGCGAACTCAAGATTCCCGACAGTGTCGCCAAGGCCATCGAGGAAAAACAGACCGCCGAGCAGCAGGTCGCCGTGCAGAAAAACAAGCTTCAGCAGGCGCAGATTTCGGCGCAGCAGGCCGTGGTGGACGCCGAGGGTAAAGCCAAGGCCGCCGTCGCCACGGCGCGGGGCGAGGCTGAAGCCCTCTCGCTGCGCGGCAAGGCCCTGCGTGAGAATCCGCAACTCATTCAGCTGACGGTGGCGGAAAAACTCGCGCCTGGCATCCAGACCGTGATGGTGCCCGCCGACAGCAACTTCCTCCTCAACCTGCAAGACCTCGGCGGCGTCGCCCGTGCCCAGAACCAGGCCACCCAGAATCAGGCGGCACAGAATGGGAATGCCGGACGCTGAGCCCTGCCGCGCCCAGGGTCGGGGGAACCCGCGCTGCGGCGCTAGGATGCGGCCATGATTGCGGTGCTGATTCTGGCGGTGATTTTCGGGGGCATCGCCCTGATTACCTATGTGGACAACACCACCAAAGCCCAGAAGCGACAGGCGCTGGCGGCGGCTCCGGCGGTGGCCCCCTTGCCCGTAGCGGCGGCGGAGAATGAAGCTGCGCCTGAAACACTCATTCTGGCCTTGCCCGACCCTGCCCGCGCCCAGGCGTGGCAGCTGCTGTGCCTGATTCACGACGGCCTGCAAGCGGGAACCCTGACCGACACCCGCGCCCGCTACCTGCTGACCCAGACCCGCCAGAGCTACTTGCCCGACACGCTGCGGGCCTACCTGAACCTGACCGACGGGGCGCGGCGGCACCTGACGGCGCAGGGGCAAACGCCGGAGCAATTGCTGGACGAGCAACTGTCCCTGATGACCAGCGGTATTCGTGAAGCGCTGCGCCACGACCACGCGGCAGCAGACCACCTGCTGACCCAGGGCCGCTTCCTGCGCGAACGCTTCGGCACGGGAGAACTGGCCGAGGGGCCAAGGGTCTAAAAGTTCGGGCGTGGAAAGTGTCGTCTGGGATGGTTTCCCTTCTGCCCTCAGGCGTCTCAGCCCCTCAGATAACTCGCCCGCCCCATCAGGCGTCAGCGCAGCAAAACCGTAACGGCATTTTTTGAACCGAGTTCATAGATTCCGGTGCTCACCCGTGGCAGCCGTTAGGGTAAATGCACCATGACCACGACTGCTTTTCTCGGCCTGGGAGCAATGGGATACCCGAT
>NZ_JAUNHK010000108.1:5345-7910 GCF_030523985.1 Deinococcus sp.
AATGCACCATGACCACGACTGCTTTTCTCGGCCTGGGAGCAATGGGATACCCGATGGCCGCTCACCTTGTCCGTCAGGCCCAGGCCAGCGGGGGGCGCACCCTGGTCTGGAACCGCACCCCGGACAAGGCGCAGCGCCACGCCCAGCAGTACGGCAGCGAGGCCGTGACCCTGGAAGGGGTGGCCCAGGCCGATATGCTGTTCACCTGCCTGCCCACCAGCGCCGAGGTGGATGAACTTATCGCGGCGCTAGGTTCTGCACTTCGTCCGGGAACGCTGTGGGTGGACTGCACCAGCGGGCATCCCGACGCGGCCCGGCGGCAGCGTGAAATTCTGGCGGCGCACGGCGTCAAATTTCTGGACGCTCCGGTCAGCGGCGGCACCAGTGGCGCGGAGGCCGGAACGCTGACCGTCATGCTCGGCGGCCCCGCCGAGGACATAGAGGCGGCGCGTCCATATCTCGCCTTTGCGGGCAAGGTCGTGGGGGTGGGCGACACGGGCGCGGGCTTCGCGGTCAAGGCGGTCAACAACATGCTGCTGGCCGTCAACCTGTGGGCGGCGGGCGAAGGACTGGCGGCACTGGGCCGCAGCGGGGTCGAACTCGGCGAGGCGCTGGACGTCATCAACGCCAGCAGCGGGCGCTCCAACGCTTCCGAGAACCTGATTCCGCAGCGGGTGCTGACCCGTGAGTTTCCGGTCACCTTTGCCCTAGGCCTGCTGGCGAAAGATGCCGGAATCGCCCTGGACGTGGTGCAGAGTGCCCGCGCCAGTGCGCCCACGCTGGCCCAGGTCGCGGGCCTGATTCGCGCCGCCTCGCACGTGGTCGGGCCAGAGCAGGACCACACCGCCGCCCTCAAATTGCTAGAGCAGATGAATGCCCAGGAGCTGAAATGACCCAACCTATTCCCCAGTTCGCTGTCGTCACCGACGGCGGCCTCGACGCCCTGCCGACCCTCCGCAACAACGTGCCCGTCGCGCCCTTCTCCGTCAATTTCGGGGAAAAGAGCATCCCCATGAACCGCATCACGCGGGAGGAGTTCTACCGCGAATTGGCGACCAACCCGGTGCATCCCACCAGTTCGCAGCCCTCGCCGCAGCAGTGGCTCAACGCCTTCGATCAGACGGGCCAGAGCGACGTTCTCGCCATCACGGTCAGTTCGGGCCTCAGCGGCAGCCGCAACGCTGCCGAGCAGGCCCGCGACCTGTGGGCAACGCAGGGGGAAGGCCGACGGGTCACCATTCACGATGCCATGACCATCAGCGCGGCGCAGGCGTTTCAGGTTCACGCCGCCGCCACCGCCGCCGCGCGGGGCGAGAGCCTGGACACGGCGCTGGAGTGGATGCGGCAGGTTCACGAAGAAACCGAGTTCTTCTTCACCATCGAAACCCTGGAGTACCTCCGCAAAGGGGGCCGAATCGGGCGCGTGGCGGCGGCGATGGGCGGCCTGCTGAACCTCAAGCCCGTCATTACGGTGGACAAGCCGACCGGGACCTACGCCAACGTGGCCCGCGTTCGCAGCTACAAGGGCAGCATCGAGGCGATGACGCAGCAGGTCACCAAACGCTACGGCGAGGGCACGCCGCTGCGGGTCGGCTTCATGTACGGCACCCATGAGGAAGACGTGGACGTAGCGCTGCAATCGCTTCAGCAACGCCATCCGATCGTCTGGACAGACCGCGCAGGTGTGAACCCAGTGCTGAGCATTCACGTCGGCCCGCGTGCGTTCGAAATCACCGCCGCGCCCGGCGACTGGCCCTGGGAAAAGTAGGCGATACAGGAAAGGGGTGGGAGTGCGAGGATATCGACCCTCGGCTCCCGCCCCCTTTTGCCGCCTTATTTGGCGACGATGTTGATAATCCGCCCCGGCACGTAGATTTCCTTGACCACGGTCTTGCCTTCCAGGTGCTTGGCGACTTCTTCGTTGGCCCGCGCTGCGGCCAGCGCTTCTTCCTGGGTCGCCGTCTTGGAGATGCTGACCTCGCCGCGCACCTTGCCCGACACCTGCACCCCGATGGTCACGGTGTCGCGCACGGCAGCCGTTTCGTCTACCTGCGGCCACTCGGCAGTATGCACGCTGCCCTGCTGCCCGCGCTCGGTCCAGATTTCCTCGGCGATATGGGGCACGACGGGGGCCAGCATCCGGTTGAAGATGCTCAGCGCCTCGTCCCAGACGGGCGTGCCGTACACGGGGCTGCGCTTGGCCTTGACCAGCGCGTTGGTCAGTTCCATCAGGGTGGAAATGATGGTGTTGAAGCTCATGCGCTCGAAGTCGTCGCCCACTTTCTTCAGGGCCGAGTGAACGGCGAAGCGCACGTCGGCATCGGTCATCTTTTCCTCGGGACCGCTGACTTTCTCCTCGAAGAACAGGTTCCACACGCGGCTCAGCCACTTGGAAGGCCCGTTGATGCCCTGCGAGTCCCAGGGGCCGCCCAGTTCCCAGGGGGCGATGAACATCAGGAACGCCCGCACCGTGTCGGCTCCGTACTCGCGCACCAGGTCGTCGGGGTCCACCACGTTGCCGCGTGATTTGGACATCTTTTCGCCGTCCTCGCCCAGAATCATGCC
>NZ_JAUNHK010000109.1:0-4090 GCF_030523985.1 Deinococcus sp.
TGATTGACCCCCAGGCCGTGTTCGTGGCGTCGCGGAATGCCGAGGTCACGTGCTACTGGTGCAACAAGGTACTGCAGGCCTGCGACGGTCGGAGGACGCTGGTCCAGGTGAGTGAACTGCTGCATTTGCCGCTGGCCGTGTGCCTCAAGGTGGCGGGCCGGGCACAGGAAAGAGGTTGGATCAAGGTCAAGGCTCCTGGGCAAGTGACGCTTTGGAAGACTTTGCTGGCTACGCTGGGCGAGGACGGCGAAGCACTTCTGCGTCAGGCTGCCCGGATGAGCCGCTGCGAACCGGGTCAGATTCCGACCCAGGAAGTCGGTCATTTTCTCATTGCGCTGGAGTTGCTGCTGCCTGAAGCCCAGCGCTTGGGCGTCATCCCGACCCTTGACCGCTTGCGCGAGCAGTACGCCTGCGCCACTCGGAAGCGCTGACCCCGACGCTGCGAGGCGCTTGTCAGTCGCTTCCCGGCAGGCGGCGCACGGGCAGACGCACCCAGTTGTGCCGCGACACCCAGCGCAGCAGCAGCACCAACGCCACCCCACTCAGTTGTGCCCGAAAAGGGCCGAGCGAGGCGTGTAGCAGCCACACGGTCAGCGCCCCGCCCGCCGCCGCCGTCGCGTAGAGTTGTTCGCGGCGATACATCACCTCGGGCACCTCGTTGGCGATCAGGTCGCGGATGATGCCGCCGCCCACGCCGCTGAGCATTCCGGCAAAGACCACCCCCAGCGGCCCCAGACCGATTTTGATGGCCCCCAGTGCCCCCGAAGTGGCGAACACCGCCAGCCCCACCGAGTCGAACAAGCTGAGCGTGCGCTCGAAGCGGGCCAGCCGCTCCCCGAAGGCGAAGCCCAGGGCCGCACCGAGCAGCGCCGTCCACAGGTAGGTTTCGTCGCGCAGAAAGAGGGGTGGGGTCTGCCCGGTCAGGGTGTCGCGTATCGCCCCGCCCCCCACCGCCGTCACGCAGCCCAGCACCAGCACGCCGAACAGGTCGAACCGCTTGCGAACCGCCAGCAGCGCCCCCGACATGGAAAAAGCCAGGATGCCCAGCAGGTCCAGGGCTTGCAGGCCCCGCTGCAACTCAGCCGGAGAAAGGCTCAGGTCTGGCACGGCTTTACCCTCACGGCGCCCACTCTAGCGAGTCTGGCACGCCGGGGCGAGCATGTGGTATACTCCCCGCTGTTGTCTCGCCTGCCCCGGCCACGCCGGATGCAAACCCAGCGAGAAGAAGGCCCCGGCGGGACGCGCCGAGCGGCTCCCCCAGGAGAAAAGATATGGCTAAGCACCCCGTTCCCAAGAAGAAGACCAGCAAGAGCAAGCGCGACATGCGCCGCAGCCACCACGCGCTGACCGCACCCAACCTGACCGAGTGCCCCCAGTGCCAGGCCAAGAAGCTCAGCCACCACATCTGCCCCAGCTGCGGCTACTACGATGGCCGTCAGGTGTTGGCCGTCTGAACCGAGGCCCCGACCTCTAGACCCCCCGTCCTGGGGGGCTTTTTTTGTGCAGTTCAGGGAAATATAAAAATTTTCACGCTGTTCGCTCATGGCGGTGGGTTCAAAAGCTCACAGGATTTTTCTAGCCTGTAAGACGCTCGGGCCAAGAGGCCCCAGGAGGAAGCCATGAAAGCATTCATTGTCGCCGCCGCCCTGCTCTCGGGCATGGCTCTGGCCGAACAGCCCACCTTTACTACGCCCGACGGCATCGTGGTCAAGGAGGACCTGCCCGGCGCTTTCCGGGGCAACCCCAACTCCGACAAGCCCGGCAACGCCAAGAAGACCTACATCTGCCACGCCACCAGCGCGGTGGACAACAACGGGTTCCTGGTGCTGCATGTGGGCAACCCCGCTGCGGCGGCCCACCTCGCCCACGAACATGCGACCGCCGAAGAACATGGTCAGGGCAAGGCCAAGCGCGACGGCGTGGGCCGCGTCATCACGACCGACTGCGTGGACGAGCGCCCCACCTGAACTCCGAACCTCTGACGGAGAAGTCCCCGGCAGGCCACAGCGGCTACCGGGGATTTTTGCGCTTTCTGCGCGGTTACAGCCCTTCGGGGGCGAGCAGCAACGGTTCTTCGGCCTCGAAGGGTTCGGCGTATTTGACGCGTAGCAGCGTGCCCCAGTAGGTCAGCCGCCCCCGGCGACGTTCCACGATTTCGGGGGTCACCGTTTCGGAAACGTAGCCGCCGCCGAACTGCGAACGGTGCGCGTGAATGGCCCGTTCCCAGTCGTCCTGCACGTCCCCGACGTCCACCAACACGTTGGCGCGGATGTCCGAGTTGCCCTGATAGAGCAGCACGCGCTGGACCCGCCAGGACTCACCGTCCAGGTCGGCCTTTTTCAGCGCGGCGAGGTGAATGGCCCGTTTGGTCAGGTGGTAGGTGCCGAAGTGGTCGGGGTGGCGGTCCTGGTGGTGGGGCACGACCAGCACGCGGGGGCGCACGGTACGCAGCGCGGCGGCGAGGGCGTGGGCAAAGGGCGGGGTGTCGGCCAGTTCGCCGTCGGGCAGGCCCAGCTGTCCGCGCCAGCGCAGGCCCATGATGCGGGCGGCGTCCACGCACTCGGCCTGACGCTGCTCGGGGGTGCCCTGGGTGCCACGCTCGCCCCGCGTCAGTTCCAGAATCCCCACCGCTTTGCCCGCCCGTGCCAGCCGAATCAGCGTGCCGCCCGCGCCGATTTCGGCGTCGTCGGGGTGCGGGGCCAGACACAGCCAGTCGAGCGCCCCGGTCTCGCCGTACACGGTTTGCAGCGGGTAAGAGGGCTGGGTCATAGTTCCAGCTTGTCCTTGAATTCGCGCAATACTTCGGCGCTCCTGTCCAGTTTTTGCTGCTCGTCTTCGGTGAGGCGGGGGTGCAGCGTGGACAGAATGCCCTGCGCCCCCACGATGCGCGGCAGGCTGAGGCTGACGCCGTAGTCGGGCGTGGGCGCACTGACGGTCAGGATGGAGCGGCGGTCTTTGAGGACGCCCTCGGCAATGCGGGCCAGGGCCGCCCCGATGCCGTAGTAGGTCGCCCGCTTGCCCTCAATGATGCTGGCGGCGGCGTGGCGCGTACCCTTGTCAATTTCGGCGCGAACCTGGGCATTCCAGGGGAGGTTCTGGGCCTTCATGAAGTCGCGCACAGGCATTCCCGCCACTGTCGCGCTGCTCCAGGCCAGCACCTCCGAATCGCCGTGTTCGCCCAGCACGTAGCCGTGGGCGTGGGTGCCGTCTACCCCGGCGTGCTGCGCCATCAGGTGACGGAAGCGGGCGCTGTCGAGCACCGTGCCGGAGCCGATGACCGGCTGGTTCGGCGCGAGGTGGGTGGTCAGGTCGGTGAGCAGGTCCACCGGGTTGGTGGCGACCAGCAGCACCGCGTCGGGTGCAGCCTTCGAGATCTGCGGGATGATTTCGTGGAAGATGGCGGCGTTTTTTTCCAGCAGGTCGAGGCGGCTTTCGCCCGGTTTCTGGTTGGCCCCGGCGGTGACGACCACCACTCTGGCCCCGGCCAGTTCGCTGTAATCGCCGTGCCAGACGCGGGTGCCGTGGCTGACGGGCGAGGCGTGGGCGATGTCCTCGGCCTCGGCCTGCGCCCGCTCCATGTCCTTGTCCACCATCACCAGTTCGCTGCACGACCCACGCAGCACCATCGCGTAGGCCGCCGTAGAGCCGACAAAGCCCGTGCCGACGACGCCGACTTTCATCCTTGACCGTCCAGGCGCACGCACAGCACCGGAACCGTGCTGCGGCTGACCAATTTTTCGGCGCTGCTGCCGACAAAAAAGTGTTCCAGTGCGCCCTGGTCGTGGGTGCCGACCACAATCAGGTCTGCGCCCCAGGTGCGGGCAGCGTCGAGCAGGCCCGTCACCGGGTCGCCCACCAGCAGTTCGGTTTCCTCGCCGGGCTGCACCACCTGGGCCAGTCGGCTGGAATCGGCGCTTTCCAGGGTCTGGAGCAGTGTGGGGTCGGGCAGCACCGGGGTCAGGCCGCCCATCACGTCGGGGGCAGCCACGGCGCGGGCGTCGGTGACGTGCGCGAGGCGGCGCTGCGCTCCGGGGAAACGGGCGCGGGCCACCTCCAGCGCGTGCAGCGACGCGGGCGAGAAGTCGATGCC
>NZ_JAUNHK010000109.1:4190-7635 GCF_030523985.1 Deinococcus sp.
TGCCCGACCCTGCGGGGCTGACGCTGCCGCCGCTGTCGCCCGCAGGCCGCCGGATGCGCCCGCACATCGTCTGGTTTGGCGAGTACCTGCCCGAAGACGCGCTGGAAGCCGCCCAGAACGCCTTTGCCGGGGCCGAGGTCGCCCTGGTCATCGGCACCAGCAGCGTGGTGTATCCGGCGGCGGGGCTGGCGCTGGAAACCCTGCGGCGCGGCGGCATCGTCATCGAAATCAATCCGGATTCCACCGACCTGACCCGCATGGCGACCTTCAGCCTGCGCGAAACGGCGAGCCGGGGGCTGGAAATCCTGATGGGTGAGGGCTGAAGACAAGGAGCCTGAGACATTTCGGTTCTCGGACCCTTGAACCTCCCCTGCTAGAGTCCATTTTGTGGACTTTCTGAATAGTTTCATCAACTGGGGCAACGGCCTGCTGTGGGGGTCGCTGCTCATTTACCTGCTGATCGGGGCGGGCGTGCTGTTCACCTTCTGGACGGGCGGCGCGCAACTGCGGCTGTTTTCGCACGCCTGGAAGGTCATTTTCGGCAGCCGGAACAAGGTCTCGGGCGGCATCAGCTCGTTTCAGGCGTTCGCCACGGGTCTGGCGAGTCGTGTGGGCACCGGCAACATAGCGGGGGTGGCGATTGCGGTGACGGTGGGCGGCCCCGGCGCGGTGTTCTGGATGTGGATGACTGCGCTGCTGGGCATGAGCACCGCCCTGATCGAAGCGACGCTGGCGCAGGCGTACAAGGTACGCGATGCCGACCACGGCTTTCGCGGCGGCCCCGCCTACTACATTCAGCGCGGTCTGGGGCAGGGCTGGCTGGGGGGGCTGTTTTCGGTCTTCCTGATTCTGGCGTTCGGGTTCGTGTTCAACGCCGTGCAGAGCAATTCCATCACCGCCGCTGTGACCGGGGCCTACGGCCTCTCGCCCACCCTGATCGGGGCCGTGCTGGTGCTGCTGACCGCCCCGATTATCTTCGGCGGCATCAAGCGCGTGGCGCGGGTGGCCGAAATCGTGGTGCCGTTCATGGCGCTGGCGTACCTGCTGATTGCGCTGTATGTCGTCGTCACGCACCTGGGACAGCTTCCGGGCGTGTTTTCGGACATCTTCAAAAGCGCGTTCGGCCTTCAGGCGGCGGCAGGCGGCGTGGCGGGCGGGATGATGGCGGCGCTGCTCAACGGCGTCAAGCGCGGCCTCTTTTCCAACGAAGCGGGCATGGGCAGCGCCCCCAACGCGGCGGCGGCGGCGACGGTGGCCCACCCCGTGCAGCAGGGGCTGGTGCAGATGGTCGGCGTGTTCGTGGACACCATCGTCATCTGCACCGCGACTGCCGCACTGATTTTGCTCAGCGACGCGCCGCGCTCGGCGGAACTCAGCGGCGTGCAGCTCACGCAGGCGGCGCTGGCCTCGCACATCGGCAACTGGGGCAACGACTTTCTCGCCGTCGCCATTTTCTTCTTCGCCTTCACCAGCATCATCGGCAACTACGCCTACGCCGAGAGCAACGTGCAGTTTCTGACCCGCCGCCCCTGGGTGATGACCGCCTTCCGGCTGCTGCTGCTGGGCATGGTGATGTTCGGTGCACTGACCGAAGTCCCCACCGTGTGGAACATGGCCGACCTCAGCATGGGCCTGATGGCCGTGACCAACCTCATTGCGCTGGTGCTGCTCGGGCCGGTGGCGGTGCGGCTGCTGCGCGACTACGACCGCCGCCGCAAAGCGGGCGAAGCCGAACCCACCTTCGTGCGAACGGACGACCCGGAGTTGGACGCGAAGCTGCCGCGTGACGTGTGGTGAGGAAATCTGAGGCCCGAAGGGTCTGACGCTTCAGCGCTCCTGCAATTCGGGGGCGCTCATTTTTTGCGCCGTTCAGGACAGTCAGAGGAAACTTTGGACTTTCCGCCCCCGCGCCACGATCAGCGGAATGGGCACCCTCAGCGGCCCGCCTGCAAACAGCGTTTCCAGTTCGGTCAGATGCTCGGCCCGCAGGCGGTGCTGCGTCTCGGGCGAAAAGTCGCGCAGCGGCAGCCCTTCCAGCCCCGCTGCAATGTCGGCCCAGCGTGCGGCGGGGGAGGGCAGGGGGTAATCCAGCACGGTCAGGTCGGCCTGAACATCGGCAAACCCGGCCTCGCGCAAGAGCTCCGCCGCCGCTTCCGGTGTCCCGATGCGGCCCAGCGGCGGCGCACCCGGTTTGACGCCTTCGCCCATCAGCCGCTCGCGCCAAAGGGCAGGCAGCGGCCCCAGCAGGCCACGTCCGAAAGCGCTGTAAACGACTTCGCCGCCCGGGTTCAGCACCCGCCGCCACTCGCGCAGGGCGGCAACCATATCCGGCACGAAAAACAGGCCCGCCCCGCAGGTCACCACGTCGAAGGTCGCGTCGGGAAAGGGGAGGGCGGTGGCCTCGGCTTCCACGAACTGCACGTTCCTTTGCCGCTGTCCCCGCTGACGGGCCACGTCCAGCATGGCGGGGGCGAGGTCTACGCCGACCACCTCGGGCGCCCGCTGCGCCAGGGCCAGGGCGACGGTTCCGGTTCCGGTGGCGACGTCCAGCACGCGCCCGTCCGCTGGCACCTGCACGGCTGCCGCCAGAGCGTGCGCGGCCTGGGTCAGAAAACCCAGCGCGTCGTAGTGCGGGGCCAACTGGCCGAACTGCGCGGCGTTGGCCTTCAGGTGGTCTGGGGACATGGCCCCACTCTATCCACCCTATCCTGACCCCCATGACCGACCATCAGCCCCACAAGCCGCCCGTCGGCGACAAACAGGACAAGGGCCAGGCCGTGCAGGACATGTTCGCCTCGATTGCGCCCACCTACGACCTGCTCAACCGCGTGATGAGCGCGGGCGTAGACCGGGGCTGGCGCAAGGCGGCGGCGGCGCAGGCTCTGGCCCACTCGCCGCGCCGCGTGCTGGACGTGGCGACGGGCACGGGCGACTTTGCCCTAGAGCTCAAGGAACGCGCCCCCCAGATTGACCTGACCGCTTCCGACTTCGTGCCGCAGATGCTCGACATTGGGCGCGAAAAGGCCAGGGCCAGGGGGCTGGACATCCGCTTTGAAGAAGGCGACGCCCTCAGGCTGCCTTACCCGGACGGCTCTTTCGATGTGGTGACGTGCTCCTTCGGCTTTCGCAACTTTGCCGACTACGCGCAGGGCTTGGCCGAGTTCTGGCGGGTTCTGGCTCCCGGCGGGCGGCTGGTGCTGCTGGAATTTCCGCCGCCCGCGCCGGGGCTGTTCGGGGCCGTCTTCCGCGTCTATTTCCAGCACGTTCTGCCCCTCATTGGCGGGCTGCTGAGTGGCAACGCCGCCGCCTACCGTTACCTGCCCGAAAGCGTGCTTGCCTTTCCCGACCCCGAACGCCTCGCGCAGATGATGCGGGCGACGGGCTTTCGCACCCGCTACCGCGCCCTGACCTTCGGCATCGCAGGGCTGTGGGTAGGCGACAAGCG
>NZ_JAUNHK010000110.1 GCF_030523985.1 Deinococcus sp.
TCTGAGCTTGAGCGGCGGCCATGCCCAGCACGGCGGTCAGGAGAAGGGCGTGTCGTTTATTCATGGCTCACCTTTGTTCGAGTTCCAGAGTCTTGACGGTATTGCCGAGGGCCAGCGTCACGGCGTCGGCCTTGACTTCTTTGAGGACGACCTTGCCGCCTTCGTTGTCGGGAAGGGGCTGGCCCTGTTCGACGACGACAAAGCCCTGTGCAGTGCGGAAGACAGCCGTATTGGTCGGCCCCAGCACCACCGAGCTGAGCGAGAGCTGGCGCTGCGCGAGCAGTTGTTCGAGGGGGCTGAGGGTCGTGGTGGCCCCGGTGGGCGTGACGACGGTGCCCGCCGCGCCCGCCGAGTCGGTCGGGTTGGCGGCGTCCGTTCCCGCGACGGTGATGAGGGGTGGGGCTGCCTGGGCACTGCCCGCTGCGCCCGCCGAAGCTGCCGCGCCTGTAGGTGCAGCGGCGCTGCCCGTCCCCGTCTGACCGGTCACGGCGTTCGGGCGGCCTGAGGTCTGGGGAGCCTGGGCCACGAGTTCGGGCACCGCATTGGACTTGGGCACGCGGGCCGCCACGATGGGCGGGGGCGTCACCGGGTCAGGCGCGGGCGTGGTGACGGTAGGCTGGCTCCCACCCACGACCTGAGGCGTCTGGCTGCCGCTGATGACGACAGGCGGGCGCACGGTGACAGAGCCACTCGGCACGGGGCGCACAGTGGGCACCTGGGCCGTGGTGGTCTGGGGTTTGCCGCTCGCCGTGCCGCCCGTGGGCCTCGGCGACGCGGCTTGTGTCACAGGCTTCCGGGCGGCTGGTTGCTGGGCCGCAGCGTTTTGAGCCGCAGAGGTCTGGGCCGTCGGCTGCCGAGCAGCGGGCTTCTGGGCCACGGGTTGCCGGGTGGTCGTCTGCTGAGACGTGGTCTGCGCGGTGGTCGCTCGCTGCCCGCCGGATGTGCCCGCCCTCTGCGACCCGGCAGAGGTGGCGGGGGCGGCCACTGCGGTGACGGAAGGGGATTCGGCCACAGGCGCGGACGTGTTGGGAAGCGTCGGAATGGGCAGCGCTCCGCTGAGGGGGTCAAGCGTGGCGGCAGGGGTGCTCGCCACTGGCGTGGGCGTACTGATGACCACGGGGGCCGGTGCCACAGGCGTCGTGGGGACAGCAGCGGGAGCGGGTTGCGGCGTCGTTTGGTTGTCCCCGGGCACGCCAGCCGCGAGCACGTCTTCCTGATTCGTACCTGCCTGACCTTCCGGCGTCTGGGCCCCCCCCGTGTTGCCCGCAGCGTTCCCCGACACCGAACCGCTCGCTGTGAAGTTCGGGCCGCCGAAGGGGTTGGTGTTACCGAGGGGCACCAGGGGCCGTTCGGGATTGATTCCGCTAGGCGCAGGAGCGGGAGCGGGCTGGCTCTGCGCGACACCGGACGCGGCGCCCGTCGCCTCGCCCGCGTCGGTACTCAGGGGCGGGACAGTGGCGACCAGGGCTTCGTTGCCGTTGGCTCCACCAGCAGCGGTTCCTGTTCCTGCACCTGTACCCGCTCCTGCCGAGGGGTTGCCGTCCACGGGAGTTGCTCCCGTACCCGTCCCATCCGTGCCAGCAGTTCCGTCCGGGGTGGTTGCAGTCCCGTTCGGGTCCGTCGTCGCCGTGCTTGCCCCACCCGCCGTGTCGGTGCCGCCATTGTCGGTCGAACTGGTCACAGGCGTTACCGGGTTGACCCCGGCGTCATTTTGGCCCGGCTGACCGGTCAACACGAACCAGCCTCCGATCAGGGCGACCATGCCCAGCACGACCAGCACGAGTTTGACCTCGCGGGGCATGTTGAGGTTCAGCGTCGAGCGGTCCTGGGACTGCGTGGTGATGGTCTGGGTCTGGTCTGTCTCACTCGGCAAACGGCTCATTGCGTGCCTCCAGAAGCCGAGGGCGCGGGGGCTGCCGGAGCAGGGGCGGGCGTCCCCGCCGCAGCGGGCGTCGTCCCACCGGCAGCGGCCTGAGCCGCGTCGAAGGTGTAGACCGTCAGTCCCATGTTGCCGCTCAGCTTCGTGCCCTGGTTGCCCTGAACCGAGTCGTTCGCTTGAGCTTGCAGGCCCACGGTGTCCACGGTGGTGAAGCGGCCTTGCAACTCCAGATTGCGCAGCACTTCAAAAAGCTGTGGGAACTGACCGTCAATGGTCATGGTGATGCCGATGGGTTTGACCCCGGCGGGGAGATTGGCGTCGGCGGTTCCGGCAGAAAAGCCCAGCGATTTGAGGTCTCCCCCGGCGGCACTCACCGTCTGCTTGATGTTGCTGATGACCTGCCCGAAATTGGCGGTGGGCGGCAGCGCCTGCAAGAAGCGCTCGCGTTCCACTTCGAGTCCTTGCACCTCTTTGGTGAGGTTCAGCACCTGAGCCGCCTTGCCCTGGTCGGCGGAAAGTTGAAGCTGACGCTGCTCGATTTCACCGTTGAGCGTGGTGATTTCCAGCTGGCGCGGCTGAATCAGCTGGCTGTAGACGAGGTAGCCCAGGACAAAACAGGCGAGCACAACGAGCGCGAAGATGTACTGGGGCGTGAGTTTGACGCTGCTCATGGGTTGCCTCCAGCGGGGGCAGGCGTGGCCGGGGCGCTCGGCGCGGGGGCCGGAGCCGTGCCCGAGGCAGGCACGGGCGTGGTGGCACTCGCGGCTGCATTGGCGGCTTGGTCACCGACCACACCCACGGCGGCGGAGAAGGTGTAGGCGCCACTGCCCGTATCCCGCTGCATGCTCTTGAAGTCCACGCCGAAATTGGCGTCGGTTTCGTAAGCGTTGAGGAACGAGATGATGGCCTCCTGGCTGCCCGCCTTGCCTGCGAGGTCGAGCTGACGGGTCACGGCCTTGCCCGCGTAGGCGGGGTTGGCGGAGGTGCCGCTGTCCACAGTCGTCATGTTGATGCTGTTCAGTACCACATTGCCCGGCATCCGGCCCACGAAGGAGGCGAGATCGTTCGACCAGTAGGTCTTGCGGTCACGCAGTTGCAGCGCCACGTTGGTGACCTGCTCGAGTTCGGTCTTGCGGGCCACCAGTTCGTTGTACCGCTGCTTTTGGGGAGCGACGGCCTCGATCTGCTTTTGCAGGTCTTCCGACTGGGCGCGCAGCTTGTTCGTGTTGCCCGACACCGCAATCAACCAGCCCCCCAGCACCGCCGCCGTCAGTCCCGCCACAGCCCACGAGGCGTATTTCCAGACGTTCGGCTGCGTCTTTTTCTGGTACTCCTTGGGCAGCAGGTTAATTTCAACCACGGCTGCTCACCCCCCGAAGGGCGAGCCCCAGCGGCACGGTGAATTCGGGCGCGTTGGTCTGGAGGTAGCCGGTATCCACGCCCGCTTGATCGGTCTGCACCGTCAGCCAGGGCGACGCGACCTCGACCCGGAAGCCCAGTGCGTCGCTGATGGCGGCGGCCAGACCGCGCAGTTTGGCCCCGCCGCCTGCCAGGAAGGTCCGGTCGATGACCACGTCGCCGCTCTGCACGCGGTAGAACTCCAGCGAACGCCGGATTTCGGTGATCAGGTCGCCCAACACTGGGCGCACCACCTCGAACACGCGGGCCGGGCTGTAATGCTCCCGGCTGAGGTCGAAGTTGAGCAGGTCTTCCTCGTCCTCGGTGGGCGTAGTCGCCGTGGCGTAACCGAGCTTGACATCCTCGGCGGCGGCAAAGTCGAGGTCGAAAGCCTTCTGGAGGGCGGTGGTGAAGTCGTCGGCGGAGACGTTGATGTTGCGGGTCATCAGGATGCGGTCGCCGCGCACGAGGTTGATGACCGAGCTGCTCGCGCCGATTTCCATGACCAGTGCGACTTCTCCGGCCTCGGTGTAATTGCTGCCCGTGAGGGTGCTCTTGGTGAGGTGTTCGCCCAGCAGGTTGCCACGCAGGGCACGCAGCGCCGCGAAGCTCTTGAGGTCCACGACGGTCGGCTCCAGCCCCGCCAGACGCAGCACCTCGATCTGGCGGTGAACCGCCTCGGTGGGCGCGGCGGCGATGACGACTTCCATCTGCCCGTCGTCGGGAATGGTGGACGGGTCGTCGAGGAGGTCGAAGTCGAGCGTCACTTCATCAATGGGGTAGGGAATGTAGCGCTCGGCTTCCCACCGGATGGCGTCTTGCAGGTCCTTGCGTTCCATGCGCGGCACCATGATGTTGCGGGTCACGGCGACCTGATTGGGCACCGCCGTGACGGCGTAGTTGGTGGTGATGCGGTGTTCGGCCAGCAGGTTTTTGAGTTCCCCGGCTACGGCCTGCGGCTCGACGACCAGACCGTCACGCATGCTGCCGATGGGGGTCGGCACCATGACGGCGTGCTGCAACGATGGCGGCGAACCGGCCTTGAGGGCGACCACCTTGATGGTGCTGGTGCCGATCTCCACGCCTATGGCCGCGGGACGGCTGCGAAAACGGTTAATGAGGCTCGTCATGCTCCCTCCAGAGTCGGGCAAATTTTAGCATTCACTCATCTGCCGGGGCAGGCTCCCCTGATGGAAAGTATGACCTCCCAAGCAAGGGAAAAACGGGCCTGAAAAGCGGTGAATTGAGAAGGGCTTCGGAAGGCGGGCGGCAACGGACATAGCGTCTCTATGCAACCACCCCCCCGCTTACGGAACTCTGACATGTGGGGCGGCGGCCAGTACCGGATGACCCGCCGCCGGAAGGCGCAGCAGGGGCCGCAAGTCGGCAGCAAAGCGGCGAAGCTCACCTGCTGGGCTGACCGTCACCACCTCGCCCTGCACCAGCCCCACCCGCCCCGCGCCGTGCGGCACGCGGGCCACCACCTGCCCGGCGGCGAAGTGTTCCAGGGCGCTCCCGGTCAGGCGGTACTCGCCCAAGCGGTCAGCCGCCGTCGGGAGCCAGGCAGTCGCCGCGCCCGCTGGGGTGCGGTACAGGAAGGGGCGGGCCTGCCGCTCGGTCACCACGCCGTCCGACACGCGGCGCACCTGACCCGCCAGCCAGACGTAGTCCTGCTCGTCGCCACCGGTCACGGCGGCTTGCGGGCGACCCGCTATGCCCCGGCCCGGTTCGCCGCCATAGCTGAGGGTGCTGCCGTCGCGGCGGTAAATGCGCGTGCTGCTGAGAGCAGCGGCGGCTCCGGCGACCACACTGCGCGGCGCGAGGTCGAGGGTCACCGCCAGCCCCGGCCCCGGTAGCAGCGCCCAGGCCGTTTCGCCCTGCCACGCCACGTCGGAAGCGGGTGGCAGTTTGGGACAGGTCACGCGGTAGCCCGGAGCGCGGGCGACGCAGGCCCGCCCATCCACCACCCAGGCCACCCCCGCGTCCGAAAAAGCGGCGCGAAAACGCTGGGGGTCACCGTGAAGTCCGGGCACCGCCGCCGCCGGAGCCTCCACTGGAGAGGAGGTCGGCGCACAGGCGCTCAGGAGGGAAACTGCCAGAGCGCAGGCCAGTGTCCGGAAAGGCAAGCGGGGCGGCAGCACGCCTTAAACGCCTTCCCCGCGCTGCTCCAGCAATCCGTTGACCACCACGTCCAGACCCACGCCCGCGCCGAGGCGCTGCTCTGGGGTCATGGAAATGCCCCGGCTGGCCTTGACCAGCACCACGTCGCCGTCCCGCACTTCGCGCCGCAGGTCGTCCAGCAGGTCGGAAACGTTGGCGAAGGCCCGTTCGCCCAACTCATGAGCGAACTCGCCCACGCCGTAGGTCAGGTCGGCCCGTTCGCGGGCGTAGGCTCCGACTTCGGCGTGCAGGTCGCGCTCGGTGGGGCCGAGTTCCAGCATCCGGCCCAGCACGCTGATGCGGCGTCCGGGCCAAGCGGCCAGAGCGTCCAGCGCGGCCCGCACCGCGACAGGCGAAGCGTTGTAGGTGTCGTCGATGACGATGAACCGCCCCGGATGCACCCGGTAGCGCCCGCTGGGAACCTCGACCGCACTCATCCGCACGGCGGCGTCGGCCAGGGCAATACCGTTTTCGCGGGCGAGTTCCATACCCAGCACGGCGGCCTCGGCCTGCACCCGCGAGGCCAGCGGCAGAATGACGCCCATGCCGCCGAAGCGGAAGCGGGCCGCCTGCGGCGTGAGTTCCAACCCCTCGCCCCGGTAGGTCACATTGCCGAAGCCGTAGCTGTCGGTTTGCGGAAAATACGCGCTGGCCTGCTCGCCCACCAGCCCGCGCCGCGCTCCGAGAATCAGGCCCTTTTCACGGGCGATGGTCTGCACGTCGCCGAACTGTTCGAGGTGGGCGGGGCCGATGGTGGTCACCACGCCCACGTCGGGGCGCACCAGGTCGACGAGTTCCGCCATTTCCCCGATGCGGTCAATGCCCATTTCGACGACCAGCGGCCGCTGGCTGGCCCCGTACTGCACCAGAAAACAGGCGATGGCGGGCATGGTGTTGTAGACGGGCATGGAGTGGGCATCGAGCGCCGCCGCCGCGTAGGCCTTGGCGGTGGTTTTGCCCGCACTGCCCGTGATACCGACGACCAGCGGGTTTTTGGCCCGTTCGTGCCGCGCCCAGGCGAACAGGGCGTTTCGGGCGTCGTCCACGCGAATGGCGCGGGGCACGTCCAGGTCGGTCAGGACGAAAGGCGCACCCGCCGCCAGCGCCTGCTCGACAAACTGGTTGCCGTGCATTTTCTCGCCGGGCAGCGCCACGAACGCGGTGTCGGGGCCAGCTTCCCGCGAGTCCCAGGTCAGCCGCCGGGCAGGGCGGGCCTGGGGGTGAACCTGGGCCGGAAAGGGAAGAGAACGGGGGTCAAGCATGAAAGCAGGCTAGCAGGAGGGGCAGCGCCGCAAAGGAAGCCTGCCGAAGTTTTCCCCTTCCCTGGTCGGACTTTAGACGGTACCCACCATCGCCTTGAGCACGTCGCTGACCGTGAGCACACCCAGCAGTTCGTCGTTTTCGCCCACCACAGGCAAGCCGTGAACGTCGAGTTCGACCATCTTGTACATCACTTCCGCCAGCGGGGTCTGCGGGGTCAGGCGTCCCGATGGCGCACGCATCAGCGCAGTGACGGGCTGGTCACGCAGCAGCAGACTGCTGGCTACGTCGCGGCCCTGCACGGCCATTTCGCGTTCCAGCGCCGCTGTCACGTCCTTTTCGTGCAGCAGCCCCAGCAGCTTGCCCCCCGACAGCACGGGCAACACGCGCAGGCGGCTGACGGTCAGGCGGGCGGCCCCTTCGTTGGCGGCGTCATCGGCAGAAACGGACACGACTTCGCGGCTCATGTGTTCGCCCGCCGTGCCCCAGGCAGGGTTGGGCGACTCGGAGGCGCGGCGCAGCACGTCGGTCAGGGTCAGCATTCCGCGCAACTCGCCGTCCTCGTCCACCACAGGCATCCCCCCCACGCGGCGTTCCAGCATGGTCTGTACTGCCGAGGCCAGCGGCGTTTCGGGGGTCAGCGTCAGCACAGGCATCCGCATGGCTTCGCGCACGCGCACCCGCCCAGCCTTCACCGCGAAGTCCCAGGCACTGAGGCCCTCGGACACATGCGGCAGCTTGCGCTTGATTTCGCCATCGGTCAGCAGGCCGACCACGCGGCCCCCCTGCATCACGGGCAGGCGCTTGACGCCGAGTTCTTCCATCATCACGGCGGCGCTGGGCAGGGTTTCATTGGGGTCAATCGCGACGGCGCGTCCGTGCATTACATCTTTGACAAGCATGGTTTTCTCCTGAGGATGGGGCTGG
>NZ_JAUNHK010000111.1 GCF_030523985.1 Deinococcus sp.
ACCCCATCCTGTACACGGGCAAGGGGGGCCGCGTGGCGCACGAGTGCATCGTGGATATTCGCCCGCTGAAACAGGCCAGCGGCATCTCCGAAGAGGACATTGCCAAGCGCCTGATGGACTACGGCTTCCACGCCCCCACCATGAGCTTCCCCGTGGCGGGCACGCTGATGATCGAACCCACCGAGAGCGAACCCAAGGCCGAACTTGACCGCTTTGTGGACGCGCTGCTGAGCATCCGCCGCGAGATTCAGGACGTGCAGGACGGCACGATGAGCGCCGAAGACAGCCCGCTGAAGCACGCGCCCCACACCCAGGCCGACCTGCTGGACGCGGAGTGGAACCGCGCCTACAGCCGCGAAACGGGGGCGTTCCCCAGCACCGCGCAGAAGGCGTGGAAGTACTGGCCCGCCGTGAACCGCGTGGATAACGTGTACGGCGATAGAAACTTCGTGTGCAGTTGCCCGCCCATTGAGGATTACGTCGGGGCGTAAGGAGGGCAAGGATAAAGGGAAGGGGCAGTCTCCATACCTCGGAGGCTGCCAGCTTCTTAGAAGTCGTTTTTATTGTAAAAAATCTTTAAAAGGATATATCATCCGTTCGCTTTTGCTCGGCAAACTAAAAAAACCGAAGTTCTCATAGATTCTGATAACCTCATCATTTCGTGCTTCAAGGTAGACGCCTTGAGCACCAAGAGGGGAGCCTAATTCATAGGCGGTTTTAACAGCATCAAAGAGTAGACCTTGCCCATAACCTGTACCTCGAAGATCATCGCAAGTAGCAATTCTACTTAGAATTACAAAATTTAGTGTCTTGAAAGGAAACTCAAGCTGCTCAGGATTTGGTATTTGTTTCGTATCAAGTGTCCGCATACCTAACGTGTAATACCCGAAAACCTTACCAGATTCATCTGCGGCAACCCAGCCACCCAGAATTTTCAGGTCAACAACATCTCTGATGAACTCTTCACCTGTAAAATAGATTTGCAATGAATCTGCTATTTGGCATGAGAAAGCGCTCCGATCATGTATATCTGGATCGAAGCGCTGGATGATTAACTTCTGCTGACCGGTAAACACATCGGCCAATATACGCTATTTACTTAGCGAAAAACCGCTGGTGCATTTCACGTGCAGCCACCATTCCGGGCTTCGGCTTGTGAGCTGGCTGTGCAAGCAGCTGAGCTACAAAGCGAACGTCGGCAGAAGTCAACACGGGTGTATTAGTGCTGTCTTTCTTCTTGTCTACGTCCTTCATATTGTCTCCAAAAATTGATACGACGAACCGGCGAAGGCGGAGTACCAATTTGGTGTCATACTACGCTGACCATCTTGACTTTTCAATTCGATGGGCATAACGATTAAGGTAAATTGGGAACAGCTCAGGTAACACTTTTGTCATGTCGTCTAAAACGTTCCACACGTCGAATTCCCATTTCAGACGATTTGTGTATCAACTAGATCTTACGTGCTCAAGCCCCCGCTTTGGCTCCCTTTTGGGGGCGGCGGGGGCTTGGGGATGATGGATGATGGGTTCGCTTCGCTGATGGATGATGGAAAGGGCGGCGGGGCTAGGGGAGTTCGTCGCCCGGTAAAGAAGCCAAATCCCCCAAGTCTTTGGGCCTCCCACTGGCCGCCTTGTTTTGCCGCAACAGCCGCAGGCTAATCACGGGAATACTCAGTTCGCCAATATCCATCGTCTCGCGTTCTGCGTAGGCTTCCGCGAACTCTACGCCACTGATTCTATTCAGAACTTCCAGCCGCAGTGGTGGCACACCCATACGGATAATTTTGCCGGGTTGAAACAGCTCAGCCTCAACACTGCTGATGCCGAAATCATGGTAAGTCGCTGTCAGACGCTGAATATTGTCTTGTGTCAGTTCCACAAAAATATCCAGGTCGCCCGTCGCCCGAACAAAACCGTACAGATTAACGGCGTAACCGCCTATCAGCAGGTACTTAACCCCATGTTGATTCAGTAACTTCAGGAACTCGGCAAAGTCGGGTGGTAGTTGCATCGTAGCCATAGTGAATTTGCCTCAGCAATTCCAGCGCTTGCAGGCGCTCGGCTGGGGTTCGGGTCATCCAGTAGGGCCAGTCTTCTTGCTGCTCCTCAAAAGTCGTAACCTCAATAACCTGGCGGTTCATTTTGATTTCCCCGAGGCTCATGGCTTCAGTCTATCAAGGCCAGGGGAGAGTTCGTCGCCTTCAACTGGGGGCGCATCGGGCACCTGGGCCAGGGCAGCATCAAACTTTTCGGCGCTGGCACGGGCGGCACGCACGGCAAAATAATCCTCACTACGGGCCATACGCTCGGCCACCGAGAGCAGAATGTACTGGTTGACGCTCACGCCTTCTTTCTCGGCCACGGCTTTCAGTTGGGCGTGCAGGCTTTCGGGCAAACGCAGACTCATAGCGGTCATGGTGTTCCTCCTAGTAAGGCAAGAAACTGGGCGGGAGTGATGGCCTGAACGCCAAAGCGCTCGCAGCCAGCAAAGTCGCGGGTGTTGAAGGTGACGATATAGGGGCATTGCCCATGGACGGCCAGTTCCAGCACCAGTTCGTCTTTGGGGTCGCGGAGCTGGGGCCGCCAGTTGAAACTGAGCGCAGGCTTGAGGCTGATGCTGACCAGATAATCCAGTATGTCTTGCACGGCGTCGGCAGGAATGGGCGGCGGGTCACGCAGCAGGACATCTTCATATTCCAGACAGAGAGCAACAGAAAGAGCCATCTGGAACCGACCAGCCCGCAGGGCTTGCAAGACAGCGAAGGATGCGCCCCGGTTTGAACGCAGTGCCGCATAAATCACGTTGGTATCCAGCACTGCTTTCATACCGTATATGGTATCACTCATCTTGGCTGAAAAGCTCCGCTTTGGCTCCCTTTCGGGGGCGGCGGGGGCTTGGGTGTGGAGGGGGCGCAAGGGCAGGGCAGGGGAGGATGTCACCGGGCGACGGGTGTGAGATGATACGGGGCACCATGACAACCCACCCAGCACCGCGTCCCCCTGTGGCCGATGGCCTCCCGCTTGTCGGCAGTGTCGTTTCGCTTGTCTCGGACATGGAAGGCTTTTTGTACCAGCAGTATGCCAAGCACGGCCCCTGTTTCCGGGTGCGGGCGCTGAACCGCGAGTTTGTGGTGCTGGGCGGCCCGGCGGCAGCCGAGGCGATGGCGAAGAACACGGGCGAGTTCGACGCGTGGAAGATGTGGGAAGGGGTGGTGCGCGAGTTTGGCGGGCGGCATGTGCTGTCCATGCTGGAGGGTGAAAAGCACCGCAAGTACCGGGCGGCGGCGCGGGGCGGCTTTGCCAAGACGCGGGCGCAGGAGGGGATACCGCAGGTGCTGGAACTGGCGCGGCAGGCGGTGGCCGAGGTGCCGTATGGGCAGGCGTTCGCGGTGCTGCCGTTTGCCCAGCGGCTCGTGGCCGACTGCGTGGGGCTGCTGACGCTGGGGCGCAAACCGGGCGACTCGCTTCAGGATTTCATTCACTACTGGCACACCCAGATCGCGGTCAACATTGCCGGGGTGCGTCCGGCGTCCGACCTCAAGCGCGAGGACTATCTGACGGCCAAGGCACGGGCGTGGGCCGCCGCGCAGGAGATTCTGGCGCTGGACGCCGACACCCTGCCTTCGCCCTATGTGCGTGACCTCAAGGCGCTGCTGGAGAGCGACCCCGACCTCATCAACGAGCAGGAACTGGTGTTCATGATGATGCTGCCCTATGTGGCGGGGCTGGATACGGTGGTCAATGTCCTGACGCTTTCGCTGTACCACGCCTACCGTGACCCCGAACTGTATGCCCGGTTGCGGGCCGAAGTGGAGCCGCTGCTGGCGGAGGGGCTGCCCGCCAGCCGACTGCGCGAGCTGAAGGTGCTGCACGCGCTGACGCTGGAGGTCATGCGGTACTACCCCATCGCCAACCTGCCTAACCGCCACGCCACCCGCGATTTCGAGTTTCAGGGCTACCAGATTCGCCAGGGCGAAGAACTCCTGATGGGGCTGATGGCCTCGCAGCGTGACCCGGCCCTGTTCCGCGACCCCGACAAGTTCGACGTGGAGCGCTTTCTGGAACCGCGCAACGAACACCGCCAGAAAAACGCCCTGAACCCCTACGGCGCGGGCGCACACACCTGCCTGGGCGCGGGCATGGCCGAGGTGCTGCTGGCGACCCTGATTTCTGCCCTGGTTGGCGGCGAGGAACTGCGGCTGTTTCCCCCGCATTATCGGCTCAAGCCCTTCCACGTCTCCGACCTGAAAGGCGACCAGAATCTGCGTCTGGTTAAGGTCTGAGACAGAGCGGCGAAGGGGGTGGGGAGAGGCTAGGATTCAGGCACTCTCCCCACTCTGTCGTCGGTGGTCGCTAACTGCCCAGCCCCAGCAGCAGTTGCGCCAGAATCAGCTTGGCGATGGTGGCGACGGGGTAGACCGTGGCGTAGCTGATGTTGGGCTGGTCGCTTTTCATGGTTTCGGTGGCAAAGCCCAGCACGGCGGGCTGGGTCTGGAGACCCGCCAGCAGCCCCGTCGCGTGGGCGAAGGGAACCTTCTGGACTTTATGCGTCCACCACAGCAGCGTCACGGCGGCGAGGGTGGTAATCAGCGTGCCTGCCACGAACAGTTTCAGCCCCAGTGGACTGGCGACGGTGGAAAAGAAGGCGTACCCGCTGCGGCTGCCCACGCCCGCCAGAAACAGAATCAGGCCGATTTGCCGCAGGGTCAGGTTGGCGTTGTAGGGCAATTGCCAGTTGAGCGGCCCGGTCTGGCCTACCGCTCCCAGGATCAGGCCGACGATCAGGGGACCGCCCGCCAGTCCCAGCTTGAAGGTCTGCCCGCCGCCCAGCGGAATGGCGACCAGCCCCAGCAACAGGCCCAGCGCGATGCCCACGCTGAAGGTCATGGCGTCGATTTCAGAGAGGCGGTGGTAACTGTCCCCGAACAGCCGGGTCAGGGCAGGCATCTGGTCACGCGGGGCCACCACGCGCACCCGGTCGCCCAGTTGCAGCACGGTGTTTTCGTCGGCTAAGTGGTCGGTGTCGCCCCGGCGAATGCGGGTCACCGTCGCGCCGTACTTCTCGTGCAGCGGCAGGTCGCCCAGGCGGTGTCCGGCCACGCCCTGCTCGGAGACGAACATGCGGCGCATGTCCAGATGTTCGCGGCTGAGTTCCAGCTCCTCGCCCAGGTCTTCGCCCACCTGCGGCACCACCTGCGCGAGCGTGCTGGCTGGCCCGATCAGGCTGATGGTGTCGCCCGGCTCGATTTCCTGGCGCAACTGGTCGTCGTACAGGCCCGCCAGACCGACCTTTTCGCCATGCTGGTAGCGCCCGATCCGCACGGTGTCGGGCAGGGTTTGCAGCGCCGCCGTATCACGCACGCGCACGCTACGGTGGTCGATCGGCTCGGGCGGGGCCGCGTCCGGCACCTTCCACAGCTTCTTGAGCAGGGTAATAGCCAGCAGCATGGCGATCACGCCCATCGGGTACGCCACCGAGTAAGCGACGACAGGTTCGCTCTGGACGGCTTCTGCCGCGCCGCTGCCCCTCAGCCGTTCGATGGCCCCCGCCAGGGCGGGTGTGTTGGTCAGCGACCCGGCCAGCAGGCCCGCCGCATACGTTCCCTTGAGGCCCAGCAGCTTGACCGCCGCCACCACCGCACCCGCCGCCAGCAGAATCGCGCCCAGTACGGCAGCGTTGTCACGCGGGCCGCCGCGCTTCATGGCGCTGAAGAAAGCGGGGCCGCTGGCGATGCCGATGGTGTAGACGAACAGCACCAGTCCGAACTCGTAGAGCAGCGGCGGGGTCTTGAGGTTGGGGTCGAGTGCGCCGAACGCCAGCCCGGTAAACAGCACGGCGGCGATGCCCAGCGAAAATCCCCGGATGTTGATGCGCCCCAGCGGGTAGCCGATGGCCGCGATGAGAAAGAGCAGCAGCAAAGGGTTGTCAATCAGCAGTTGAACCATACTCCACCCCCCAGGGTGTGCCGTTAAGTAGGTCGAAGTTCATCTTGGGATGAACCGAGCGAAGCGAGTAGCGAAAAAAGGACGTTGAACCGGGAATGGAGCGTTTGCGGTGCTGTTCCGAAAATGCGGAATGTCAGGTTCGACGTCCTTAGTCTGCCACCGCCAGAGCGGGGCGGGGGGTACTTCATCCCGCAGTCAGGGACGCGGCCTGCTTTAGCCGCCGATTAACCCAGCGGGCGCAAAGTAGCAGCCGTTCGGAGACACCGAACCCCTTTTCCCAGGGTCATCTTTTCCAAGTTCCCAAGGAGCGTAGAACCGTGAAAAACCGTCTTCCCCTGATGGCCTGGGCTGCCCTGCCCCTCACCGTCGGCCTCGCCTTTGCCGCCCAGCCCCAGCGTGTGCAACCCGTGCCGCCCGGACAGGCACAGCAGGGCCAGAACCTCGACCAGCCCGGCATTCCTCAGCACCAGGGCAACCAGCGCCCTGCCCCCCCGCGTGACAGCGGCACCAACTACAGCGACGTGTTCCTGCAAAAGCTCGCCGCGCAACTCGGCCTGAGTGTGGACAAGCTGAAGGCCGCCGCCGTAGCCGCCGGAAGTGCGACCATCGACCAGGGCGTGAAGGCCGGAGACTTTCCCAGTGACCGCGCCGCTGAGATGAAGGAGCGCCTCAACGAAAACCCCTTCGCTTTCGGTGGACGCGGCCCTGGTGGGCGTGGCGGTCACGGCATGCACGAACACGGGCGCGGTGGCCCTGGCGAGCGCGGCCCCGCTGGCAAGAAGGGTGGCCCACGCGGAGAGCATGACCATGACAAGGATGACGCCGACCACGCCCAGGGCGGCAGCAACGACACCAACGCCCAGGGCGCGGCTCAGGACAGCAGCTTCACCTTCTGACCTTCACTAAAGTTTCCCCCCGCTGTGGCTACTCGGCGGGGGGATTTTCGGTTCAGCCTTCCAGTAGGTCGCTCGGCAGCAACGAGTACAGATACAGGTCTCTGCGCTCGCCGCCGATGTCCTGAAACTGTCGCATCATACGGCTTTGAAAAATAGTTTGGGCATCCAAGCTATTCTTCCGAACGGAGTGAGTAGAAGAAAATACGGGACTGAACGGCGCGAAGGAGATGTCGGTGCTTTTCCGACATCTCCGAAGAATAGTTCAGTCCCGTAGCAGCCCCTCACGCTGGTAGCCGACCCGCTCGGCGGTGCGCCACGACGCCTCGTTCCAGGGTTCGACGTACAGTTCCAGTCGCTCGAACTGGCCCAGCCCGAAGCGTGACAGGGCCGCCAGAGCGGTGGCCGCCGCCCCGTGGCCCCGCGCCGACGGCAAGAGCCAGTACCCCAGCGAAGCCGTCTCGCGCTGGCCGGGCCACAGTCCGATTTGCCCCAGAGCGGGCGCGTCTCCCTCGGCTATAGCCAGTGACCAACCCGTGTCCGTCTGCAACCGCTCTTGCTGCCGCCCGATAAAGGCCAGCGCCGCCGCCTCGTCGCAGGGGGTGGGAACCGTGGTGATGAGCGGAATCAGCGGGTCGTGCGACGCCGCGATGATGCTG
>NZ_JAUNHK010000112.1 GCF_030523985.1 Deinococcus sp.
CAGCGGGTAAAACACCACGCCGCTGATGCTCGGCTGCGGGTAGAAGGCGGGCAGGGCGACCCACTCACTCGCCACGCCGCCCACTTCTTCCAGCAACTCGCGGGCCGCTGCCGCTTGCAGGTCTTCGCCTTTTTCCACACCGCCTGCCACGATTTCGGTGATGGTGGCCTGCAACGGATAGCGGTACTGGCGGATCAACACCGCCTCGCCCGCCGCCGTCACGGGCAGCACGAACACGGCGCGGGGGCCGCGTGGTCGGTACTGGTAGAGGGTCCGGGTGCCGGGCTTGACCTCCACCTCGTCTTCGAGCACCACCCGAAAACCGCCCACGAGCTGCCGACTGCTGAGGGTTTTCCAGGGCTGCACCTCGTCCTCGTGCAGGGCCGACCAGTTGGCGTGGGGAGTGAACGTCATAAGCGCATTGTGCCGCAGCCGGGGCTGGGGAGGACGCATACTGGCCCCATGTTCAAAATTGAAGCTGCCGAGTTGGTTGTGGCGAGGTTGCCGCTCAAGTTCCGTTTCGAAACCAGTTTCGGGGTGCAGACCGAGAAGGTCATTCCGCTGCTGGTGCTGCATGGCGAGGGTCTAGAGGGCGTGGCGGAAGGCACCATGGAACGCTCCCCCATGTACCGCGAGGAAACCATTGCCGGGGCGCTGGAGCTGCTGCGGGACGTGTTTTTGCCACGCATTCTGGGCCGCACGTTTGCCAACCCCGAGGAAGTGAACGCCGCGCTGGGCGACTTCCGGGGCAACCGCATGGCGCGGGCGATGGTCGAAATGGCGGCCTGGGATTTGCACGCCCGCACGTTGGGCAAGCCTATTGGCACGTTGCTGGGCGGGTTCAAGCGCGAAATTGAGGTCGGGGTCAGTCTGGGCATTCAGCCCGACGAACAGGCGACGGTAGACATCGTGCGGCGACATGTCGAGCAGGGGTATCGGCGCATCAAACTCAAAATCAAGCCCGGCTGGGACGTGCAACCCGTGCGGGCCACCCGTGAAGCTTTTCCCGACATTCGCCTGACGGTGGACGCCAACAGCGCCTACACCCTGGCCGACACTGGAAGGCTGCGGCGGCTGGACGAGTACGACCTGACCTACATCGAGCAGCCGCTCGCCTGGGACGACCTCGTGGACCATGCCGAACTCGCCCGCCGCATCCAGACGCCCCTGTGTCTCGACGAATCGGTGGCCTCGGCGCAGGATGCCCGCAAAGCCTTGACACTGGGCGCGGGCGGGGTCGTCAACCTCAAGGTGGCGCGGGTCGGCGGCCTGAGCGAAGCGCGGCGGGTGCATGACGTGGCCCAGAGCTTCGGCGTTCCGGTGTGGTGCGGCGGCATGTTGGAAAGCGGCGTCGGGCGGGCGCACAACATCCAGCTTTCGACCCTGCCCAACTTCAAACTGCCCGGCGACACGAGTTCGGCCAGCCGCTACTGGGACAAAGACCTCATTCAGGAGCCGCTGGAGGCCGTAGACGGCCTGATGCCCGTGCCGCAGGGCGCGGGAACGGGCGTGACCCTCGACCGCGAATTCCTGGCGACAGTCAGCGAGGTGCGGGAGGAATACCGGGCGTGACCCTGGCCGCCGTTCCTCCTGGCTACGTCATCCGCGACGTGACCGACCCATTGGCCCTGCGCGAGCTGGAGGACGTGCAGGCCGCTGCCTGGGGCTACACCGACCGCGAACTGCTGCCCAGAACCATGTTCCGCATCAGCGGGGCACTGGGGGGCGTGGTGCTGGCGGCCTATGCCGAAGGGGGTGGCCCGGCGGTGGGGCTGGTCTACGGCTTTCCGGCGCTGCGAGGCGGGCAACTGTGGCACCACTCGCACCAGTTGGCCCTGCGGCCCGAGGTGCGCGGCGCAGGGCTGGCGGTGGCCCTCAAGCTGGCGCAGCGCGAGCGGGTGCTGGCGCAGGGGCTGACGCGCATGACCTGGACGTTCGATCCCCTGGTGACGCGCAACGCCCGGCTCAATTTCGGAAAGCTGGGCGTCACGGTGTCCGAGTATCTGCCCGACTGGTACGGCCCCGGCGCTGACCGTCTGCTGGCCGACTGGGACTTGACCCGCCCCCACGCCGAGCGGCCCGCGCCCTGCCCGGAAGGCCAATACGTGCTGCAAGCGTCAGACGAGGAACCCGGCCCGCCCGTCCTTAATACCGATGCCCCCCGGCTGCTGGTGCAGGTGCCTTTGCAGCCCGACCCAGCCTGGCGACTCCCGGTACGCGAGGTGCTGACCCACTACCTGGGCCGGGGCTACCGCCTGACCGACCTGGCGCGGGCAAGGGAGAGGGCGTTCTATGTGCTGGAGCGTCAGGGCTGAACGGCGGTAAACACGACAAAAAGAAATCCGGCCCCCTAAAAGGACCGGACTTCTTTGACTTACTGGCAGGGATACAAGGATTCGAACCTAGACAAACAGAACCAAAATCTGGTGTGCTACCATTACACTATATCCCTTCACAGGCAAGGCGACAATAAGATACAGGCCCGGAGCCGGGGCGTCAAGTCCTGCTGAGGGCAGCCCGGCTTTCTTCCCGGTCGTCCGGCACTTCGCGGAGGGCTTGCGGGGGCAGCGTCAGCCGTACCATTTCGCCCACCTGCGCCGCCTCACGGGGGCTGAGGTGCAGGTGCAGGGGGCCGAGGGCGTGGGCCACCATGACCTTCTCTCCGGCCTCGCCCGCTTGCCGCGCCTGAACGGGCCACGCTTCCCCTTCGCCCAGGCGCACGGCGGCTTCGGGAACCAGCAGTGCCCGTCCCGCGCCCGCCGAGAAGACGTTTTCCCAGCCCAGAAATTCAGCGACCCAGGCCGTCGCGGGCTGTTGAAACACGTCCTGCGCCGCGCCCACCTGCACCAGTCGGCCCGCCCGCATGACCGCCACCCGGTGGGCCAGCGCCAAGGCTTCGCGCTGGTCGTGGGTGACGAGCAGCACGCCCGCCCCCACGTTGGCGAACAGGCCGCGCAGGTCTTGGCGCAACTCGGTTCGCAGTTTTTCGTCCAGATTGCTGAGTGGTTCGTCCAGCAGCAGCAGCGGCGAACGGGTCGCCAGAGCGCGGGCCAGCGCTGCCCGTTGCTGCTGCCCCCCTGAAAGCTGCGCGGGGAGGCGCTTTTCCAGTTCGGGCAGGCCGACCAGGGTCAGCGCTTCCCGCGCCCTGGCCTCCGCCTGCGCCCGGCCCTCGCCGCGCACCTTGGGGCCATACGCCACGTTGCCCAGCACGCTCAGGTGCGGAAACAGGGCGTAATCCTGAAACACCAGCCCGATGTGCCGCGCTTCCGGGGGCAAACGGGTCACGTCGCGCCCACCGACCTCAATCCGCCCCGCGTCGGGACGTTCCAGGCCCGCCACGCAGCGCAGCACGGTGCTTTTGCCGCAGCCCGACGGCCCCAGCAGCGCCACGGTTTCGCCCGCCGCCACGTCCAGCGCGACACCCTGCACGGCCCGCACGTCGCCGAAGGACTTGCTCAGGTCGTGCAGCGCCAGCGCGGAAGGGTTCAGCCCGCCCCCACGCCGCGCTCGGCTTCGGGGTTTTCACTGCTGCGGCCCAGGAAGGCGTCCACGTCGGGGTACTCCAAAATCTCGAAGCGGCTGTTGCGGATGGCGGGCCTAAATCCCGCGTCGGTGGCAATCCGAATCAGTTCGCGCACGGTGGCCTGGTGGCGGTCATGGCCCCCCGCAGCGGAGACCACGTTTTCTTCCAGCATGGTGGAGCCGAGGTCGTTGGCTCCGTAGTACAGCGCCGCCTGCCCGACCTTGAACCCCTGCGCGGGCCACGAGGCTTGCAGGTTATGCAGGTTGTCGAGCGCGATGCGGGCGATGGCGAGTTGTTGCAAATATTCGTGGGCGGTGGCTCCGGGGGCCTTGCCGTGCAAGCGGGTGTGTTCGGTTTGCAGCGTCCAGAGCGCGAAGCCGAAAAAGCCGTTGCCGCCGTACTCGCGCAGCGCCTTGTCCTGCTGCGCCCGAATCTTGAGCAGGTGGCTGACGCGCTGGGCGTAGGTTTCGCCGAAGCCGATGACCATGGTGGCGATGGTGTACAGCCCCTTGCGCTGCGCCGCATCGATGATGCGGAACCAGTCCTCGGACTTGATGCGGGCAGGCGCGGCCTTCTGGCGCACGTCGTCTTCCAGAATCTCGCCGCCTGCGCCCGGCAGCCCGTCCAGCCCCGCCGCCATCAGTTCGTCCAGCAACTCATCCAGCGTCAGCCCGAAGGTCTTTTCCATGAACAGCACTTCTTCGGGCGAGAAAGCGTCGATGCGGATGGTCGGGTGGTGGGCTTTGACGTGGCGCAACATGCCCGTGTAGTAGTCCAGGTCCAACTCGGGATTGACGCCGCCTTGCAGCAGGATGCGGGTGCCGCCTACCGCTTCGAGTTCGCGGATTTTGTGCGAAATCTGCTCGTAGTCCAGCGTGTAGCTGTCGCCCTGACGCTTGGTGCGGTAAAAGGCGCAAAAGTTGCAACCCACGTTGCAGATGTTGGTGTAGTTGATGTTGCGGTCAATCAGGAAGCTGACCACGTCGGGGTCGCGGCGTTCCATGCGGAGTTGGTGCGCTACCGCTGCCACGTCGGGCAGAGGCAGGTGATACAGGCTTTCGAGTTCTGCCGCGTCCAGTCGCTGGCCCTGCGCGGCCTTGTCCAGTGCCCGCGTCGGTGCAAGTTGTGAAAGGTCGGGGGCCACAGCTTCAGCCGTCATAGGGCGAGGGTAGCACCGCAGCGGCAGACGGAAAGTCCAAATCCTCGCCGTTCGGAGCTGTATTTGACTAATCCGACTTGTTTACTTAGGATTAGTCCCCATGAAACGCCTGCTTCTCTCTTCCCTGGCTTTGGCCCTCGCTTCTTCCGGGCTGGCCCAGGGCACCCTGACCGTGTACTCGGGCCGCGCCAAGACTTTCGTCGACCCCATCGTGCAGCAGTTCGAGCGCCAGACGGGTATCAAGGTCAACGTGCGCTACGGCACCGACGCGCAACTGGTCGCCGCCCTGCGCGAAGAGGGCAAGCGCAGCCCCGCCGACGTGTTCTGGGGCAACAGTGTGGGCGCCCTGGGCGAACTCTCTGAAAGCGGCCTGTTTTCCAAACTGGGCACCGCCAGCTACCGCAACATCGACGACGACTACCGCCCCGATTCTGGAGACTGGTTGCCGACCACCGTGCGGTTTCGCGTGCTGGCCTACAACAAGGACAAAATCAAGCCTGCCAACCTGCCCGGCAGCATCCTCGACCTGCCCAAGATGCAGAGTCTCAAGGGACGCATCGGCTGGACGGTGAGCTACCCCAGCTTTCAGGATTTCCTGGCGGGCATGATCGCCAAGCACGGCGAAGCCACCACCCGTCAGTGGCTGATCGGCATGAAGGCGCTGAACCCCAAGGACTACAAGACGAGCAACGTGGGCCTCCTTGAAGCCATCCGCGCCGGGGAAATCGATGTCGGGCTGACCAACCACTACTACATCCAGCGCGTGAACCGCCTGAACTACCCCATCGAGACGCACTTTTTCAAGGCAGGCGACATCGGCAACCTGGGCAACGCGACGGGCGCGGCCCTGCTCAAGACCAGCAAGAACCGCGCCGCCGCCCTGCGCTTCCTGCAGACGCTGACCGGCAAGGATGCCCAGACCTTCTTCCTGAGCGTCAACTTCGAGTATCCGGTGATCGGCAACATCATTCAGCCCACGACCATGCTACCGTACAACGACGTGGTCAAGCGCAGCCCCAAGGTCAGCCCCACCGTGCTGCCCAAGAACATCGAAAAGGCCCAGAAACTGCTGCGCGAAGTCGGCCTGCTCTAAAGCTTCCCCAGGACGCCCGCCCTGCCCGGCTGGCGTCTTTTGCTGCGCCGTCCCCTTGCGGCGAATCCTGACCAGATTCGTCTGGTATCCTCTGGAATTTGATGCGCCGACCTCCGCCCCTGCTGCTGCTGCCCGCCCTGCTGACCCTGCTGGGGGTGGGGCTGCCGCTGGCGTATCTGGTGCTGCGGGCGCTGAGTGCCCAGGGCGACGAACTGCGCGAGATCGTGTTTCGGCCCCGCAATCTGGAACTGGCCTTCAACACGCTGCTGCTGACGCTGGCGACCCTGCTGACGACCACGCTGCTCAGCCTGCCGCTGGCTTTCCTGGCGACCCGCACCGATTTCCGGCCCCGGCGCTTGCTGCTGCTGCTGGGCGTGCTGCCGCTGGCGCTGCCGGGGTATGTGGGGGCTTACGCACTGATCGCCGCCACCGGAAGCGGGGGAACCCTGGACGTGCTGCTGGGCCTGCGCCTGCCCACGCCGAGCGGCTTCTGGGGGGCGCTGGGAGTGCTGACCCTCTTTACCTTTCCGTATCTGTTCCTGAACCTGCACTCTGCGCTGCGCACCGTAGACCCGGCGCTGGAAGAAGTCTCGCGCATGCTGGGGCGTAACCGCTGGCAGACCTTCTGGCAGGTCACTTTGCCCGCGCTGCGCCCGGCGTGGCTGTCGGGGGCGCTGCTGACCGCGCTGCATGTGCTCGGCGACTTCAGCGTGGTGTCGCTGATGCGCTACCCCACCTTCAGCGCCGCCATCTATCAGCAGTACACGGCGGCCTATGACCGGGTGTACTCGGCGTGGCTGGCGCTGCTGCTGCTCGCACTGACGGCGCTGACACTGTGGCTCGAAGCCCGCCTGATGCGCGGCGTGTGGCTGGGCCGCATTTCGCCTGCCACGGTGCGCCCCCCGACTCGGCTGCGGCTGGGGGCATGGAGCGTGCCTGCCTGGGCTTTCGTGCTCGCCCTCGCCCTGGCGGCGCTGGCCCTGCCGGTGGGCACGGTGCTGTACTGGCTGCGCCTGACCGTGCAGGAGTCGCAGGGCAACCCCTACGCCTGGGCCAGCTTGTGGGAGGCGGCCCGCACCGCGCTGGGAGCGGCAGCGCTGGCGGCCCTGACCACCACGGCGCTCGCCTTTCCGCTGGCCTACATCGGCAGTCGCTACGGCGCGGAAGGCAGGGGGGGCCGCTGGGCACGCATCACCGAGCGGGCGGCTTATCTGGGTTACGCGACTCCGCCGCTGGCCTTTGCGCTGGCGCTGGTGTTCTTTTCGCTTCAGGTCGTTCCGAGCGTGTACCAGACGTTCGGGCTGCTGCTGGCGGCCTACACGCTGCATTTCGTGGCCGAAGCCATCGGGCCGATTCGTTCGGGGTTTGCGCGGGCCACCCCCCGCCTGGAGGAAGCGGCGCGAATGCTGGGAGAAACGCCGGGGCGCACGCTGTGGCGGGTCACGCTGCCGCTGCTGCGTCCGGGCCTGCTGGCGAGTGCCGCTTTCGTGTTCCTGAGTGTGCTCAAGGAGCTGCCGCTGACCCTGCTGCTCGCGCCCATTGGTTTTGAAACACTGGCCCGCAACGTCTGGACCTATACCGAGGAAGCCCAGTACGCCGCCGCCGC
>NZ_JAUNHK010000113.1 GCF_030523985.1 Deinococcus sp.
GCCTGGGCAACATCATGAACGGCACCGACACCGTGGGCCGCGTCACCGGCTGGCCCATCGGCTACGAGTGGCCCGCCAGTGCCCGCGCCTTCCACGAGGGCATGTGCATTCCGAATGCCAACCCCGACATGGACCTCTCCAAATACTGCGAGCAGGTGGGCGGGCAACTCGTGATGACGGCTCCGGTGCATTTCACGCAGCTTTACGGCGTCATCATCGGCGTCATTCTGGCAATCGCGTCGTATTTCTGGCTCAAGTCGCGTATTCCCGGCTGGGCCTTCTGGCAGTTCTGGCTGTGGTACTCGGTGCTGCGGGCGGGCTGGGAAGAAACCTTCCGCCTCAATCCTCTGACCGTCAAGAGCTACCTGAACCAGGGCCTGAATGCCCCCGGCATCGGCCTGTGGACCGACACCCAGATTTTCAGCGTGCCGCTGATTCTGGTCAGTCTCTGGATGCTGTGGAAACTGGCGCGGCAGCGTCCGGCGGCGCAGGTTGTGACCCCGGCGCCCCCCGAACGGCGCGGCTGAGTCTGTTCCGAGTTCCGGCCCCGGCCCCACGCGGGTCGGGGTTTTTTGGGCCCGCTTGCCCGCGCCTGCTTTCCTCTACACTGTCTGCACAGGTGAATCCATGACCCAACAAACCCGTCCCCTGGACGTTCTTATTCTGGCTGCCGGACAAGGCACACGCATGAAATCCGCCCTTCCCAAAGTGCTGCACCCCGTCGCGGGTCGCCCGATGGTCGCCTGGGCGGTCAAGGCCGCGCAGGACCTCGGGGCGCGGAAAGTGGTCGTGGTGACCGGGCACGGGGCCGAAAAGGTCGAGGCCGCCTTGCAGCAGCCCGGCGTGGCCTTTGCCCGGCAGCAGCAGCAACTCGGCACCGGGGACGCCTTTCTGAGCGGGGCCTCGGCCCTCACCGAAGGCGGCGCGGACATTCTGGTGCTCTACGGCGACACGCCGCTGCTGCGCGTGGAAACCCTGCGTGACCTGGTCGCCAGCCACCGCGAACGCGGCAGCGCCATGACCGTCCTGACCGGCGAACTGCCCGACGCCACCGGATACGGGCGCATCGTGCGCGGCGAAGGCGGCGAGGTCGAGCGCATCGTGGAGCAAAAAGACGCCACCGACGCCGAAAAAGCCATCGGAGAATTCAACTCGGGCGTGTACGTCTTCGACGAGCAGGCCCCCGAACTCGCCAAGAAAATCGGCAACGACAACAAGGCGGGCGAATACTACCTGACCGACCTGCTGGGCCTGTATCACGCGCAGGGCGACCATGTGCGGGCCTTCAAACTGGGCGACCCCAACGAGGTACTGGGGGCCAACGACCGCGTGGGCCTCACCGAACTCGAAGGCATCGTGCAGCGGCGCATCATCGAGGGCCACCTGCGCTCGGGCGTCAGCGTTTCGCTGCCCCACACCGTCCTGATTGAAGACACCGTGCAGATCGGGCGCGACGTGACCATCGAACCCGGCGTGCTGCTGCGCGGTCAAACCGTGATTGCCGAGGGAGCCACGATCGGCGCGTACTCGGTGCTGACCGACTCGGTGGTTCACGAGGGAGCCGTCATCAAGGCGCACAGCGTGCTGGAACAGGCCGAAGTGGGCGCGGGCAGCGACGTGGGGCCGTTTGCCCGCCTGCGCCCCGGCAGCGTGCTGGGCGAGGGCGTCCACATCGGCAACTTCGTGGAAACCAAGAACGCTCGGCTGGCGGCGGGGGTCAAAGCCGGACACCTCGCCTACTTGGGCGACGTGGAAATCGGTGAGGAAACCAACGTCGGCGCGGGCACCATCGTCGCCAACTTCGACGGCATCAACAAGCACCAGAGCAAGGTGGGGGCGGGCGTCTTCATCGGCTCCAACACCACCCTGATTGCTCCCCGCGTGGTCGGAGACGCCGCCTTTATCGCGGGCGGGAGCGCCATTCACGACGACATTCCTGAAGGCGCGATGGCGGTGGCCCGTGGCAAGCAGCGCAACGTGGAAGGCTGGGCGCGGCGCTACTGGGCGGCTCCTGAGCGCCGCGAAAAACTGGAGAAGAAACTGCCCTGGCTGGCAGGCTGGATAAAGAGGCAGTAGCGCGAAGAGGGGGGAGAGAGGTGGGCGGAGGGGTTTTTCCTTCGCCCGCCCTCTACAATCCTTCCCGCATGTCTGCCCTGCTGCCCCTCACCCGCCTGCTGGTCATCTCGCGCCCCGCCCTGTGGGTCAATACCATCGGCACGCTGGTGACGGGGGTGTGGCTGACCGGGCGGCTTTACACGCTCGACGCCGGGGTGCTGGCGCTGCTGTTGTACCTGACTTTGCCCTTTAACCTGCTGATTTACGGCCTCAACGACCTGTCCGACCGCGAGGAGGACGCCCGTTCGAGTCGCAAGGGAGGCTGGCAGGGCGCGAGGCTGCGGCCCGAGGAGGAGGGGCCGCTGCTGCGCTCGACCCTGCTGCTCAGCGGGCCGCCGCTGCTGGCGCTGGCGCTGCTGCTGCCGCCGGGGGCGCTGGGCGTGCTGCTGCTGGCGGCGGGGCTGTTCGTGGCCTACAGCCTGCCGCCGCTGCGCTTCAAGGCGCGGCCCTTTTTGGACGGCCTGAGCAACGTGGCCTACGCGCTGCCGCTGGCGCTGCCCGCCCTGGCGCTAGGCACGCCTGTTCCCTGGGGGCCGCTGCTGGCGCTGATGGCCTACTCGGTGGGCAAGCACGCCTTCGACGCCGCGCAGGACATCCCGGCAGACCGCGCCGCCGGAACGCGGACGGTGGCGACCACGCTGGGCACGGCGGGCACGGCGGCTTATGCCCTGGCGTGGTTCGTGCTGGCGGGGGCGCTGCTGTGGCCCGTTTCGCGCCTGACCGCCCTGGCGCTGTGGCTCGTTTGCGGCGGCATGGCGCTGGCGCTGCGGCAGCGGCCCACGCCCGAGCAGGCGGCGCGGCTTTATCCCCTCAGCATCGTCACGCCCTGGCTGGTCGGCACGGTGGCGGGCGTGCAACTGGTCTACCGACTGGTGCGGGGGATATGAGACAGGTCGCCCTTCTCGGCGGCGGGCTGGCAGGACTCTCGCTGGCCTGCCTGCTGGCCCAACGCGGAGACGCCGTCACTGTCTACGAACGTGACCGGGCGGGCGGCAAGCTGCGACGGGTCGAGGCAGGCGGCCTGAATTTCGACAGCGGGCCAAGTCTCTTCACCTTCCCAGAGGTCTGGCGGGCGCTGCTGGCTAGGCTGGGCGAGGCCGACCCGCTCGACCTTCAGCCACTGCCGGGCGGACTGGGCCTGCAACATACCCCCTTCGGAGCGCTGCCGCTGCCCGTGCCGCCCTCGCACCCGCTGTTTGCCGAGTGGGAAAGGTATGTGGCCCAGGTCGCGCCGCTGCGTCCCCACCTGCTGACCCTGCTGACCACGCCGCCGCGCCTGACCTCACCCGAATTTTTGCGGGCCAGTCGCGTGCTGGCGGCGGTGCAAGGGCCGCACCTCAGCGCCGAGGGGTGGATAGCGGCCCGTTCCTTTTCGCCCGCGCTGGCCCACGCCCTACGAACGCAGGCGCTCAATGCCGGGTTGCCGCCGCAGGACGCCCCGGCCCTCTACGCCCTGCTGCCGGGCCTCATCGGGGCCGAGGTGTACCGCCCAGCGCGGGGCATGGGGGCGGTGCTGGACGCGCTGCTGGCCTTCGCCAGGGCGAGAGGCGTGCAGGTGCGTGAAGGAGCCGAAGTCGTGCAGGTCGCGGGCCGTACCCTGACCCTGAGGGGCGGCGAAACGGTGCGCCCCGACCTGACCGTCAGCGCCCTCGACCCGCTGCGGCTGACGCGGCTGCGTGGGCAGACGGCGACTTCACCGCTGGCCCGCCGCACCGTGAGCGGGCTGGCGCTGTATTTCGCCCTGCCACAGCCGAGCGACCTGCCTGCGACTTCGGTGCTGCCCCCGTCCGACTTCGCCGACTTCCGGGTCGCCCTACACGCCGGAAAGTGGCCCGCCGACACCCTCACCCTCGTTCACGCCGAGGGCCGCAAACTGGCGGTGCTGCTCAGTGTTCCGGCGCTGCCGCGTACCCTTACCCCGGCGCATCCCTGGGTGCAGGCGCAACTGGCGCGGGTCGAGCGCGTGCTGGCGCGGCCCGGACTGTGGCGCGGCAGCGAGGTGACTGCCCTCGACCCCCTGCACTACGCAGCGGGCGGGCATCCTGGTGGGGCCATCTACGGGGCCGCCGCGCCGCTGTGGAGGGCTGGCCCCTTTCACCCGCAGCCCTACCAGTTGGAGCCGTGGCTGTGGCAGGTCGGCACGGGCGTGCATCCGGGCGGGGGTCTTCCGGCGATTTTTGGCGGGGCTTTGCTGGTGGCTGACCTGTTGGCCCGGCGTCGGCTCATCTCCCCCGGAACATGAAAAACACCGCGCCCAGAATGCACAGCCCGGCCCACAGGTAATTCCAGTTGAGCGGCTCGCGCAGGTACAGCACGGCGAAGGGCACGAAGATGCTGAGCGAGATGACTTCCTGCAACATCTTGAGTTGCGCCACCGTCAGCACCTGATGCCCGATGCGGTTGGCGGGCACCATAAAGACATATTCCAGAAAGGCGATGCCCCAGCTTGCCAGAATCGCCAGAATGAGTGGACGGGCCGACATTTTATCGAGCAGCCCATACCACGCGAAGGTCATAAAGGTGTTGGAAAGCATGAGCAGAAGGGTGGTTTTCACGACGGGCGACATGAGCGGTAGGCTAGCCGAAAAAGACGAAAAAGAAGCGCCCCCGCTGGCCCGAATAGGCCCGCAGGGACGCGGCTGGGAGTGGAGGGTTACTGTCCGGTGATGGCCTTGAGCGGCTGCACCAGCCCGTAGCCGAAGTTGTCGTCTTTCCCGGCGGGGCCGAGGTCTTTGGCGGTGGAGGTCAGCAGGCTGAGCAACTGGGTGTTGGTCAGCGTGGGCTTGGCGGCCCAGACCACGGCGGCGGCGGCGCTGACATGCGGGGTCGCCATGCTGGTGCCGTTGTAGGACTCGTAGTCGGCGTCCAGCACTTCCACGCGGCCCGTCGCGGGCAGCTTGGCGAGGGTCGCTTCGCCGTCGCTCTGCCAGATGCCGACCACGGGAATGCTGTAGGGGTTGGTCAGGCTCAGGCCCATTTCCCCGGCGGTGTTGTTGTAGATCATGACAGCCTTGGCCCCGCTTGCCACGGCGTTGGCGACTTTTTCTTCAAAGGTGCAGGTGCCACGCGAAATCAGGGCGATGTTGCCGCTCAGGGCAGGGTTACGCGTGCCGGTGCCGCAGAACTGGTTTGCGCCCGCCGTGCCCGTGCCGTCGCCCGCCTTGACCACCGTGCCCGTCACGTCGCCCTTGCTGCTGGTGTCGGCAGACAGCACCTTGTTGGCGAAGCGCACGCCGCCGACGCCCGCATAGGAGCGGGTGCCCTGCTTGAGCGGCACGCTGCTGAACACGTCCACGCCAGGGCCGACGAGGTCCACCTGGGGGCCGAAGTTGCTGAAATCGGCCTTGGCCTCAGTGTTGTCAATGGCTCCGACCGCCACCGTATCGGTGTAGGCGGCAGGGTAAGAAACGGCGGTGCTTTCGTTGCCCGTGGCGATGACGGTAAACGCTCCCTTCTTCCACACGCTGGTGTAGGCCCGCTGCTCGGTCTGGCTGGCGCGGCCCCCGCCCAGCGACAGGCTGATGACCACTTTGTTTTCGGTGCCGCCCTGCGACTTGAGTTGCGAAGCGCACCAGTTCACGCCGTTGATGATGCTGCTTGAACTCCCTCTGCCCGTGTCGCCCAGTACGCGGGCAATGTAGAGGTTGACCCCGGTGGCGACGCCGCCCACACCGTTGGGGTCGGTCATTTCGTCCTGACGCAGCGGCGCACCCGTTCCCGCGCCGTACTGCGCGAACACGGTTCCGGCAACGTGGGTGCCGTGGTGGGAGAGGTCGTTCAGGGCGTAGGGGTTGTCGCGGCCCGCTTCGCCCGTGAAGTTTTTGAAGGCTTTGATTTTCTTCTGGAATTCGGGGTGGTTGCCGTCAATTCCCGTGTCCCCGATGCAGACCGCCACGCCCGCCCCGGTGTAGTTGCTGGCGCGCAGCTGCTCGACCTTCAGCGCGTTGTCGCCCCAGGTGTACTCGCCGCTGGCGGTGTAGGGCGGGGTGGTGAGCGCCTGACCCGTGACCGCCTGAGCGCCGAGGCCCTGGCTGGTCTGATTGCCGGTGGTGCCGCCGCTGCGGAAGCCGAGGGCGCGGCGCTCCAGGTCAGGCTCGACGTACTCGACCAGCGGGTTTTTCTCCAGCTTGCTCAGCGCTTCGGGCGAGAGCTTGACGGCGGCGGCGCTGATGTCCACCCACTGGCTGGTCATGACGCCACCCGCCGCGCTGATGGCCTGGGCCTGGAGCGCGGCCTGTTCGCTGAGACTCTGGGCGCTCAGGGCACTCTGCTTGAAGCCGACCAGGTAGGCCCCGGCAATGACTTCTTTGTCGGTGCTGGCCTGAGCACCTGCGGTCTGGTTCTGAACGGTGGCGACCTGCTGACCACAGGAAGCGAGCGTCAGGGCGAGGGTGGCGGCGAGCAGGGTACGCGTGTGCTTCATGGGGCCTCCGGGTGAAAAGAGAGAAACTAAAGTAGCGGTCGGCCTGCTGTAGACAGGCAGAGACTTTCTGTCAGAACCCAAGGGCTGACATCGAATTGAGCTTGGGCGGAATCCTAATGCCCTTCTCAGAAGTTGGCGTTCAAGTCGTATAGACGCCTTTACCCCAAGTTCAAAATAATCTGTTTCTATCGTTTTAGACGGGCTAGACGAATTTTTGAAACTTGAGAAACTTCACGGTTCTATCGGTTCTAACGTCACACTTCTCTGTCAACGTGTCATTCGTTGAGCCTTTCGTAATCCACCCAGAAGCCGCTGGGGCGGTAGCCTGCCGACTGGTAGAGCGCGGTGGCAGGCACGTTCTTTTCATAGGTGCCGATGGTGACTTTCCGTGCGCCCAGCGCGGCCAGGCGGCGCGTCATTTCCCGGATGAGGCGGTGGCCCAGGCCCTGCCGCCTGAAACTCGCCCGCGTGCCGACAGGTTCCATCAGACCTGTGGCCGACGCGGGGTCGTACCAGCCCAGGGCATAGGCCGCCAGTTCGCCCGTGGGGGCCACCACCATCACGTCCACATCGGCCCGGTACAGCGGCGCGGCTTGTAGACGTTGGTACGCCTCCAATGTGACTTTGGACGGGTGCCACACGTCCTGGTGAATCCGAACGCGGGCCTCGGTGCCGATTTCGCCGCTGTGCATGTCGGCAAAGTGGAACCCGGCGGGCAGGTTCACCGCCACCAGGTCGGCAGATTCGATGAGTCGCACCAGCCGCAGCATGCGGTTGTCGGTGGGCCTGAGTCCGGCCCGCGTCAGGGCCGCCACCTGCGCGGTGTCCCATTCGTG
>NZ_JAUNHK010000114.1 GCF_030523985.1 Deinococcus sp.
CCAAACTGCTCCCCCTGCTCGCCCTCCCCGTCCTCTTCCTCGCCTCCTGCGGCGGTCCTTCCATCCCCAGCACCACGACCCCCAGCGCCGTCGGCTCCAACACCACCAGCGCCCTGCCCACCCCCGTCAACACCATCAAGGACGCGGGCAGCCAGTCGCGCAGCAGCGAAGAACAGGCCGTTTTCGAACAGCTCAACGCGGCCCGTGCCACGGGCCGCACCTGCGGTTCCAAGTTCATGCCCGCCGCCCCCGCCGTCACCTGGAACGGCTACCTCGCCGCCGCCGCCAAGACCCACGCCGAGGACATGGCCGCCAAGGGCTACTTCGGCCACAAGTCCCCCGATGGCCGCACCCCTTCGATGCGTGCCGAAGCCGCTGGCTACAACGGCTGGGTGGAAATCGGTGAGAACATCGCCGCCGGGTACACCGTGCGCGACGTGATCCAGGGCTGGCTCGACAGCCCCAGCCACTGCGAAACGCTGATGGACCCCGCGCTGAAGGAAGTGGGCATGAGCTACGTGTACAAGCCCGGCAGCAAGTTCGGCACCTACTGGGTGCAGGACTTCGGCACCCGCTGAAGTGAAAAGGCGCATCGAAGGGCCTGAAGCCTTCTGCGCCACTTGAACCAAACATCGGATTGGGCGACCCAGTGAGGGGGGTCGCCCAATCCTCCTTTTGCTTGCTGCCCTGTCCCTCCACCTTGACCAAATCCAGAGAAATTCCTGTCGGGACATCCTGGGCAGGCTCTGGCTGGTTAGGGTAGGGCGTCCGGGTACAGCCACCTCCGCTGTATTGCGCCGGAATTTGAGGAGAGCCATGACCCATATCCCCCAGCCCGCCCCGACGACAGCCCACGACCCCCGCACCCGCCTGGGCGCTCATCCGCTGCCTGACGGCTCCGGCACCCGCTTTCGCCTGTGGAGCAGCCGCGCTCAGACGGTGGCGGTGCGGGTGGACGGCACCGAGTACACCATGCCCTCGCTGGGGTCGGGCGTCTACGAACTGGTGCTGCCCGTCGGCCCCGGCGCACGCTACATCTTCGTGCTGGACGGGCAGGCAGTTCCCGACCCCTACGCCCGCTCGCTGCCGGACGGCGTTCACGCCGAGGCCGAAGTGGTCAACTTGGAGGCGTACCCGTGGCAGCACACGGGCTGGCAGGGCGTGAAGCTGCGCGACTGCGTGTTTTATGAGCTGCACATCGGCACCTTTACCCCCGAAGGCACCTACCGCGCCGCGATGGAGAAGCTGCCTTACCTCAAGGAACTGGGCGTGACCGCGCTGCAAATTATGCCGCTGGCGGCCTTTGACGGAGGGCGTGGCTGGGGCTATGACGGGGTCGCCTTCTACGCTCCGTTTGCCCCCTATGGGCGGCCCGAAGACCTGATGGCCTTTGTGGACGCCGCGCACGGCCTGGGCCTGGGCGTCTTTCTGGACGTGGTGTACAACCATTTCGGGCCTGCGGGCAACTACCTGACCACCTACTCGCCCAGCTATTTCACCGACCGCTTTTCGAGTCCCTGGGGCGCGGGGCTGGACTTTGCCGAAGTCCACATGCGCCGCTACGTCACGGGCAACGCCCGCATGTGGCTGCGCGACTACCGTTTCGACGGCTTGCGGCTGGACGCCACCCCCGCCATGAACGACGACAGCCCCACCCACATCCTGACCGAACTGGCGGGCGAGGTTCACCGTCTGGGCGGCACCCATCTGCTGCTCGCCGAAGACCACCGCAACTGGCCCGAACTGATTACGCAGTACAAACTGGACGGCATCTGGACCGACGACTTTCACCATGAAGTGCGCGTGACGCTGACGGGCGAGCAAGAAGGCTACTACGCGGGCTACCGGGGCGGCGCGCAGGCCCTGGCCTACACCATCCGCCGGGGCTGGCGCTACGAGGGGCAGTTCTGGGACGTGAAGGGCGAGGAACACGAGCGCGGGCGGCCCTCGGATGGCCTGGAAGCCCCCAACTTCGTCTACTGCATCCAGAACCACGACCAGATCGGCAACCGCGCCCAGGGTGAGCGGCTGCACCAGTCGGACGGCGTGACGCTGCCCAAAGTGCGGGGAGCCGCCGCGCTGCTGCTGACGCTGCCCATGACCCCGCTGCTGTTCCAGGGGCAGGAGTGGGCCGCCAGCACGCCGTTTCAGTTTTTCAGCGACCACGCGGGCGACTTGGGCCACGCCGTCACCGAGGGCCGCAAAAAGGAATTCGGCTCTTTCAGCGGCTTCAGCGGCGAGGACGTCCCCGACCCCCAGGCCGAGCAGACTTTCCTGAATTCCAAACTGAACTGGGCCGAGCGGGAAAGCGGCGAATGCGCCCAGACCTTGAGCCTGTACCGCGAGTTGCTGCGGCTGCGGCGCGAAGACCCTGTGCTGCAAAACCGCCAGCGCGAAAACCTGACCACGGGCCACGACGGCGACGTGCTGTGGGTTCGCACCGTGACGGACAGGGGCGAGCGCCTGCTGCTCTGGAACGTGGGCGAGCAGACGCGGGCCGCCGCCGACCTGTCCCTGCCCTTCCCCCCGCCCCCGCACCTGCTGCTGCACACCGAGAACCGCACTGAGCCGGAGCTGCGTGCCGGAGAAGCCGTCCTCCTGGGAAACTGAGAGCGGTCAAGCCGCCTCACCCCTCCAAGCCATTAGCTGCCTGAAAGGAAACCCTCATGACTCCCTCTACTTTCCTCCCTACTTCGACCTACCGCCTGCAACTGCACGCCGGATTCCCTTTTGCTGCCGCGCAGCGCACCCTGCCCTATCTGGCGCGGCTGGGGGTCAGTACCGTGTACCTCTCGCCCATCTGGGGCAGTACCCCAGGCAGCACCCACGGCTACGACGTGACCGACCATGCCCGCATCAACCCCGAACTGGGCGGGCTGCCAGGGCTGCGGCGTTTTTCGGCGCGGGCGCGGGAACTGGGCCTGAGCGTCATCGTGGACTTCGTGCCCAACCACATGGGCATTCAGGGCGGGCACAACCCCTACTGGGAAGACGTGCTGCGCCACGGCCAGGGCAGCCGCTACGCGCACTTTTTCGACATTTCCTGGCAGCCGCTCAAGCGGGCGCTGGAAGGCAAAGTGCTGCTGCCTACGTTGGGCGACCAGTACGGGCGGGTGCTGGAGCGCGGCGAGTTGCGGCTGGAATGGCAGGAACAAGGCGAACTGGGCCGCCTCTTTTTGCGGTACTGGGAGCGCCGCCTGCCCCTGTCGCCGCGCAGTGTGGCGCTGCTGCTGGGCTGGATGCTGGACGCCCTGCCGGCCCGCGTGCCCGAGGAGGCGGGGGCCGAGCTGGCCAGCATCGCCCGCAGCATCGCCAATCTGCCGCGCAGCAGCGACCCGCACCTCACCGACACCGACAAACTCAGTCGGGCGCAGGAGATGGACGTGGCCTCGCGCCGCCTGACCGCGCTGCTGGGCACGGCCCCAGGGGTGAGGGCCACCCTGGAAAGCGTGCTGGACGAGGTCAACGCCGACCACGCCCGCCTCGACCAGGTGGTCAGCGAGCAAAATTACCGCCTGGCGTGGTGGCAGGTCGCCGCCGAGGAAATCAACTACCGCCGCTTTTTCGACATCAACGACCTCGCCGCGCTGCGGATGGAAGACCCCCGCGTGTTCGCCTGGGCGCATACCCTGCTGTTCGAGCTGCTGCGCGAGGGGCTGATTCAGGGCGTGCGGCTCGACCACACCGACGGCCTCTACGACCCGGCAGGCTATTTTCGGGCGCTGCAAGCGGGGGCGGGGGCGGCACTGGGCCACTCCGAAGCCGAGCAGGTCACGGGCAGGCCGCTGTATGTGGTGGCAGAAAAGATTCTGGAACCGGGCGAGAAACTCCCCGACGCCTGGGCGGTTCACGGCACCACGGGCTACGACTTCCTGGCCGAGCTGAACGGCGTCTTCGTGGAAACGGCCCATCAGGACGAATTCAACGCCATTTATCGCCGCTTTACGGGCGACCGGGACGACTATCTGGCGCAACTGTACCGGGGCAAACACCTCATTCAGCGCGTGAGTCTTCCCGGCGAAGTCAACGTGCTGGCCGAACACCTGGAACGCCTCTCGGAAAGTGACCTCAGCGCCCGCGACTTTACCCTCAGCGCGATTCGGGGGGCCATTCGGGAGGTCATCGCCTGTTTTCCCGTCTACCGCACCTACGTGCGGGCCAGCGGCGAACGCGAACCCGGCGACAACGCCAAGATTGTCCAGGCCGTGCGCGACGCCAAAGCCCACAACCGCGAACAGGGCCAGCCTGTGCCGCCCAGCGTCTTCGATTACCTGCAAAATGTGCTGACGCTGACCGTCTCAGGCGAAGGCGAAGCCGCCGAGCGCACGCGGGCCGAATACGCCGATTTCGCGCTCAAGTTCCAGCAGCTCACCGGCCCCGTGACCGCCAAGGGAGCCGAGGACACCGCCTTTTACCGCTACGCCCGGCTGCTGTCGCTCAACGAGGTGGGCGGCGACCCGGCGCATTTCGGCTTTACGCCCAAGGAATTTCACGTGGCGGCGGCGCGGCGGGCCGAGCAGTGGCCCCACGCGATGCTGGCCCTCAGCACCCACGACACCAAACGCGGCGAGGACACCCGCGCCCGCCTGAGCGTCCTGAGCGAAATTCCGCAGGTCTGGGGCGAGTTCCTGCGCGGGCAGTCGCCGCTGCTGCTCTCGCTGCTGCACGACAGCGACCTCGGCCCCGCGCCCAGCACCCGCGACCTATACACCCTGCTGCAAAACGCACTGGGGGCCTACCCCCTGACGGGCGACCTGACCGATTTTGCCGAACGCCTGGGCGACTACATGCAAAAGGCGGCGCGGGAAGCCAAGCTGCGAACCTCCTGGGCGTCCCCTGACGAGGAGTACGAAGCGGCGCTGCGTGACGTGGTGACGGGCCTGCTGATCCACCCCGACTTTCTGGCGGCGCTGGGCGAGTTGCACGGGCGCATCAGCCCCTACGGAGCGCAAAACGGCCTGTCGGCGGCGCTGGTCAAACTGACTGCTCCCGGCGTGCCCGACACCTATCAGGGCTGCGAGGGCTGGAACCAGTCGCTCGTAGACCCCGACAACCGCCGCCCGGTGGACTACGCACGGCTACGGCGGGTGCTGACGCGGCTGGAGAGCGGGCACGACCTCGCGCTGGCCCGCAAGTTGCTCGGCAGCTACGAGGACGGCGCGGTGAAGGTGCTGACGACCTGGGCCGCCCTGCAAGCGCGGCGGGCACACCCGGAGTTGTTCGGGCAGGGCACTTACCGCCCGATGGAGGCAGGCAAATATCTGCTGGCCTTCGCCCGCGAGTATCAGGGCCAAAGCGCCGTGACGGTGGCCCCGCGCCTGACCCTTTCGCTCACCCGCGAGAAAACTCCCTGGGCGCTGGCCGAAAGCTGGGGCAACCGCACGCTGACGTTGGACGCGGGCACCTACACCAACGTCCTGACGGGCGAAAAGCTGCGGGTACGCGGCGGCAAGGTGCCCGTGGCGAAGGTGCTGGAAGACTTCCCGCTGGCGCTGCTGGTCAAAGGCTGACCGTCTGACTGTCTAACCGCTGCCAAGGGGCTTTGAGCGGTTAGACCGTTTGACCGTTCGACGTTTAGAGCATTTGACAGAATGAGACTTGCGTTCTCGACCCTCTCCCCTCGTGGGAGAGGGCCTCGCGCAGCGCGGGGTGAGGGGGCGCCCAGACCAATTTCTTACGTCAAATGCTTTAGACCATTCCCCACTTAACGACTCGCCCAGAGTTCGACCAGACCCCGCAGCGTCAGTGTTTCGTCGTAATAGTCGATTTCCTGGCAGATGCCCTGCACGGTACGCGAAAAGCCGCCCGTGGCGATGGTCACGACCTCGCCCGGCAACTCCGACTGTATGCGGCGCAGCAGGCCGTCTACCATCTCGGCATAGCCGAACACCAGCCCGGATTGCAGCGCGTGGACGGTATTTCTGCCGATGGCCTTTTCGGGGGCGCTGAGGGTAATGCGCGGCAGTTTGGCGGCTCGGGAAAACAGGGCGTCGGCGCTGACCTGCGCTCCCGTTGCCAGCACGCCGCCCAGAAAGCGCCGCCCGCGTCCAATCACGTCGAAGTTGGTGGACGTGCCGAAATCCACGACCACCGCGTAGTCGTGGCTGCCCAGGTATTTTTCTGCCCCGAACAGGTTGCACAGTCGGTCGGCACCCACCGCGTCGGGCTGGTCGAGTTCGACGGTCACGTCGGGCAGGTTGGCGGCGCTCACGGCAAAAGCGTCAATCATGAAGTGCCGCTTGAGCGCCAGCGCGTAGTTTTCGCCCACCGGGGGAGCCACGCTGCTCAGCACGGCGGCGTGCGGAATCGGCGCACCAGCCAGAGCAAACAGCCCGTGCAGTTGCAGGGCGAGGTCGTCGGGGAGCACGTCACGGTTGGTCCTGACCCGCCAGGTATGGGTGAGGTTCAGCGATTCGTCGGCCAGACCCAGCACAGTGCTGGTGTTGCCGATGTCTGCGGCGAGCAGGGGAAAAGCAGGCACAGCGAGGATTGTAGAGGGTTCGGCCCCGAAAGAGAGAAAGCGGGTCTCTCGTTCGGGGCCGGGGCTGTGTTGGGGGCTTACTGTACTGAAGTCTTACTGGGCTGGGGGCTTACTGGAAGGACGCCAGATTCAGGCCCACGCTGTAGGCGCAGTTGCTGTCGGCCTCGGTGCGGATAAGCAGGTCTACCTTGTCACTGGCCCCCACACCGGCTTCGAGAGGCTTGAAGTAGTAGACCAACGTGCCGCTCCACTTGCCTGCCGCGTCGGCGGCGAAGTCGTTGACATAGCTGCGCCGGGCCGGGGCGACCAGCTTGCCGTCGGCGGTCCGCAGGCGCACCAGATAGGCGTCACGGGCCTTTTCGCTCGGCAGCCCCTGCACGGCGATGTCGATTCTCAGTTCGCCGTCGGCCTGCCGTCCCTGGGACAGTTCGGCCCCCAGCGCGTCGGCGGCGCTGAGGTTCTTGAACGCGTCGCGGGCGGTCACGGCCTGAAAGTAGAGTTGGTCGGCCTGTCCGCTGGCGGTGACGGTGACCGGGCGGCTGCTCTGGGCAAAGTTGGTCGGTGCCGCCAGCCAGTCGGTCACGCACTGCGCGCCGCCGTCGAACACCTTGACACTCTCGGGGCCGGAGACGAACTGGCCGTTTTCGACCTTCAGGTTGACCGTCTGGTAGGTGGGCACCACGTCGCGGCGACCATAGGCCCCGTCAATCACGTTCTTGGCGGTGGTTTCTTCGAGCTTGGGCACCCACGCGAACGCGGGAGCAGAGAGCAGGGCAGTGGCGGCCAGCAACAAGAATCTACGCCTTACGGCCTGATAAAAGTCATGAGAGCAGACGTTAGTGGAGATCACTTTGGG
>NZ_JAUNHK010000115.1 GCF_030523985.1 Deinococcus sp.
AAGACCGTCGCCATCGTGGGCGGCAGTGGCTACGCAGGCGGCGAATTTCTGCGCCTCGCCCTGAACCATCCCCACCTCGAAGTCACGCAAGTGACCAGCGAACGCAGCGCCAAACTGCCCGTGACGATGGTTCACCCCAACCTGCGCGGGGCGACCAACCTCAAATTCGTCAAGGCTGCCGACCTCGAAGCTGCCGACATCGTGGTGCTGGCACTGCCCCACAACTCGGCGGCCAAGCGCATTGCCGAATTTGAGGCGAAGGGCAAGGTGCTGGTGGACCTCTCCGCCGACTTCCGCCTCAAAGACCCCGAGGTGTACGAGCGCGTGTACGGCGAGCCTCACCCCGCTCCCGACAAACTGGGTGAGTGGGTCTACGGCAACCCCGAACTGCACCGCGACGACCTGAAGGGCGCGACCCGCATCGCCTGCGCGGGCTGCTTTGCCACCTCTGTGATTCTGGCGCTGTACCCGCTGCTCAAGCTCGGGGCGTTGGCGCCCAAGGACATCATCGCCACCGGGCTGGTGGGCAGCAGCGCGGCGGGCGCGAGTGCCAGCGATTCCAGCCACCACCCCGAACGGGCGGGCAGCCTGCGCGTCTACAAACCCGTCGGACACCGCCACACCGCCGAGGCGCAGCAGGAGCTTCCCGGCAACTTCCCCCTGCACCTGACCGCCATCTCTACCCCCCGCGTGCGCGGCATCCTGACCACCGTGCAGGCGTGGGTGCCCGACGGCTGGAGCGACAAGGACGTGTGGAGCGCCTACCGCGAGGTCTACGGCCAGGAGCCGTTTATCCGCATCGTCAAGGTCGCCAAGGGCATTCACCGCTACCCCGACCCCATGCTGCTCGACGGCACCAACTTCTGCGACATCGGCTTCGAGATGGACGTGGACACGGGCCGAGTGGTGCTGATGTCCGCCATCGACAACCTCGTAAAAGGCACGGCGGGCCACGCCATTCAGTCGCTCAACATCGCGCATGGCTGGGATGAGCGGACAGGGCTGGAATTTATGGGATTGCACCCGGCTTAAGCCTGAGCCAGAGAAGAAAAATACGGATTCCGCACGCCGAGGCGGAATCCGTATTCGTTTGGGAGAAGGCGTTCAGGGGTACAGGCCGCGCAGCGCACGCGCTTCGAGCACGCGGGTACAGGACACGATGTACACGGCGGTTCGCAGGGTCACGCCGTGCTTTTCCTTCACGTCCCAGAGGCTCTGGAAGGCTTCTTGCATGATGCGGTCGAGGCGCTGGTTGATTTCGTCTTCCGTCCAGAAGAACGAGCTGAAATCCTGCACCCACTCGAAGTAGGACACCGTCACGCCGCCCGCGTTCGCCAGCACGTCGGGCACCACGGTCACGCCCTTACTCGCCAGCAGGTCGTCGGCGGCGGGGATGGTGGGGCCGTTCGCGCCTTCTACCACCAATCTGGCCTTGATCTTGTCGGCGTTGTCGAGCGTGATTTGCTTTTCCAGTGCGGCGGGAATCAGCACGTCGCAGCCCACCGACCAGAATTCGTCCTTCTGGATTTCCTCGGTGCCTTCCAGCCCCGTGATTTTGCCCGTCTGCTTGAGGTGGGCCAGCGCCTTGGCGGGGTCGATGCCCGCCGCGCTGTGGATGGTGCCCGTCACGTCCTGAATGGCGACAATCTTCGCGCCATGGTTGTGGAAGATGCGGGCGGCGGCCTCGCCCACGTTGCCGAAGCCCTGCACGGCGATGCGGGCGCCTTCCATCGGCATGTTCAGTTTCTTCATGGCTTCTGCGCCCGTCACGAACACGCCGCGTCCCGTCGCGTCGCTGCGCCCCAGGCTCCCGCCCAGGCTGATCGGCTTGCCCGTCACCACACCCGTGGCGGTGCGGCCCTGGTTCATGGAGTAGGTGTCCATCATCCAGGCCATCGTCTGCGGGCCAGTGTTCACGTCGGGCGCGGGAATGTCCTTTTCCGGCCCGATGATGAGGCCGATTTCGGTGGTGTAACGCCGCGTGACGCGCTCCAGTTCGCCCTGGCTGTACTTGCGCGGGTCAATGCGGATGCCGCCCTTGCCGCCGCCGTAGGGCAGGTTCACGGCGGCGTTTTTGATGGTCATCCAGGCCGAGAGCGCCATCACTTCCGAGAGGGTCACGTCCTGGTGGTAGCGCACGCCCCCCTTGGCGGGGCCACGCGAGGTGTTGTGCTGCACGCGGTAGCCCTCGAAGTGGGCCACGGTGCCGTCGTCGAGGTGAATCGGCACGTCCACGACCAGAATGCGTTTGGGACGCTTGAGGGTTTCGACCCAGTAGGCCAGCTTGCCCAGGTAGGGCGTGACGCGGTCAACTTGTTCGAGGTAAATCTCGTAGGGGCCGATGTTGTTGGGGTCGAGGTAGCTGGGAATTTCGTGCTTGGCCTTGGGTGTGGATTGTTCGGCGGTCATAACGCTCCTTTACAAGAGGCGGAAAATCGGAGAGGAGGGGCAAAAATAGGGCTTTATGGGTACACGCCGCGCATGACGGTGGCGTTGTGCAAGCGGTTGAGGGCCACGGCATAGGCCGCCGTGCGCAGGTCGGTGCCGCTGCGCTGCGCGAACGTGGTGACCGAGTCGAGCGCCGCCAGCACGCGGGCGTCAATCGCCGCTTCGATTTCCGCTTCCGACCAGAAGAAGTTGCTGGCGTCCTGCACCCATTCCAGATAGTTGACAATCAGGCCGCCGATGCTGGCGACCACGTCGGGCAAAATCTCTACACCCTGTGTGGTCAGGAAGCGCTCGGCTTCGGGCAACACGGCGCGGTTGGTGGCCTCCACGACGTAGCGGGCGCGAACCGCGTGGGCATTGCCCGCATTGATGACGCCGTAGTCGTAGGCCAGAATCAGCGCGTCCACATCCAGTTGCACCAGTTCCTCGGGGCTGATTTCGGTGCCGAAGCCTTCGAGCTTGCCGCGCTGTTCGTGGTGCTGGGCCAACGCTTCCAGGTCGAGGCCGGAACTGGCGAACACGGCTCCGCCTTCATCCCCGATGGCGACGACCAGGGCACCCCAGCCGGAAAGCAGTTGCGCGGCCCGCCGAGCGACTTCGCCGTAACCGTAAACGGCGACCCTGGAGTGCTTGAGCGGCTGCCCGGCCTGTTCCAGCACGCGGGCGGTGACCAGCGCGGCGCTGCGCCCACGGGCGTCCTTGCTGCCGTAGCTGCCGCCCAGGGGCAGAGGCTTGCCGACGACCACGCCGCTGGTGGCTTCGCCCGTGTTTTCGTTGTAGGTGTCCAGCGCCCAGGCCATCACTTGCTGGTCGGTGCCGATGTCGGGGGCCAGGATGTCTTCGTTCTTGCCGATCAGTTCGACCAGTTCGGAGGTAAAGCGTCGGGTCAACCCCTCCAGTTCGTGCGGGGTCAGGGTGGTGGGGTCAACGTCCACGCCCCCCTTCGCGCCGCCCAGCGGCAGGTCGGCGACAGCGGCCTTGAGGGTCATGATGGCGGCCAGCACTTCGCATTCGTGGGCGTTCAGCCCCGGCTTGAAGCGCACGCCGCCCATGCTGGGGCCACGCGCCGTGGAATGCACGCTGCGGTAGCCGCGAAACATCCGCACCTGACCGTCGTCCATGCGAACGGGCAGGTTGATGCTGACGGTTCTTTTGGGGTACTTGAAATACGCCAGCGACTGGTCGGTCACCTCGGTATAAGGCAGGGCCTGCTGAAGCTGCTCAATCAGCCCCTGCCAGTTGAGTCCTGTTGCCCGCATAGGGTCACTCTCCTTAACAACTGTCTTGCACAAATGGGTTTTGGCGTGTCTGAGGATACAGGTCTAGACCGCTCCTCGCCGCTTTTTTGTTGCGCTGTCTTGCCCCTATGGACACTGCTTTTGCTGATTGAACCGAGTTCAAGCAACGCGCAGACGATTCCTGCCTGTCTTCGGAAATGGGCAGACGTTGCAAGAGCCGTTGCCCCCTCGCTCCCAGCCTCAGTACCCCATGACCTTCTTGATCGCTTTCGCCACCCGCAGCGGGTTGGGGCGGTAGAGGTCCTCAATGGCGGTAAAGGGCGGATACGGCGCGTCGAAGCCTGTCACGCGGACAATCGGGGCGTGCAGGTACTCGATGGCTTCTTCGGCGATGTTGGCGGAAATTTCGGAGTGAAAGCCAGCGGTGCGCGGCGCTTCGGTGACGATCACCACCCGGCCCGTCTTTTCTACGCTGGCTAGGATGGTATCGAGGTCAAGCGGAACCAGGGTTCGCAGGTCAATGACTTCCACGCCGATCCCCGCCTGGGCCGCCGCTTCTGCCGCCTTCTGGCAGACCTCCACCATGCCGCCGTAGCAAATCACGGTCACGTCGTCGCCCTCTTTGGCGATGCGGGCTTTGCCGATGGGCAGCGTGTAATGGCCCGTCTGCACGTCTTCCTTGAGCGAGCGGTACATCTTGATGCTCTCGAAGAAGAACACGGGGTCGGGGTCGTCGATGGCGGCGAGCAGCAGCCCCTTGGCGTCGGCGGGGGTGCTGGGAATCACGACCTTGACGCCGGGAGTGTGGGCCAGAATCGCCTCGGGGCTGTCGGCGTGCTGCTCGGGGGTGTGGACGCCGCCGCCGTAGGGTGCGCGAATCACCATCGGCAGGTGGTAGCGGCTGCGGGTGCGGTGGCGATAGCGCCCCAGGTGCGAGAGAATCTGGTCGAGCGCGGGGTACAGGAAGCCCGCAAACTGAATCTCGGCAATCGGCTTCAGGCCCGCCAAGCCCATGCCGATGCCCATGCCCACGATGCCCGCTTCGGCAAGGGGGGTGTCGAACACGCGCTCTAAGCCGTGCTTTTTCTGTAAGCCGTCGGTAGCGCGAAACACGCCGCCCATCACGCCCACATCTTCGCCAAAGATGCACACGTCGGGGTCACGCGTCAGGGCGATGTCCAGCGCGTCGTTGATGGCGGCGACCATCGTCATGGTTCTGGTCGTCATGGTTTCGGTTGTTACAGCGGTCATGCGAAAACCTCGGTGGTTGGGAGAAACTGAATCTGAGCCATCTGCCATCTGCCTTCAGCCATTTGCGGCTTCACAACTCGCCCAGCAGTTCCGCCCGCTGCCTCAGCAGTTGCGGCGTCGGCTCGGCAAAGACGTGCTCCAGAATCTCTTTGGGTTCGGGGTCGGGGTAAGCGTCGGCTTCGGCCAGCGCGGCTTCAAACTCGTCGGCCACTTCCTTTTGCAGCGCGGCGTCGCTCTCGGCGGTCAGAATGCCTTCTGCCAGCAGGTGATGTTGCAGGCGCTGCACGGGGTCTTTGTCGTCCCAGCCTGCGGTGTCCTCGTCGGTGCGGTAGCGGGTGGGGTCGTCCGCGACGGTGTGCGGCTTGACGCGGTAGGTCACGGTTTCGATGAGGGTAGGGCCTTCGCCCCGGCGGGCGCGTTCCACGGCCTCAAAGGTCACGTGCCAGGTCGCCAGCACGTCGTTGCCATCCACCCGCACGCCAAGAATGCCGTAGCCCAGGGCGCGGTGGCTGAGGTTGGTCGCCTTCGTCTGGGTGGCGGTGGGCACGCTGATGGCCCAGCCGTTGTTTTGCAGGATGAACACGCACGGAGCGTTCAAGGCTCCGGCAAAGTTCAGCGCCTCATGAAAGTCGCCCTCGCTGCTGCCACCGTCTCCGATAAAGGCCATAGCGACGTTTCTGGTGCCCTTGCGCTTTTCCGCCAGCGCCGCGCCCACCGCCTGCGGGTACTGGGTGGCGATGGGAATGTAAAAGGGCAGCACCTTGAGGTCGGCGGGCATCTGCCAACCGTGCGGGCTGGTGCGCCAGTAGGCCAGCGTGCGGGCAATCGGCAGACCGAGGGTCAGCGCCGCGCCCGTGTCGCGGTAGGTGGGAAACAGCCAGTCGTTTTTGGTGAGCGCGGCGGCGGTTCCGCACTGGCTGGCTTCCATGCCGCCAAACGGCGGAAATACCCCCAGGCGGCCCTGGCGGTAGAGCACCCAACCGCGCTCATCAAACTGCCGGGCGCGGCGCATCTGGCGGTAGAGATGAAGCCGCTGCTCGGGGCTGGGCAAGGCGTCGGGCCGAACCACCGTGCCGTCGGGCGCGAGGATTCGGAACATGTCGCCGCTTTGGGCCGCAGCGTCGTAGGCGGCGGCAGCGTTGGCAAATGCCTGGGCGGTTTCCTGGGTTTCGGGCTGAACTTGAGTCATGACAGCTCCTCGGAGAAAAGGGGAGGGACGGCGAGAGGACCAACCAAAACGCCCGCCTCACACCGGGCCAGGCCAGGTCAGGCGGGGCAAATGTTCAGCGTCAGGGGGCGCGGCGCTGGTTCAGGAGGCGCATGGACCGTCCTCGCTCCGCCTCATGCAGAGGGGCGCAGGCAACAGCAGGGCAGACGGCAGGACAGGTCATCAGGCGACAGCAGACTCCGAAGATTTGAAGATGCTGCCTAGACTAGCAAAAGCGAGTGCCTTCCGGTCACGGCGGAGTCCAGAAGGCGACAGACGAATAGGCCGCGAAGCTGCTGCATACGCTTCGCGGCCTATTCGTCTGTCAGAGGGGGAAGGTCAACTGCCGCAGCCCCCGCCGCCACAGCCTCCACCACAACCCCCGCCTCCACTGTCGCCGCAACTGCTGTCACTGCCGCTGCTGTCGCAACTGTCGCCGCCCGTGTAGCCGCAGCCTGCACCTCCGCAGGAGCCGCCGCCGCTTGACCCGTCGGCCTTGCGGGGGTCGCCTGGGTGGGGCTGCATGGCCGCCGCGAAACTGCCGACCAGCAGGAACACGATGACGCCCAGCACCGTCAGAGCCGCTGCAGACAGGTGGAAAAAGACAGACATCGCCGCTCCCAGAAGCACGGTCCACAGCAGGGCTGGCCTGACCAGGAAGGGAGCGCGGCGGCGGGGCCGGGCCACACGCCAGATGTCGCTGGGCGGCTCATGTCCGAAGGTGGCGCGGTAGTCGTCCAGGGTGCGGCGGTACTGCGCGGCGTATCTCGCGCCGTCGCCGGGCAGCCCCTCGGCGGGTTCGTGGTGCAGGGGCGCAGGCAGCAGCGGCGTCAGCTTTTCCCAGTAGTCACGGGAAAAGGTCAGGTGCATGTGCCACGCCTCGTCCACGATTTGCGAGGGCGTGACTTCGTGTCCCATCGTCGCGGCGAGGTGGATAAAGCGGCGGTACTCGGTCAGCCCGCGGGTGGTGTAGTCCAGCGTCCACTTCTGCTCGGCCATCAGCTTGGTGGTCATGGCCGCCGGGAAAGTGTAGGTCGCCACCGCAGCTTCGTCGTAGTGGGCCGTGAAGGGGCTGGGCATGGGGAAGGTGGAATCGGTGTTTTTGGTCAGGATGGTCATCGTTGCCTCCTCTGGTCTGCGTCAGACAGTGTTGATGCTTGCGGGCAGCATG
>NZ_JAUNHK010000011.1:0-4749 GCF_030523985.1 Deinococcus sp.
CCCTATTTCAACTCGCTGCAAGCGGGCGTGTTGGCGCGTTTTCCCAGTGTGCTGACCACGCTGGAAGCACTGGCAGACGCAGGCCTTCACTCGGTGCTGATGTCAGGTTCGGGGGCCACCTGCTTTGGGCTGGCGCAGGATGAGGTGCAGGCGCAGGCCGCAGCGGAAGCGCTTTCGGCGCAGTTTCCGCAGTGGTGGGTGACAGCGGCGCAGATTTGCCGGTGAGTGCTAGCCTACGGTGTCCCCGTGTGGGACGGGGTGCATGACAGGTCAGGAAAGGGAGAGGGCCAACTTCAACAACGCGCAAGCGCCTGGAGTTGCAGCCCCAGGCGCTTGAAAGGAGGTGATGTCCTTATGCCTAAACATCGTAAGGATACACCGAAGCGTCGCAGCAAACCAGTCTCGGCTGAGTTGTGGGTCAAGATTCTCTTGGCACTCGGCTCATTGCTGACTGGGCTGGCGGCGCTTATTCAAGCCCTGAAGCCCTAAGCCTCTCGCCGCCTGACCTCCTGCGCCCGACAGCCGCTCCTTCGGGGGCGGTTTTTACATTGGAATGACGCAGCCCACCTCACCGAATTTGAAAGCGGATTTCTTGCGGCGGAGGCGTCAGCGGCAATCTAGCTGCTTTGGCTCGGTACTCCGAGGGGCTAAGCTGCTGCAACTGCTCAGGCGTGATGCGGTATTCGCCCGCTGGATAACCGCTGATGATGACGTGATATTCGCCCGCGTAGCCTTCGCCTGGGGCTAGCGTCTTCATGGGAGCGGGGATGCTGGGGCAACCGTAATTGCCCAGCGGCTCTGGCACTTTGCCGCTCTCTCTCTGCTCTGCGCCCCAGATATAGGCACAGTCCAGCGGGTCGGACAGTTTCAGCGTCTGTTTTCCCTTGTTCGTGTACGTCACCTTCAGCGGGTAAAGCTCCTGGCGCATGACCCGCTCGGGCGCGGAGACGGTGATTTCCAAGTCGCCCGCCCGCATGGTTTGAGTCGCTGCCTCGCCCGACACTTTGGGCGCACAGGAGGTCAGGCTTAGCAGGAGCAGGGGCCAGAGACGTTTCATGCCTTCAGTCTGTCGGAAACAGATGACGGGAGTGTGACCCCCTCGCTTCCTTTTTCCACCCGCCGCGCTAGCCTGGGGGAGTGACCCTCTGGACTGACCCACCCGCCCCGCCGTCCAGAGCGGAAGAGAAAAAGCCCGTTCAGCACGCCGCCGCGCCTACCGACCAGACCTGGCAGGTCTGCCTGCCACTGCCGATTGCCGCGCTGGATTTTGCTGCCCCGCACGGCTACGCGGGGGCCGCGCCGCTGGGCTGCCGCGTGGTGGTGCCCTGGCGCAGCGGCGAGTTGAAAGTGGGGCTGGTGGTCGGCGTGGGAAGCGGCGCGGGCCGTCACCGTCTGCGCGAGGCGATAGCTGTGCTGGACGCCGCGCCCTGGGTGTCGCCCGACACGGTGCGCGGGCTGATGGACTGGGCCGCAGCCGCCCACCTGCCGCCGGGCCTGCTGTGGGATGACCTGCTGGGCGTCGGCTGGGAACTGAGCCATCTGCACGAAGTACGGGCGGTGGCGGGGGCCGACCTCGCGCCGTATGGGGAGGCCGTGCCAGGGGCCGAATGGAGCCGCGCCGACCTCTTCCCGCCTGCGCTGCTGGACGCGGTGCGCGAACAGGGCTTGCTGGACGAACGCTTCAGCCCGCTCGCCGTGCAGGTCAGCCGCATCGAGGCCGCGCCGCTGGAACAGGTGCCGCCCGCCGCCCGCTCGCAGGTGATGGTGGCGGCGCAGGACTGGCAGCAGGCCGACCCCGCGCTGTCTTGCCCGCCGCACTGGCAAGCGGTAGAGGGCGCAGCACTGACCGTCAAGCAGCAGGCCGCCTGGGACTGGCTGCACGCACACGGGCCACAGGTCAGTCTGAAAGCCTGGGCGAGTGGCGCGGGCGTGGGGTTGGAGGTGGTCAAAAAGGTGGTGACGGCGGGCGGCGCACGAGAAACGCCTTTGCCTGTGCCTCCGCCCCCGGCCTGGGTCTGGCTGCGCGGGCACGGCTCCGTCACCTCGCCTGCGGCCTGGGCAGCGGCGGCGGGGGTGCGTCCTGCCGAGGTACGGCGGCTGATGGAGGGCGGCGCGGCAGACTACATTTTTGTGCCCGTCACGCCGCCTGCGGCCTGGGACTGGCTGCGTGGGCACGGCCCCACCGAATCGCTGAGTGCCTGGGCAGCGGGGGCTGGCATCACGGCTTCGGCGGCTTCGGGTCTGCTGGCAAAAGGTTGGGCGGTTCAGAAAACAGGGCCAGCCCCCGCGCCCGACCTGCCTGCCGCCGCCGTCTGGCAAGGGCCACCGCTGGACGAACTGATCCCACTTTCCGCCGACCTGCTGCCCGAAGCCGAGGCGTGGCGACTGCACGGAGGCCGCCCCGCCGAGCGGTTTGCCGCCCTAGCGCCTCGCCTCGCCCGTCTGCTCTCGCAGGGGCGCGGGGTGCTGGTGCTGGCCCCCGACCATGCCACCTTGCGCCGTGCCTGGGACGGGCTGAGCGGGCTGGCGGAACTGTGCGGCACGCGGGCGGCGCTGCTGAGCGGGCAGCTTTCGCCCCGGCAGCGCGAGGAAGTGTGGCGGCAACTGCACGCGGGCGAGGTGCGGCTGGTGGTCGGCAGTGCGCTGGCCCTGACTGCGCCCATCGCGGGGCTGGCGCTGGTGGTCGTGCTGGAAGAAGGCTCGGACGCTTACAAACTGCTGTCGGGGTCGCGGGCCTTCGTGCCCGACGTGGCGGCGCGGGTGGCCCAGGCTTCGGGCGCGGCGCTGGGTTTGGTCGGCAGCGTGCCCGCCGTGGAGAGTGTGCCGCTGCCTGGGCGGGTGCTGCCGCCGCCGCGCAGCCGCCTGCATGTGGTGGATTACGCCAATCCGCCCCAGCAGCCCGAACTGGGGCCGCTCAGCAGTGTTCACCTCACGCCAGGTGACCTGGGCTACCCGCTCAGCCACGACCTCTCCAGATTGCTGCGGCAGGTGCAGGAACGGGGCAGACAGGCGGCGCTGCTGGCCCCCCGCCGTGGGTACTCGGCGCTGCTGCGTTGTCCCCACTGCGAACACACGCCGCAGTGTCCCAACTGTGACGTTTCGCTGCGCTTTCACCAGGAAACGCGCCAACTGACCTGCCACCAGTGCGGGCACAAACAGCCCGTGCCTGACCGCTGCGACAACTGCGGCGAGCAGATGTGGAAAGCACGCGGCCCCGGCACAGAATGGATTGCCGCCGAGGTACAAAAGCTGCTGCCTGGGTTTCCCGTGCTGCGGCTGGACAAAGACCGCCAGGACGACCTGACCCCGTTGCAAGAGGGCGCGGCGGGCGTGGTGGTCGGCACTCAGCTTTTGCTGTCGCAGCCGTGCCCGCCCAATCTGGCCCTCATCGGCGTCACGCTGGCGGACACCTGGCTGGGCGTGTCGGACTTTCGCGCCTCCGAGCGGTATCACCGCCTGCTGCGCCAACTCGCCGAGTGGCACCCCTCCCGCGCTCCGCTGCTGGTCGTGCAGACTTTTCAGGGCGACCACCCCGCGCTGAAGGTGCTGGAAACGGGCCGTGACGCCCTGGCCTACCCCGCCGCCGAGGAAAGGGTGCGGGCCGAGCTGTTTTACCCGCCCCACGCACGGCTGGCACAGGTAGAAGTCGCCGCCCGTGACCGTGACCGCGCTAAGACTGCGGCCCAGGCCATTGCCGACGCGCTGCACGGCGCGGGAGCCACCGCCCCCGAAGTGCTGGGGCCAGCGCCCGCCGCCGTCGCCCGGGTGCGTGGGGCTTATGTCTACCAGCTGCTGCTCCGCGCCCGCAGTGACGCCCGCCTCGCGCAATTGCTGGCGGTGCTGGACACCCGCAGCTGGAGCGCCCGCGTGCGGGTGGACGTAAATCCGCGCTCGAATTGAGGGCCACGCGAGGCCAAATAAAAAATCCGCCCTTCCCGGACGGTGATAAGAAAAGAATGGCGCCGTATGCGGCCTTTGTCAAACGTATGCAGTGAGGCGGTTTTTTGCCGTGCTGGTGGAGATTTTTGGAGAGGGTCAGTAGGCCCCCTCACCCCTTGCTACGCAAGGCCCTCTCTGCTCCGCAGCTTTACAAGTCCCACCAGGGGCGAGGGTCAAATCACAACACCTCATGTCCCGTCTGACCCGCCACCCAGTGCGTCCCCTCTGCCGTCGCTTCGTGCTTCCAGACGGGCAACTCGGCCTTGAGGTGCTCAATCAGAAAGTCGCAGGCTTCCAGCGCGGCGCGGCGGTGCGGGCTGGCGACCCCGATGACGATGCTCGCTTCGGCAGGCGCAAGGCGGCCCACGCGGTGCTGAATCCAAACCCGCAGTTCGCCGTGCTGGGCGCGGGCCTGGGCGGCGGCGGCTTCCATCACCTTGTGCGCCATCGGTGCGTAGGCTTCGTAGTCGATGTGGGCGACCACTTGCCCCGCGTTGGGCGAGCGCACCGTGCCGACAAAGTACGCCTGTGCGCCGCAGTGGGGCCGCACCAGAAAAGCGTCGGCGGGGGCCAGGGTCAGCACCTCGGCGGTCACTTCGCAAAAGGTGTCGGCCTCACCCGAATCGCCCGCCCCCGAACCGCCCGCGACTGGGGGGAGGAAGGCCACCTCGTCGCCCTCATGCAACACCTGCTCGGGCGCGGCGTAGGTTTCGTTGACCGCCACCATGCACCCGCCCAGGCTCAGGCCGCGTTCCTGTTCCAGTTGAGCGGCGACGGCCCGCACGTCTGCGCCCTCGGGCACGTCCAGCA
>NZ_JAUNHK010000011.1:4849-41970 GCF_030523985.1 Deinococcus sp.
TGTTCCAGTTGAGCGGCGACGGCCCGCACGTCTGCGCCCTCGGGCACGTCCAGCACAAGTTCTTCCAGGCCCAGTTCCCGGCGCAGGCGGGCAAAAAACACGGCGCGAATCTGCATCATTGCACCTGCCCACTCGCCTGATGCTCGGCCCAGCGGCGGCGCAGGTCTTCAAAACCCGCGTCTATCTTGCCCTGGGGCAGCACGACTTGCGTGGTGGTGCCGTGCCCGATTTCGTCTCCGAGTTCGTTGACGGCCACCATGCGGGCGTGAATGCGCCGCCCTTCCTGCTTTTCAAAGGTCGCCGTGACCGTCACCCCCATCCCCGGCAGCGCCGAAGCGGTGTGAAAGACCTCCACCTGCGAACCGATGCCGCCGTCGCCTTCTTCGAGGTGGGGCAAGATGATTTTGCGCCCGGCTTCCTCGAAATGCTTCGCCATCCAGTAGGTCGCGTAGACCGGGTGAACCTTGCCCAGTTCGCCAAAATCCACCGTCATGTCATCGGTGACCGTCACGGTCAGGGTTTGGGTAAAGCCTTCGGGAATGCGGCGCATGGGGACAGCGTAGCAAGGCAGTTTAGACTGCGTTCTATGACCGTGACTCCATCCCCAGGTTCGCTGCGCGGCGCGGCCCCCAAAAAGATGACGGCGGGCGACCTGTTCGGCCTGATTGGTGATTCTGCCAAGGCGTTCGGACAGGACAAGGCCCCCCGGCTCGCCGCCGCCATCTCGTACTACGCCATTTCCAGCCTCGCGCCGCTGCTGCTGTTTGCCGTGGCGGTCGCCGGGTTTTTCCTGAGTGACCCGGCGGTGGCCGACAAGCTGTTCGGCCCCGAAGGAAGTGTGGCGCAGAGCGTGGGCAAAGACGCCGCCGAATTCCTCCGGGGTCTGGTCAGCAATCCCGACAGCATCCGCAAAGGCTCCATCGTGGCGACGGTGGTGGCCTTTATCGTGACCTTCATGGGGGCGACGGGTCTGTTCGTGCAGCTTCAAGACGCCCTCAACTCCATGTGGGGCGCTGACCCCGGCCCACCCCAGGGCATTGCCAACATCGTCAAGACCCGCCTGATCGCCTTTGTCCTGATTCTGGGCATCGGGCTGGTGCTGATGCTGTTTCTGGCGCTCAACACCTGGCTCTCGGCCCTGGCCCAGACGCTGGGCGAATCGCTGGGCATCGGGGCCGTGCTGGTGCGGGTGGGCACCTTCGTGCTGTCGGCGCTGCTGCTGACCCCCGTGTTCGCCGCCATTTTCAAATTCCTGCCCTCCGTCAAACTGGAATGGCGTGAAGTGCTGGTCGGCGGGGCGATTACCGCCGTGCTGTTTTCCATCGGTCAGATTCTGATCGGCATTTACTTTGGCCGGGCCGCGCCTGGAAGTGCCTTCGGAGCCGCTGGCGCCTTGGTCGCGCTGCTGGCGTGGATCTACTACAGCTCCATGATTTTCTTCTTCGGGGCCGAGGCCACCTGGGTCTACTCGCAGAAATTCGGTTCGTCGGCGGGCGGCGCAGGCAACACCGCCAAGAAGGCTGCGCTGGCCGAACAGGGCGCTCAAGTGGACACCAAGCCGGGTCAGCAGGAACTCGAAGCCCAGGCCGAAGCGCTGCGCAAGGGCCAGCCCATCCGCGACCACCGGGGCCGCGTGGTTCGCACCGGGGGCGCACGTCCGGTGCCGCTGACCACCATGCCCCGCCCCGGCAGTGCGCCGACCCGTTCGGGCAAGCTGCTTCCCAACGTTCTCGCCGCTGTCTGGAATGCCTTCGCCGCCATTCTCGCCGTGCCGACGGTGCTGATTCTGGGCCTGTTCGGGCTGGGCAAGGACAAGCGCCGCTAAGCCGCTACCAAAGGAAACTCCCCCGGTGCTATGCAGGCCGGGGGAATTTCCTTTGACTCTTAGATCATTACTTGCAGCGAATGTCTTCGCCGAAATATTTCTCGGAAAGTTTCTTGTAGCTGCCGTCGCTCTGGACCTTTTTCAGGGCCTCGTTGATGCCCGTGACCAGGGTCTTGTTGCCTTTCTGGAGGGCGATGCCGATTTTTTCCTGGAAGATGAGCTGCCCGACCTGAACCTTGCCGCCGGTCTTCTTGCGGGCTTCGAGGGCCACGAAGCGGTCGGTGATGAACGCCTCGGTGCGCCCGGCCATCAGGGCCTGAAGGGCGTCGGTGTTGTTGGGGTAGGTCTGCACCCGGCCCAGTCCCGGCAGGCTGCGGGCGCGGGTGGCGTAGGTGGTGCCGAGCTGCACGGCGACTTTCTTGCCCTTCAGGTCAGCCACCGTCTTGGGGCCGCCCGTCTTGCTGAGTACCACGCCGCCCGAGCAGTAGTGGGGGTTGGCGAAGTCCACCGCCTTCTGGCGCTCGGGCGTGATGCCGTGCGAGGCGATGACCATGTCGTAGCGGCCCTGTCCCAGCCCGATCAGCAGGGTGTCGAAGGACGAGGTCTTCCACTGCACCTTGACCCCCAGTTGCTTGGCGAGCAGTTCGGCCAGTTCGGCCTCGAAGCCCACGATGTTCTTGCCCTGGGTGTAGGTGAAGGGGGGGTAGGTCGGCTCGGTGGCGACGATCAGGGTGCCCGCCTTCTTGATGCTTGCCAGGTCACGCGCCGATGCCGAGGCCCCGAGGGCGAGAGCGGCGAGAACCACGGTATGCACAGACTTCAACTTCATGCAGGCAGGCTAGCGCACCTGTCTGACGGGGGGCTGAGAGAAGGGTCATGTCAAGGTCATCCACCATGCCGGGACAGAAGCGGGGCATGGTGGATGAAGTGACAGGGAGTGCAGCTTTATGCAGGCGGGCTGTATGCCTCAGGCCAGCGCGGCCTTCAGGGCTTCGGCGAGCTGCTGCGGGTCGGCCTTGCCGCCAGTGGCCCGCATGACCTGCCCGGTGAAAAAGCCCAGCAGCGCGGTCTTGCCGCTCCGGTAGGCGTCCACCTTGTCGGCGTTGGCGCTCAGGACTTCGGCCACGGCTTGCTGGAGGGCCTCGGCACTCAGGCCCGCATTCAGGCCCTCACGCTCGATGATGTCCAGCGGCGCGTCCCCGGTGGCGGCGGCACGGGCGAGCGCGTCACGGGCGACGCGGGCAGGCAGTCGGCCTTCCGCGTACTGCGCGGCGAGGGGGGCGAGGTCGGCGGCCTTCACCTTGACCGTGCCGGAACGCAGGCCCGCCACCAGTTCATTGACCGTCCACGAGGCGACCTGCCCGAAGGTGGTGTCCTGCACGGCCCCCGCCAGGAACGCCAGCAGCGCGGGGTCTTTGGCGACGGTGCGGGCGTCCCCTTCGGCGGCCCCCAGCGCGGTCAGGCGGCTGAATTCGGCGTCCTGTTCGGGGGTCAGCGGCTGAGCTTTGGCGGGCGCGTCAGAAGACCCCTCACCCCTAGCTTCGCTAGGCCCTCTCCCCTTGGTAGAGGGTCTGCTTTCCGCCTTCTGCCTTCCGTCTTCTGCCTTCTGCGTTTCCTTTGCCCAGGCGTCTTTCAGCGTGATAATTCGCCCGAAGACCAGCGCGTCCTCGCGGCTGTCCACCGGGTCACGCCAGAAATAGCCCTGCCGCTCGAACTGGTAGCGGGTGTCTGCGGGGTCGCCTGCCACGCTCGGTTCCACGAAGCCTTTGCGAATCTGCAAGCTGTTCGGCGTCAGGTAGCGCATAAAGCCTTCGCTGACGGGGGCTTCTTCGTGTTCAGCATCGTGTTCGGACGGCCCCGCGCTGTCGTCGTCCAGTTCTTCGTTGTCGCCTTCGGGGTGCGGCACGCGGAACAGGCGGTCATAGAGGCGAAACTCGGCGGGCAGGCCATGTTCGGCGCTGACCCAGTGAATCACGCCTTTGGCGCTCGCTTCCTCGTCCAGCAGCGTGGCGTTGATGTGGGTGACTTTGCCGTCCGCATCAGTGGCGAACTCGTCGGCGCGGATGATGCCCGCCCCGCGCAGGCGCACCGTGCCGCCGGGGGTCAGGCGCTTGAAACCTTTGGGGGGCTCGGCCTCGAAGTCGCTGCGCTCAATGTAGATTTCGCGGGTGAGCAGCACGTCGCGCACGGCCTGTTCGGGGTTGACCCGTTCACCGCTGGGCATTCCGACCAAACCGTCGGGCGAGTCGCGCACCACGTCATAGGGCCAGTAGGGCAGGCTCAGCGTTTGCGGCGCGTCCAGGTTGGTGAGTGTCACGCGCAGAGGCTCCAGCACCGCCATCACGCGGGGGGCGCGGTGGTTGAGGTCGTCGCGCACGGCGTTTTCGTACACGGCGAGGTCAACCGTGCGGTTGGTGCGGTTCACGCCGATTTGGGAGGCGAAGGCCCGCATCGCTTCGGGCGTCACCCCCAGACGGCGCTGGGCGCGGAGCGTGGGCATACGCGGGTCGTCCCAGCCGCTGACTTTGCCTTCCTGCACGAGCTGGCGCAGCTTGCGCTTGCTGGTAATCGTGTATTCCAGCCCGCGCCGCCCGAATTCGTACTGATGGGGGCGGGGGTCGAAGCCCAGTTTCTCCATCAGCCAGTCGTAGATGGCGCGGTTGTCGATGAATTCCAGGCTGCACATGGAATGGGTGACGCCTTCAATCGCGTCTTGCAGCGGGTGTTCAAAGTCGTAGGCGGGGTAGATGCACCACTTGTCGCCCGTGCGAAAGTGTGGCTTGTTGACGATGCGGTACAGCACCGGGTCGCGCAGCTTGATGTTCGGCGCGGAGAGGTCGATTTTGGCCCGCAGGACGTGTTCGCCGTCGCCAAACTCGCCCGCCTTCATGCGGCGCAGCAGGTCCAGGTTTTCTTCCACGCTGCGCTCACGGTAGGGGCTGGGCGTGCCGGGGGTGGTGGCGTTGCCACGCAGACGCGACATTTCCTCGGCGCTCACGCTGTCCACGTAGGCGTCGCCCTGCCGGATCAGTTGCTCGGCGTACTCGTAGTAACGGTCAAAATAGTCGCTGGCGTAGTAGAAATGCTCGCCCCAGTCCAGGCCCAGCCACTTCAGGTCGTCGGCCATGCTGTCCACGAATTCCTGCTGGGCCAGTTCGGGGTTGGTGTCGTCCATCCGCAGGTTGAACTGCCCGCCGTACTGCTGCGCCGTGTTGAAGTCCAGCAGGCTGGCAAAGACATGCCCCAGGTGCGCATAGCCACTGGGGTCGGGTGGAAAGCGGGTCACGATTTTGGTGTACTTGCCGCTCGCCAGGTCTTTTTCAATGATTTCGGTAATGAAGTTGGGAGCCACCAACGGGGCGTCCGTTTCAGCAGGTGCAGGGGGCTTGGGCGTGTCGGTCATGGCGTCAGAATACGCGCTGCGGTGCGGGTCAATCAGCCGCCTTGCCCCTGCTCGCGCTTGCGCCGAATGAACCAGACGATGGCCCCCACGACGACCACGCCCAGGATGATTTTGGAGGCAGGCCCCACGTACTGCTCAACCCGGTCATAGTTTTCGCCCAGGGCGTACCCGGCGTAGGCGAGCGCCGCGCTCCACAGCGCCGAACCGATGGCCGAGTAGATGAGGAACTTGGGCAGCGGCATTTCGCTCATGCCCGCAGGCAGGCTCAGCAGACTGCGGATGCCCGGCACCATGCGCCCAAACAGCACCGCTTTGGTGCCGTGACGGTCAAACCAATCGTCGGCCTTTTTGATGTCCTTACCGCTCAGGGTCAGCCATTTGCCGTGCTTGTCGGCCCAGGCCACCAGTTTGTCTTCACCGAAGGCGCGGCCTATGTAGTACAGCGGCAGCGTGCCGATGACACTGCCGAGCGTGCCCATCAGAATCACCATGCCGAGCGTCATGTCGCCCCGCGCCGCCGCGAAGCCCGCCGAGGGCATGATGAGTTCGCTGGGAATGGGCGGAAAGACGTTTTCCAGAATCATCAGCAGCAGGATGCCCAGGTAGCCCATGCTGTCCATCAGGTTTTGAATCCACTCGGTCATATCAGGTCACAGCCTACGCGCCCTCCCCCCGGTGCAGGCGTCAGCCGAAAGGATGACTTCAGGTCGCCTTAGCCTGGGCCGGTTCCGGCGCTGACGCCGCGCTCCTAGACTGCGGACATGACTGCCGTTTCTCTTCCTGCGGGCCTGCGGGCCATCGTCTTCGACTTCGACGGCACCATTCTGGACACCGAAACCCGCGAGTTTCACCACTGGCAGGAGCTTTACCGCTCGCACGGGCGCGAACTGTCCCTGACCGACTGGCAGCGCGGCGTCGGCACCTGGGACGCCTTCGACCCCTGGGCCGGGCTGCCCGAACAGGTGCAGGCTGACCGGGAAAACGTGCGCTCACGGCTACACGACACCATCGTGGCGGACATCGCCGGGCAGGACTTGCGCCCCGGCGTGCGGGCGGTGCTGGAGGGGGTGCGGGAAGCGGGATTGCGCCTCGCCCTGGCGACCAGCAGTGACCGCGCCTGGGTGACACGCTGGATGGAGCAGCACGACCTCGCGCCCCTCTTTGAAGTGATGGCGACCCGTGACGATGTGCGCCGCGTCAAGCCCGACCCGGAGCTTTATCTGCTCGCCGCCGAGCGGTTGGGCCTGCGCCCGGAGGAGTGTCTGGCGGTGGAAGACTCTTTCAATGGCGCGACCGCTGCCGTCGCTGCCGGAATGCGGCTGGTCGTCGTGCCCAACGACGTGACGCGCACCCAGCCGTTCCCGCCGGAATGGCGCAAGTTGGAAGACGGCTATGCGGGCGGGCTAGCGGCTCTGCTGCGCCTGTTCTGACGCCTGCTCCGGCTGGCCTGAAGTCCGAATCATCCTGAACGCCACTCCCCCCAACCCCGCCACCAGCGCCGCGCCCAGCACCGCCAGCCCCAGCGACGGGGCCAGCCCGAAGCGGTACGCCAGAAACCCGATGAGGGGCGGCCCCAGCAAAAAGCCGCCGTAGCCGATGGTGGCGACCTGGGCGATGCCACGACCATGCAGAGCGTGACCCGCTGCGCCGTACATGACCGGAACCACGTTGCTCAGGCCCAGGCCCGACAGCGCAAAGCCCAGGGTGGCGAGGGCGGGCGAGGGCAGCAGCAGCGCCAGCCCCAGCCCCAGCGCCGAGAGCAGCGCCCCGCCGCGCACCAATGCCTCGTCACCGAAACGGGCGCGGGTCTGGTCGCCGAACCAGCGGCCCAGCGTCATGGTGGCGACAAAGGCCGCGTAGCCGATGCCCGCCTGTCCACCCGGTAGCTTCAGCACGTCGTGGAAATACAGCGCCGCCCAGTCGTAATGGGCACCCTCGGAGAGCATCCCCAGAAAGCACAGCGCCCCCAGCAGCAGCACGGCGGGGGAGAGGGCCGGGCCAGTTCGTGCCGCCGCTGCCGCGCTGTCATCGAAATGGGCTGGGTCGGGCAGCAACCGCCGCCCCGCCCACAGTGCCGCCAGCGCCGAGAGCAGCGCCACCCCGCCCGCGTGCGCCAGCATCGGCACTCGCCCGACCAGCAGCGTGCCCAGCAGCGCCCCCAGCACCCCGCCCAGACTGAAATAGGCATGCAGGCGGCTCATGATGGGTCGTCCCAGCGCCTTTTCCACCGTCACGCCCTGCGCGTTCATGGACACGTCCAGCGCCCCGTTCAGAAAACCCAGCAGGGCCAGCATCGACACCAGGGCGCTCAAATTCGGCGCCAGAAACGGCAGCGCCAGTGCCAGCATCACCAGCGGGGCCAGCCGCGCCGTGACCCGGTGGCTGCCCGTGCGGGCAATCCAGCTCCCGGTCAGCGGCATGGACACCAGACTGCCCAGGCCCACCGCCAGCAGCGCCCCGCCCACCTGCGCGTCGGTCAGGCCCAGCGCCGTGCGGACGCCCGGAATGTTGACCGCCCAGGTCGCAAACAGCATCCCGTTGAGCAAAAAGACGACATTGACGGCGACGCGGGCCTGCTCAGCGGCGGGGTGGAGGGGGGAAGAGACGGCTTGGGTCATGGGGTGGCTCCTTGAGTGGCGGCAGGCCATCTGAAACGATTTAGACGGCGGCGTGCGTTAGCATTTTGACATGTCTTCGGCTTCCCCCTCTGCCCTACGGCCTGCCGGCCGCGCCACCCTGCGCGACGTGGCCCGCATGGTGGGGGTGTCGGTGGCGACGGTCAGCAACGCCTACAACCGCCCCGACCAACTCTCGGACGACCTGCGTGAGCGCGTGCTGGCCGCAGCGAAAGACCTCGGCTACCAGGGGCCGAACCCGCTGGCCCGCAGCCTGCGCCGGGGCAAAACGGGCGTCATCGGGCTGGTCTACGACGCGCCGCTGGAATACGCCTTCGCTGACCCCGCCGCGATTGTGTTTCTGGGGAGCCTGTCGCGCACCTTGCAGGCCGCCGACCTGAATCTGCTGCTGCTCTCCGCCCCCGCCGACCCTGGCCCGGTGCGGGAGGCCAGTGTGGACGGCCTGGTGGTCTACTGCGCGGCGCAGGGCAGCCCGCTGCTTGCCGCCGTGCTGGAGCGGCGGTTGCCCACGGTGCTGGTCGACCAGGAGGCGCAGGCGGGTGCGGTGCAGGTCGGCATCGAGGACGCGGGCGGCGCAAAACAGGCCGCCGAACACTTGCGCGAGTTGGGGCACCAGCACATCGGCGTCATCTGCCTCGAAGTCGGCCCCGAGCGGCGCAGCGGCCCGGTGTCGGCCCAGCGCGAGGCGGGGGCGACCTATCCCACCACGGCCCAGCGGCTTCGGGGCTACCGTCAGGTGGCGGGCGTCACCCTTTACCCCTACGAAACGGCCAGCAACCTCCCCGCCGCGGGCGAAGAGGCGGCCCTGGCCCTGCTCCAATCCCACCCGCATATCACGGCCTTGCTGTGCATGAGCGACGTGCTGGCGCAGGGGGCATACCAGGCGGCGGCGGCCCTGGGACGGCAAATTCCCGCCGCCCTGAGCGTGGTCGGCTATGACGACATTCCCCTCAGCGCCGCGCTAGGCCTGACCACCGTGCAGCAGCCCACTGCCGAGAAGGGGCAGCAGGCTGGGGAACGGCTGCTGTCCCTTCTCTCCGGTGAGTCGCCCGCTGCCGCGCCGCCCCTGCCCACGCGCCTGGTGCTGCGGGAGAGTACGGGGAGGGTGAAGGGTTGAGGGAAAACGGCCTCTCCCTTGCCCTCAACCCTCCACAGCCTGCACCAGCGTAGGCCGCGCATTGACCCCGATACCGCCCGTGTCGTCCAGTCGGGCCAGCACCGCTTCAAAGGCCCAGTCCTGCGCCCAGAGCCGCTTGAGGGCGTGCAGCACCGCCATGCCAGGGGGCAACACCCGCGCCGCCACCTCGCGCAAATTTTCGTCAGGCCGCCGCACTTCCACCGCGCCGCTGCTGAGGCCCGCGTTTTTCAGGGCGCGGTAAAAGACCTGTACCGCGTCGTCCGACAGCGAACTGGTACGAACCAATTCCTGCGCCTGGGGACAGAGTTTTTCCAGCAGGTCTTCGTCTATTCGGTGGGGGTTGATGGGCGCAAACAGGCGGGCAAGCTGTTCGGGCAGATTGACGCCGAGGTAATACTGTTCCTCGAAAGCAGCCGGAATCAGCATCCCGTGCGCGCCCTCGGCAGCGAGGCGGTGGGTTTCTGCGCCCACTTCGGCAACGGGGCGGCGGGCAGCTTCGGCAAAGGTGAACATGAGCAGAGGCTAGCGTGTGTCAAAGTAAAGCATGACCGCCGCCATGACCCTGACCGAGTGGGTCGCTTGGCTGGCAGGGCAGGGCATCCCTCCGCGTCTGAACCCGCCCGCCACGCCCGCCGAAATCGCCGCCACCGAGCAAAAGCTGGGCGTGAGCTTTCCCGCCGACCTGCGCGAGTTGTACTTGCAGGCCAACGGCTCGGAGGGCGGCCTGCTGCTGGGGCTGCCGCTTCACACGCTGGCGCAATTGGAAGACGCCTACGCGAACTGGGAAAACGTGGTTTATGGCGATAACGGCATGTTTGAAGAGAGTGAAGACGAAGACCTGTATTCGTCCTGCCCGCCCGGAACCGTGCAATCGCGCTATTGGGTGCGCGGCTGGATTCCGCTCTGTACCGACGGTGGCGGCAACCACATCGCCTACGACCTCGCCCCCGCCGAAGCTGGCAGCGTTGGGCAACTCATCAACATGGGGCCGGACGAGGACGACCACATCCAACTGGCCCGCAGCCTGGCTGAATTTTGGGCTGTCTGTGCCCGAAAGGTAGAGAACGGCGAATTGAAGATAGAGGCGGATGGGCTATGGAGCACGCCGAGTGGCTATGTGGCCTTCAGTGGGTTTAGGAAAGAGAGGCGCGGCCTGCTTTGAGGCCATGAGCGATGGGCCATGAGCCATGAGTTTTTATCCCATAGCTCACGGCTCACAGCCCATAGCTCTTCACGCTTGCCCGCGTCCCTTCACACCCTCACCGTGCATGCCTGACTCGGCCACGTCTTCTTCCAAGCTCTCGCCAGGGGCCGCACCGCCTGAAGCCCGCCCCGAATCTTTGACCGCGTGCGCCGACATGCCCCACTGGTGCCCGCTGCTGTGCGCGCCGTCCAGAATCACGCGGGCCAGTTCGCCCAGCGTCGCGCCGCCCGCCCGCACGTCCATCTTGAATTCCTGGCGCAATTCGCCCAGGCTCACGTCGTCCAGCATCAGCTCGGTGCCGTAGCGCAGCGTGGTGGGCGGCACAATCAGCAGGTCGGCCTCGGCAGGCTGAACGCTGTGGCGAAAGCAGCGGCCCGTCAGCAGCCCTGCTACCGTCGTGATTTTGCCGAAGGTTTTGTTTTCGACCGCCCGCACTTCCAAATCCAGTCCCTCAATCTGGCGCAGCGGCTCCACGGCGCGGTTCAGCGAATCGGCAAACAGCAGGCCCGTCCCCAGAATGACTTTGCGGGGGCTGGGCAAGGCGTCAGGCAGCGGCGGCAAGCCTTCAGTTAGAAAGTCCCGAATCATGCCCACGCCGTTTTCCAGCATCGGGAAGCCTTCGTATTCTTCCTCGCTGGGCAATGGTTCGCCCGCCAGCAGATAAATCTCATCGGACGGAAACACGAAGCGGGTGCCGCGTTCTTGCAAGAACTTCTTGCGCCACACATTCAGTCGCCGCAACGTGTCCTGCGCTTCTTCTTTGGTAAAGGTGCGAACATCGGGCAAGTTCTTGCGGTGCCCCGTCAGGCCAATAGGCACCACCGCCGCCGACAACACATTGGGGCGACTGCTGAGGTATTCCACCGTTTCATCCAAATTCTCGCGGTCATTGCGCTCGGGCACCAGCACAATCTGGGTGTAGAGGTCAATACTTTCCAGCCGCTCAATCATGGAACGAATCTGCACGGCCTGCGGGTCTTTGACCTTCAGTTTCCACCATTTCATCATGTCCTGACGCAAATCCTGATTGGCGGTATGCACCGACACATACAGCGGCGACAGGTTTTCGTCCAAAATGCGGTTGATGTCGCTTTCGGTGAGGTTGGTCAAGGTCACGAATGAGCCGTACAGGAAAGAGAGACGGTAATCGTCGTCCATGATGTACAGGCTCTTGCGAAAGCCACGCGGCATTTGGTGGACATAGCAGAAATCACACTTGTTGGCGCACTTTTTAATGCCGTCAAACAGCACTTCTTCAAAGTCCAGCCCTGGGTCTTCCCATTCCACCGTAAAGGTGAAGGTGTCGTCCAGGCTGGGCGGCGCTTTCAGCATCAGGCGGTGGTGGTCTTGGGCGGTGGTGGGCACGCCCGTCATCACTTGCAAGGCTTCGCGGGGGCGGGCGATTTCCAGCGTCATCACGCCCTTTTCCAATTTGTGGCGGTAGTCCAGCACGTCGGTCACGGCTTCACCGTTCACGCGCAGCAGCACGTCGCCTGGGCGCACGCCTGCCCGCTCGGCGGGACTGCCTGCCTCCACGGTCTTGATAGGTGCGGGAAAAATCTGTTCGTTCATTTGTACGGCTGCCGTCATGTCTTCACCCCTTTCGGGACTGGCGGCCCCGATAAACACACAAGTTTATCAGCTTTGGCCCGCGCCTTTCTCGCGCCGCGACACGGTTCCCAGAAAGAGTGCCAGCACCTCGTCCCCGCGCCGCACCTCCACGCGGTAGGTGGCGAGGGTGCGCCCGACCCGCTCTGGCGTAGCCACCGCGATCAGTTCGTCCCCTTCCCGCGCCGCCTTGAAAAAACTCAGGTGCGTTTCTGCCGCCACTGCCTGAGCCTCCAGATTGCTGATGACGGCAAAAGCTTCGTCCGCCAGGCTGAAGACCAGGCCACCGTGCGCCGTGCCGTGCATGTTCAGGCCCGATGCGCTCACCGTGAGGGCCACGCGGGTCAGGCTGGGCGAGGCTTCCAGCACCGTCATGCCGAGGGTCTGGGCGTAGGACATGGCTCAGAGTAGCGCCGCTGGCAATGGCAAAGGCTCAGCGCCGCAGCCCACCCGAGGAGTGGAGCGTGCGGCGCTGAGCCTTTAGATTGCCCGTTTCCTCACTTCAGCGCCTTCACCATCGTCGCCACGTTGTATTTCAGCGCCTTCAGGTAGGTGTCGCCCGCGCTGCCTTTTGGCCCCAAGGCGTCGGTGTAGAGGGGCGGGGCAATCTTCGCGCCTGTCTCGCGGGCCAGGGTCTGCGCCAGCCGTGCGTTGACGGTGTTTTCGGTAAAGATGACCTTCGCGCCGCTGGCTTTGACCGCCCGAACCAGCGAGGCCAGTTCGCGGGTACTCGGCTCGCGCTCGGTGCTCAGCCCTGGAATCACGGCCCCCACGACCTTCAGCCCGTAGTGTTCGGCAAAGTAGCCCAGCGCGTCGTGGTTGGTCACGATGTTGCGCTTGGCGGCGGGCACAGTGGCAAACTGCTTTTTGGCCCAGGCGTCGGCGGCCTGAATCTGTTTGATGTACGCGGCGGCATTCTTAGCATAGGTCGCCTTGCCTGCGGGGTCGGCACTGCTCAGTGCGGCCTGGGCGTTCTTGACATAGCCCACCGCCAGCCCCGTGTCCCACCAGGCATGCGGGTCGTAGGCGCCGTGGTCATGGTCAGCATGGTCATCGTGGCCCGCTTCTTCATCGTGGTCGTGCCCCGCCGGGTGCAGTTTCAGGCCCGCCGTCAGTTCCTTGACGGGCACTTTGGGCGCGGCGGCCTTGAGCTTGGGCAGCCAGGGTTCCAGGCCCGCGCCGTTGGCAAACAGCAACTTGCTGCCCGCCAGCGAACGAATCGTGCCTGTAGACGGCGAAAAGGTGTGGGTGTCCGCGCCCGCAGGCACAATCACATTGACCTTGACCCGGTTGCCGCCGACCTGTTGCACGAAGTCGGCCACGATGGTGGTGGTCGCGCTGACTTGCAGGGGGGCCGCCTGAGCGGTGCCCGTCAGCAGGGCCAGCGTAAAGAGACGCTTTATCATATTGATTTCTCCTTATCAATTAATGGGATGAAAAAAGGGAGGCGCGGCGGCACTCCCTCGGGTGGCCTGGGACAGGCTTAGACGAGTTCGATGCCCTTGTAGGGGCCTTTGGCGAGGGTACGCATGGCGTTGGCGCTCAGCCACACAGTCTTGACTTCACCGTTTTCACGGATGGTCTTCTTGTGCAGGTTGGCACGCTGCACGCGCTTGGTAATGCCGGTGGTCTTGCGGCCTACCCCGCCATCGGCGCGGGCCTTACCACGGCGCACCACAGAGTTCACGACGAGGTTCTTCTTTCCAGTCAGGTAGCATTCACGGCTCATGTTCTTGTTCTCCTTGCTTGAGATTCAGACTGGAACGGGGGACAAGGCCCTCTTATTTGCCTGGCGCGAGCGCCGCGTCAAACAGCTTTTCCAGTGCCGGACCGTCCAGATTTTGTCCGATGAACACCAGTTCGCTGTGCGCCTGCGCCGGGTCAAGCCATTGCCCAGCCTGTTCCAGTGCCAGTTGCCTCCCCGTGTGGTTCCACAGGGTGGCGACACCATCCCCCATATTAACCCATCCCTTGCTGCGAATGATAGACCTGGGCAGCCCCCTTTCCAGCAGCGCGTGGAGGCCCTCGGCGCTGAACGGCACGTCGCGGCGGTAGATGAACGTCCCCAGCCCGTATTCCTCGGATTCGGGCGTGTGCTCTTTTTGCAGTTCTTCCATCCAGGCGTCCATCTGCATGGCGGCCTCGGCGTCGAACAGGCGCACGTCCAGCACCTCGGCGGCGTCCACCTCGCCGCGCACGGTTTCCAGCACGCGGGCGCGGGGGTTGGTGATGCTGACCAGTTCACGCAGCCGCTGCAAGTCGCCAGCGTCGGCCAGTTCCACCTTGTTCAGCACCACGATGTCGGCAAATTCGAGTTGCTCGGCGAGCAGTTCGCCAAACCCACGCCCAAAGTCGTCGCCGGGAATGCTGTCTTCACGGTTCCACAGCGGGAAAAACTGGGCGCTGTCCACCACCGTCACCATCGCGTCCACGTATACGCGCCCGACCAGATTGGGAATCTCTGGGTCGAGTTCCAGTTCTTCGGGCGTCAGGCAAAAGCTCTGGGCAATCGGCAGCGGTTCGCCTATGCCGGTGCTTTCGATCAGGATGGCGTCGAGGTCACGCTCGCGCAGCAGCTTGTCCACCGCTTGCAGCAGGTCGCCGCGCAGCGTGCAGCAGATGCAGCCGTTGGAAAGCTCGATGGTTTCCTCGTCGGTCTTCACCACCAGCGAGGCGTCCACGTTGACGGCTCCAAATTCATTGACAATCACGGCGATTTTGCGCTCCTCGTTCTGCCGCAGCAGGTGGTTGAGCAGCGTGGTCTTGCCCGCGCCCAGAAAGCCGCACAGCACGGTAATCGGGATAGCCGCAGAAGCCGAAGCAGAAGGGGGAGGAAGCGTCATAGTTGAAAATGATATACTCTTATCAATAATTATGGCAAGGTTCCACGTCATCCCCAAATCGCCCTACTCGGTGCAGTTCTGGCTGCTGGGGCTGGATGCCCGCCACGGCCTGCTGACCCGGCGAGGCTTTACCAAGTCGCCCGCGCCCATCGGCAGCAGCTTTTACCAGTTCGGCCCGCTGCGGCTGCACAGTTCGGGGTTTACCCTGCACCTGCCCGAAGGCGAACTGGAATTTTGCCGCCGTTGCGTGCTGTTCTGGCTGAACGGCGAAGTGATTGCCCGGCAGCGCGGCTTCGACCTGTCGCTGCCCGCCTTTGCCGAGTACGAGGCGTGGGTGGCCCAGGAATATGGCCCCGGCTACCGCGCTGCCCAGTTTGCCGCCCACAAACTTCCGCCCCCAGTGCGCCGCAATCTGGCGCTGTGGCTGGCGCAGTTGGGACAGGCCGGACTGGTGCAGGCTGCCTAAAAAAACAGAAGAAAGCCCCCTCCGAAATCTGGAAGGGGCTTTGGCCTGTTTCTCGTTTACGGCGTTCAGAGATGCACTTGCGCGCCGCCTGTGGGCAATTCTCCGTTTTCCAGTTGCCGCCCCTCGCCGCGTTCCTCGCTCGCCACGTCGGGTTCGATGGTGGGCAGGTCTTCGCCGTTCAGGGCACGGGTCAGGCGGTCCATGTCTACGGCGTTTTCACTGCGGGCCACCACCAGGGTCGCCACCGCGTTCCCGATGAAGTTGGTCAGGGCGCGGGCTTCGCTCATGAAACGGTCAATGCCCAGAATCAGCGCCATGCCCGCCACCGGCACGTGCCCGACCGCGCCCAGCGTCGCCGCCAGCGTAATAAAGCCGCTGCCCGTCACGCCCGCTGCGCCCTTGGAGGTCAGCAGCAGCACCGCCAGCAGGGTGAGTTGTTCGCCAATCCCCATCGGCGTGTTGGTCGCCTGCGCGATAAACAACGCGGCCATCGTCAGATAGATGCTGGTGCCGTCGAGGTTGAAGGAGTAACCGGTGGGCACGACCAGCCCCACCACGCTCTTTTCGGCCCCCGCGTGTTCCATCTTCATCATCAGGCGGGGCAGGGCCGACTCGCTGGAGCTGGTGCCCAGCACGATCAGCAGTTCTTCCCTGATGTAGCGAATGAGTTTGACGACGCTAAATCCTGCGGCGCGGGCAATCAGGCCCAGCACCACAAAAATGAACAGGAGGCAGGTCAGGTAGAAGCTGCCCATCAGGTAGCCCAGGCTGGTCAGCGACTTGAGGCCGTACTTGCCGATGGTAAAGGCCATTGCGCCGAACGCCCCGATGGGAGCCACGCGCATGATGAAGCCCAGAATCACGAAAATGACCTGGTTTACGGCGTCGATGCCGTGCAGAATCTGGTCGCCCAGTTTGCCCAGGCGCATCAGCGCGAAGCCGCTCAGCAGAGCGATAAACAGCACGGGCAGCAGTTCACCGCTGGTAAAGGCGCCCACGAAAGTGTCGGGCACAATCTTGAGAATGTGGTCCCAGACCGTCATTTCGCCTGCCGCCTCGGTGTACTTGGTCAGGCCCTTGGTGTCCAGCGTGGCGGGGTCGATGTTCATGCCCACGCCGGGCTTCAGGACGTTCATGACCACCATGCCGATGATCAGCGCCAGGGTAGAGACGACCTCGAAGTAGATCAGCGCCTTGCCGCCCACGCGCCCGACCTTCTTGGCGTCGCGCATGTGGGCAATGCCGCTGACCACCGTGGCGAAGATGATCGGCGCGATGATCATCTTGATGAGCTTGACGAACAGGTCGCCCAGCGGCTTGAGGCCCTCGCCGAACTTGGGAAACAGCGCCCCGAGCAGAATGCCGAGGACAATGGCGATGATGACCTGCACATACAGGCTGCGGAAAATTTTGGGCATACGAAACCTCGCAAAACAGGGAGAGCTGTCTGAGACACCCTCACTCAGATTTGAAACGTGAGTCAAAGTATAGAACTTCTTAACAGGGAGTGGCCCATTCTCATTCGGATCCCCGGTGAGGCAGAAGTCACTGGTTTCCTCTCCGAGAGGAAGAGTCAAAAAGTCTTTCCGCAAGCGTTCCTGCCCCAGGGAACCGTCAAGTCTCATGGCCTGGTGCTACCCTCAGGGGCGATATGGATACTTTCGATGTTCTGGTGATTGGTGGCGGCCCAGCAGGATACGTGGCGGCTATTCGTGCGGCTCAACTCGGTTTCAAGACCGCCTGCGTGGACGCTTTCGAGCGCGGCGGCAAGCCCTCGCTGGGCGGCACCTGCCTCAACGTGGGCTGCATTCCCAGCAAGGCGCTGCTGGACACCTCCGAAAAAGTGGAAGTCGCCCAGCACGACTTTGCCGAACACGGCATCAGCGTCGGCAACCTCAGCGTGGACGTGTCCAAGATGCTGGCCCGCAAGGACGGTGTGGTGGACAAGCTGACGGGCGGCATCGCCTACCTGTTCAAGAAGAACAAGATCACTTCCTTCTTCGGCCTGGGCAAACTGGTGCGCCAGGAGGGTCAGGAGTGGGTCGTGGACGCTGCTGGTACTGAGGTCAAGGCCAAGCACGTGATCGTGGCGACGGGCAGCAGCCCCCGCGCCCTGCCGGGGGTGCCCTTCGGCGGTCACATTGTCGAGAACAGCGGCGCACTCCAGATCGACAAAGTGCCCGGCAAGCTCGGCGTGATCGGCGCGGGCGTCATCGGGCTGGAACTGGGCAGCGTGTGGCGTCGCCTGGGCGCTCAGGTCACGGTGCTGGAAGCCATGCCCGGATTCCTGATGGCCGCCGACGACGCGGTGGCGAAAGAAGCCCTCAAGCAGTTCCAGAAGCAGGGCCTGGACTTCCACTTCGGCGTCAAGATTGGTGACATCAAGCAAGACGACGCGGGTGTGACCGTCAGCTACGAGGAAAAGGGCGAGCAGGTCACCGCACAGTTCGACAAGCTGATCGTCTCCATCGGGCGCGTGCCCAACACCCAGGGCCTGAACGCCGAGGGCGTGGGGTTGGCGCTGGACGAGCGCGGCTTTGTGAAGGTGGACCAGCACTACCGCACCAACCTGCCCGGCGTCTACGCCATCGGTGACGTGATCGGCGGCGCGATGCTGGCGCACAAGGCCGAGGAAGAAGGCGTGGCGCTGGCCGAGATGCTGGCGGGTCAGGCCGGGCATGTCAACTACGACGTGATTCCCTGGATCATCTACACCAGCCCCGAAATCGCCTGGGCGGGCCTGACCGAAAAAGCCGCCAAGGAAAAGGGATTGACGGTCAAAACGGGCCAGTTCCCCTTCAGTGCCAACGGACGCGCCCTGGGCCACGGCGACCCACGCGGCTTCGTCAAGGTCGTGGCCGACGCCCAGACCGACAAGCTGCTCGGGGTCCACATGATCGGCGCGGGCGTCTCCGAACTGATCGGTGAAGTCGTCGCCATCATGGAATTCGGCGGCAGCGCCGAGGACCTCGCCCGCACCATCCACGCCCACCCGACCCTCAGCGAAGTGGTCAAGGAAGCGGCGCTGGCGGTGGACAAACGCGCCATTCATATGTGAAGGGTGTAGGGCAGAGGGTGGAGAGACATGCCGTCTTCCCTCCACCCTCTGCCCTTTTCCCTCAGCCCCTTCTCCAGCCCCCTTGACGAATCTGCGAATCACTTGTATCTTTCTGTGCGTGCTTAACGGCACCCCTTGAAAGGCAGAAGAGAAAACGCAACCGCGTTCATCATCTGAAGTGTGGCCCCATCGTCTAACGGTTAGGACACTACCCTTTCAAGGTAGCGATACGGGTTCGAATCCCGTTGGGGTCACCAGAAACCGCGCTCTCTGCAAAGGGGGCGCGGCTTTTTTTGTATCCAGCGGCAATAAAAAAGAAGCCAGCGGGTAGGCGCTGACTTCCTCTGGCCTGACGGTTCAGTTGGCGTCGATGTCGTAGTTGTTGAGCGCGTCGGTCTGGACGCGGCCCGTGGCGTTGTCGTAGATGTTCCAGCCGTACTTGATGCTGCTGAACAGGTAGTTGTCGCGGGGCGCGTAGACCAGCAGTTTGCTGTTGGGCTTGCTGACCACGGTGTCGGACACGTCGTACCTGTTGTTGTGGTTCATGTCGCGGAACACCACGACGCGGTAGGTGCCCGAGGCCACGTCACGGGGCAGGGTCAGCACGTAGCCCCCGGTCAGAAACTTGTCCAGAACCTGGGCCTGGCGACCATCGGCGACGTACTGGCCACCGTTGAATCCCACCACCGCCAGACGCAAGTCTTGGTCGGGGTTGAAGCCACGCAACTGCCCGGACACGGCGGCGCTGCGGGTGCCGATCACGCTACAGGACGTGAGGGCGACGGTGCCGAGGGCGACGAGCATCAGTGCTTTGTTCATGGCCTCAGCCTAAGCAGCCACGGGGCAGAGCGGCAAGAATACCAACTCCCATCTTTCTCACGGGGCCGCGCCGCTCTCTTCACTTTCGGGGGGCGTGTTTATAGTGAGGGCCATGCAGCATCCCCCCTTTACCGCGCTCGCGGCGGTGTACGACGCCATCATGCTGGACGTGGAGTACGACCACTGGGCCGACTTCATCCTGACCTATGCGCGGGATCAGCAACTCGACGCCCGCCGCGCCCTCGACCTCGCCTGTGGCACCGGGGGCATGACCCGGCAGCTCCAGCAGGCCGGGCTGGCGGTGGTGGGGCTGGACGGCAGTGCCGAGATGCTGGCCGTGGCGCGTGAACGTTTGCCCTGGGTGCGCTTCGAGCAGGGCGACCTGCGAACCTTTGAGCTGGGGGAAACCTTCGACCTGCTGACCTGCGTCTTCGACAGCCTCAATAACCTGCTGACGCTGGCCGACCTGGGCGCGGCCTTCGCCCGGATGCACGCCCACCTGCGGCCCGGTGGTCTGCTGGCCTGTGACCTCAACACCCGGCTGGGCGTGCGCGAACTGTGGGAAGGCGACGCCATTGAAGGGGTGGCCCAGAGCGCGACGGGCGAGGAAGTCCATTACCACTGGTCGCACCACTACGACGCGGGGGAAGAGCTGGGCATCGTGCAGGCGTTTTGCCGGGTAATGGCTGCGGACGGCGACGTGCAGGAATTCGTAGAAACCCACCGTGAGCGTGGCTACGACCCCGGCGAGGTGGCGGCCCTGCTGCGGGAAGCTGGCTTCGACCGCTGGGACATCGTCGAATATCCCGATTACGCCGAGCCGGACAGCCAGACGCCGCGCATCTGGGTCTTCGCCTGGCGGGGGGACGCGTGAGCCTGCCTGTTCTAGGGGCGGGGGGCTGGGGCACGGCTCTGGCCGTCGCAGCGGCCCGCAGCGGGCAAAAGGAGGTGCGGCTGTGGGGCCGCCGTCCCGACTTTGCCGCCCGACTGGCCGAAGTGCGCGAGAACCGCGAATACCTGCCCGGAGTGCTGCTCGACCCGGCCATCGTGGTGACGGCTGACTTGCAGGCAGCCCTGGCCGAGGCTGAATTTGCGCTGTTGGTGGTGCCGAGTGTGGGCATGCCCGAATTGCTCGCCGAGTTGCCCCGCGAGCTGGGTGTGGTGCTGTGTGCCAAGGGACTCGCGCCCGATGGCAACCGCCTGAGCGAGTATGCCCAGAGTCTCGGCTTCGAGCGGGTGGCGGTGCTGAGTGGCCCCAACCACGCCGAGGAAATCGGGCGCGGCCTCCCGGCGGCCACAGTGGTTGCCAGCGATGACCTGGCTCTGGCCCAGGCAGTGCAAGCGGCGCTGATGTCGCCCAGCCTGCGCGTTTACACCAGCCGCGACTTGGTGGGCGTGGAACTGGGGGGCGTACTGAAAAACGTGATGGCTCTGGCAGCGGGCTTGGGCGACGGCCTGCGCCTGGGCGACAATGCCAAGGCCGCCCTGTTGACCCGTGGCCTGCGCGAAATGAACCGCTATCTACTGGCACTGGGAGCCGATCAGGAAACGGTCTATGGCCTCAGCGGGCTAGGCGACCTGATTGCCACTGCCACCAGCCCCCACAGCCGCAACCGGGCGGCAGGCGAAGCCATCGCACGCGGCGACAACCCGCAGCAGGGCGGCAAAGTGGTGGAGGGCCTGCGTACGGCGGGGTTGCTGGACGCCTGGGCCACCGCGCACGGGCACGACCTGCCGATCGTGCGGGCCGTTGCCAAAGTCTGCGCGGGTGAATGGTCACCGCAGGAAGGGGTGGAGCAGCTGATGGGCCGAGATGCCAAGGCAGAGGGCAACCTCTAGGGAGAAGAAGGAGACACAAAAGCAGAGAGGGAGAGGCTCGCAAGCCTCTCCCCTCTTTTTCCATCATCTATCAACCATCTACCATCATCATTTTTTACCAGGCGTAGAAAATCGCCACGATGAGCAGCCAGACCACGTCCACCAGGTGCCAGTACAGGCTGGCGGGAACGATAGAGCCGTGGTTGTACTTGTCCATCTTGCCCGTCAGGGTCTGGTAGTAGGGCAGGGCGATACCCGTGCCGCCGATCAGGATGTGCAGACCGTGCAGACCGACGATGATGAAGAAGCAGGACTGCCACAGATTCTGACGCCAGTCGCTTTCGACGCCGAACAGCGTGAACTCGTAGACCTGGAAAATCATGAAGATGGCGCCGAGCAGCAGGGTGATGAACAGCCCCAGACGGCCCCAGCTGGTGCGCCCGTGGTGCAAGTCTTGCTCGGCCTTGTGAATCACGCCCGAGCTGGTGACCAGGATCAGGGTGTTCAGCGCGGCCAGCCAGATGCTGGGACGCAGTGCGGGTGGCTCGGCGGCCCCGATGATGCGCAGGTACACGTAGCCACCGATCAGGATGGCGAACAGCGACACTTCGGAGATGATGAACCAGGCCATACCCATGAAGCCGTTGTCGTACTTCGTGAGGTGGTGGTGGGCGACGGGCACGGCGTATTCACGGGTTCCGGCCCACTTGAACAGCGAGTAGAGGAACACCGGGAAGCTGAGGTACAGCACCACCGTGGCGATCTTGAAGCCCAGCGTGGCGTCTGCGAAGGGCTGGAGGCCAGTGGCGGGCGAGTAGTTGGTAAACCAGCCGAAGCTCAGGCCGTAGCCCATCAGCAGCAGCGAGAAGGCCGTCATGAAGGGCCAGATGCTGTCCTGGGGCAGGTGAATGCTCTTGGGGTCGACCGGAGTCAGGGTGTCACCGCTCTGCTCCCAGTCGTACAGGGGGCGCTCGGTGGGGAAGTTGTGGGGGAAGTCGTGGGCGAAGTTGTAGGCGGCGGGCGGGCTGCTGCTCGTCCACTCCAGCGTGAAGCCGCCCCAGGGGTTAGGCCCAGCGGTGATGGGACGCTTGAAGCTCGCCAGCATGTTCCAGATCATCACGATGCCGCCGATCAGCAGGATGACTGCGCCCACGGTGCTGGCAAAGTTGAGTTCGGTCCAGGCCCAGTTGCCTGCGGGGTAGGTGTAGTAGCGGCGGGGCATGCCCAGCAGACCCAGGATGTACTGGGGCAGGAAGGTCAGCCACGAACCGACCATGAACAGCCAGAAGTGCGCCAGGCCCACTTTTTCGTCCATGAAGCGGCCGGTCATCTTGGGCCACCAGTAGTACAGGCCTGCCATCGCCAGGAACGCCGTGCCGAACATCATCACGTTGTGGAAGTGCGCCACGACGTAGTAGGACATGGTGACCTGGTAGTCGAAGGGAATCATGCCCAGCGTCACGCCGGTAATCCCGCCGACCAGGAAGTTGAACAGGAAGCCGATCAGCCAGTAGGTCGGCATCCGCATCAGGATGCGGCCACCCCACAGCGTGCCGATCAGGTTGAACAGCTTGACGCCCGTGGGCACGGCCACGATCAGGGTGGAGATCATGAAGGCGATCTGCCAGGCTTCAGGAATACCCACGGCGAACATGTGGTGCAGCCACACCACGCACGACACCAGCACGATCGCCAGAATCGAGTACACCATCACGCGGTAGCCGAACAGCGGCTTGCGGGCCATGGTCGAAGCGACTTCGGCGCCGATACCCAGGTAAGGCAGCAGCATCACGTACACGGCGGGGTGCGAGTAGAACCAGAAGAACTGCTGGTACAGCACCGGCACGCCGCCGATACCGGGGTTGAACATGCTCAGGCCCAGCTTGAGTTCGAGGTAGGTGGTCAGCGCCGCAGCGGTCAGACCGCCCAGCGTCAGCAGCTGAAGGATGGAGGTCGCAAAGAGGCTCCAGGCGAAAACGGGCATCTTCCACAGCCCCATGCCAGGCGCACGCAGGTTGACGATGGTGGCGGCGAAGTTGGCCGAGCCGAGCAACGACCCCAGACCGTTGAGGATCACGGCGACCATGAAGACGCTCACGCCCGTTTGGTTGCCGTCGAGGGTCAGGGGGTAGTAGAACGTCCAGCCGACGCTGGGGGCGCCGCCGTTGAAGAGGCCCAGCACGACCAGCAACAGGCTGGCGATAAAGAGCCACACGGCGAAGGTGTTCAGGCGCGGCAGGGCCACGTCGCGCACGCCGAGTTGCAGCGGCAGGAAGTAGTTCCCGAACCCGAAGAGGCCCAGCGGAATCAGGAAGAAGAACAGCATGATGGCCGCGTGCATGGTGAGCACCTGGTTGTAGGTGGTGCCGACCAGCAGCGTCTGTTCGGGCAGGGCCAGTTGCAGGCGAATCGCCAGCGCCAGCAGCCCGCCCAGGCCGAAGCCGATGATGGAAACGATGATGTACAGCAGACCGATTTTCTTGTGGTCGGTGGTCATCATGTAGTCCTTGATGACCTCCCAGATGCCCGGCTTGGTGGCAGTCTGGGTGTGCTGAGGAAGCGGCGCATGTACGGTCACTGCGTACCCCCTACGGTGGTGTTGGTGCCGACGACGGTGCTGCCCTGCCAGTAATCCGCACCTTCAGGCAGTTGCAGGCTCCGCAGGTAGGCGGCGACGTCGTCAATTTCCTGATCGGTGAGCGTGCCGCCCTTCATGACCTTGCCGTTCACCTTGTAGTTGCTGCCGTCATAGCTGGGCATGATGCTGCCGGGCTTGACCTCGGGGCTGTTCTTGATCCACTCGTGCAGCGCCTGCTTGGGGCTGAACCCGCGCGGGCTGTTCTTGGCGGCGGTGGTTTCTTCCCACTGCTGGGGGGTCATGGCTTCCCACATGCCCGCGCCGAGCGTGCGGCGGCTGCCGAAGAAGCTCAGGTCGGGGCCGCTCTGACCGCCCGCCGGGGTGCCCTGGACGCGGTGGCAAGAAGCGCAGGCAATCGCGCCGGTATCGGCCTTGCCCTGCATGAAGATGTTCATGCCGCGTTCCTCGGCGCTGCCGGGAGCAGGAGTGGGGGCGACGTAAGCCTGCGCCGCGTCCATGAAGGTCTTAAAGCGGTCGGGTTCGAGCGCCACCACCTTGAACCGCATGTTGGCGTGCGAGGCACCGCACAGCTGCGAGCAGTTGCCCTGATACACGCCGGGGCGCTGGGTGTCGATTTCCCAGACCTTCTTGACCGAGGGAATCGAGGCCCGCTGACCGCCCAGGTTGGGGGCCCAGAAGCCGTGGATCACGTCCCGGCTGGTGGTGGTGATGGCGACCTTCTCGCCAGCGGGCATCACCATTTCGTTGCCGTTGGCGACGACGCTGCCCCCCTGCACCGTTGCAGCGGGGTAGGAGAAGTTCCACCAGAACTGTGCGCCGAGCGCCTCGATGCCCATAGACTGCTTGGACACCGGATTCAGGCGGGCCAGCGAACGCACCGACAGCACGCTCAGGCCCAGCACCAGCACGACAGGCACGGCAATCAGCCACACTTCAAGCTTGTTGTTGCCGTGGAACTGCTGGGGGGCCGCCGTGTTGCGGTCTTCGCGGAACTTCTGCACCGTGTAGAACAGCAGCGCCGACACGCCCACGAAGATGATGATGGACAGGCCGATGGCCCAGAGTGCAAGCCCTCCGATTTCGCGGTTGTAGGCAGCGGCCTGGTCGCCCAGGTAAATAAACTGCCCTTGCCCACAACTGCTCAGGAAAGCCGCGCCGAGGGCGATAAGCGCTGCGCGAGACCAGAGTTTGGTCTGCTGCGGCCCACCGCCCGGTTTACGGTCATGTTTGGTGTTCAATGTCACTCCTTTCGTTCACCTCAGTCTAAAGCGTTCTGAAGGCAAATGCGCCGATTGCGCGGCCCTCTCCGGGGGTCACTTTCCCAGAATTGCCGCGCCCGTTGCCCTCTGCTCTACCGAACGGTCAGGCACGCCGCCCATGAGAACAGTTTGAGGGGTAGGCAAGTGTCCCCTGAACAGCGAGTCTAGGGGCCGAAAAGTCGAAGGGGTCTGAAGGATTTGTTCCCCTCAGCCCCACGAGTTTTCGCCCCCAAGTTTTCGACGGTTACGCCAGTACGGCCCGGTCTATGGCCCCGGCCACGAACAGCAGCGCCAAATACAGCATGGAGTAGAGGTACAGCGGCACGGCGACCTTGCGCTCGACCGCGTTTCCGGCGATGACGTGGCGGTAAAGCTTGTACGACAGCCACATCAGCCACGCGCCCAGCAGCGCCCCCGACACGAAGTAGATCCAGCCCACGTCCCCGGTGTACACGGGCATCAGCGACAGGATGACCGTATAGATGGCATACAGGCCAATCTGGGCCACCGTCATCTTGTCGCCGTGAACGACGGGCAGCATGGGAATGCCCACTTCACGGTATTCCTCCTTGATCATCAGCGCCAGCGCCCAGAAATGTACGGGCGTCCAGAAGAAGATGATGGCGAAGAGATACCCGGCGAACAGGTTCAGGTCACCCGTGACCGCCGCCCAGCCCACCAACGGTGGAAAACAGCCCGCCGCGCCGCCGATGACGATGTTGTGCCAAGTCGTGCGCTTGAGCCACATGGTGTAGATGACGACGTAGAAGACGAATCCGGCGAGGCTCATCCAGGCGGCGAGCGGCGTGCCCCAGACCCACAGCATGACGAACGACAGGATTTGCAGCGCTGCCCCGAAAATGGCAGCGTTGCGGCTGGAGATGAGGCCCGAACTGGTAGGCCTGCTGGCGGTGCGCGTCATCTTCAGGTCGATGTCGCGGTCGATAATCATGTTGAACACGCCCGCCGAACCCGCCGACATGTAGCCCGCCAGACTGACCACCGTCAGCAGCCACAGCCCGCCCAGGAAGGTGTCGCCGGGCCAGCCCCGCGCCGCCATGAACATGGCCGTGATGGTCGTCCACAGCAGCAGACTGATGACCTTGGGCTTGGTCAGGGCGAGGTAGTCGCGCCAGGTGGCACGAACGGGAACAGGGGGCAGGGAGTCGGTCATAGGGGTAGAGGTCATGCGGGCACTTCCTGGGGGGTCGCCCGAGCGGAACGTTGCACGCTCAGGGCGGTCAGGGCGCGGTAAACCAGCATAACCAATGCCAGCCACAGCAAGCAGGCGAGCAGCAGGTGCGTCAACTGCATCCAGGCCGGAGCCTTGAGCGCCACGTTGATGAAGCCCAGCACCACCTGCACGCCGATCAGCCCCCACAGCACCCGGCTCCAGCGCGTTACTTCGGCACTGGGGCGCAGGTTTTGCAGCCACACCCCCAGCCAGCCCAGGTATACGCTGCCCACGATGGCGAGAATGGGGTGAATGACCCGCAGGTTTTCAATCAGACCAGCGGTGGCGGAAAAGTCGCGCCGCACGGTATCCAGCGGGGTGCCGGGAGCCGGAGCGAACAGCAGGTCGCCCAACGCCGTCACCGCGCCCGCCATGCCCAGCAGAAGGGTCAGCACCAGCCCGATCAGGCTCAGTGTCCAGACCCGGCCCTGACCGCGCAGCCGCAACCCCGGTTCGCCCCTGGCCCACAGCGCCGTGAGCAGCAGGGCCGCCAGCAGCGCGAAAGTGTTGGCGAGGTGAATCCCCTGCACGAAGCCGCGTGCCGGGTCGGTGGAGTCGGCGGTGAGGCCCAGCAGCACCTGAATGCCGCCTACGAGTCCTTCCAGAATGACCAGTCCCAGGCTCAGCACGGCCCCGAAGCGTACCGGGTGGCCTTTGGGGGTCTGACGAAAAGCGAGGACCACCAGAGCGATACCCAGCAGTCCGCTCGCGCCGCTGGTCAGGCGGTGGCTGAACTCGATGATGCGCTCGGTGGTGAAACTCAGGGGAACGACCTGACCGTCACACAGGGGCCAGTGGTCGCCGCACCCGGCTCCGGCCCCGGTGATGCGCACGACGGCGCCCCACAGGATGACCAGAAGGTTATAAATCAGGACTGCCCAGGCCAACGTCGGCAGCCAGCCGCCCTTGCCCGTGTGGGCGCGAGGTCCCGCACTCAGCGTTCCGCTCAAGTTCTTCACCGTCCTTCACGCCGCGCCGGAAAGTAGTCGGGGGGGGGCAGCGTGATACTGCCCGTCATTTTACCCCCCCTCTGCCCGCTCTGGCGTGAAGATTGTCCCCGGTGCGGGGCCGCCTGCCCCTCTATAGTGGCGGGCGTGGTCGCCGAAGTCGTCAACCAGTGGGCTGTTATCACCATCGTTCTGAGTGGCTTGGCCCTCATCGTCGGCGTGGCGATGATTCGCCAGGGCAAGCGCGAGGCGCACATGCGGGCCATGCTCCTTGCCAGCGGCCTTGCCACCATTTTTCTGGTGCTCTACCTGACCCGGCTGGGCCTGGGCTACGAAAAGAAATACGCCGGGCCGGAAGAGTGGCGGCTGGCTTATTTCGTGCTGCTGGTCAGCCATATCGTGCTGGCCGCCGCCAACCTGCCGCTGGCGCTGCTGGCCCTCTGGAACGCCTGGAAGGGCCTCCAGGCTGCCGGGAACCTGGGCAACATAGACGCGCCCGCCGCCCGGCCCTTTTTCGACAAGCACCGCATGTGGGTGCGCTGGACGGTGCCCGTCTGGCTCTACGTGGCGGTGACGGGCTGGGTCATCTACCTGATTCTGGGACGCTACGGCGAGGTCATCAAGGGTTGAGCCTCATTCCATAGAAGGGAAAGGCCGGGGCGGGGGGGTGCTACCCTCGCCCCATGTCGTCTCTACCCACTTCTGGCCCCACTTCCGGCCCCGCCGCTGGCCCGCTGAAACGCAGCCTGCCCGAACTTTCGCACCCGCAGCAGCCGCTGGTGATGGTCACGGCCTACGATTTTCCGGGGGCGCGGCAGGCGCAGGGGGCGGGCGTAGACCTGATTCTGGTGGGCGACAGCCTCGGCAACGTGGTGCTGGGCTACGACTCCACTGCGCCCGTCACGCTGAGTGACATCATCCACCACGCCCGCGCCGTGCGCCGGGGAGCGCCCGATACCTTTCTGGTCGTGGATTTACCTTTCGGCACCTACCACACCGGAGTCACCGACGCCATGCGTCACGCCGTGCGCGTGATTCAGGAAACCGGAGCCGACGCCCTCAAGATGGAGGGAGCCACGCCCGAAGTGCTGGACGTGGTGCGCGTGCTGACCCGCAACGGCATTCCGGTGATGGGACATGTGGGCCTGATGCCCCAGACCGCCACCGCGCAGGGCGGGCTGCGGGTACAGGGCAAAGACGACGAAAGCGCCCGCCGCACCCTGGAAGGGGCGCTGGCCTTGCAGGAAGCCGGAGCCTTCGCCGTGGTGCTGGAGGCGATTCCGGCGCGGCTGGCCCGCCTGATTACCGAGCGGCTGGACGTGGCGACCATCGGCATCGGGGCCGGGGTTCACTGCGACGGACAGGTGCTGGTCTACCACGACCTGCTGGGCCTCTACGAAGGCGACGAGAAAAAAATCGCCAAACGCTACGCCGAACTCGGACGGCAGGCCCGCGAAGCCCTGCAAACCTACGCCGCCGAAGTCCGCGCCCGCGAGTTTCCGACCAAGGAGCAGAGCTTCGTGATGAAGGACGAGGTGCTGGACAAGCTGTACTGATACCCATTCCGATTGAATCCCACGGAATGGGGGATGAAATCCGACTGGCAGGAATCCGCATGGGACAGCCACGACATAAACGCCTCTTAGGTTGCCGTGATGCTGCTGCAAGGATGGGCGGGCTATAACCGACCCATGACCAAAGCTTCCAAAGCCAAAGCGAAAAAGAAAACGAGTGCCGTCTCTCTGGACGAGCGCCTGAGCGAACTCTGGCCCCAACTCACCCAGGGCGACCCCGGCGCGGTGCATGAGGCCCGCAAGCTGACGCGCAAAGTGGCGGCGGAGCAGGCCGTGACCGGAGCGCCCAAAAAGGTGCGCCACGCCTGGCGGGACCTCCGCCGAGCGGTGGCCCCCCTGCGCGACCACGACGTGGCGGGCGAGCATCTGGCGGCAGCGCTGAAGGAGCAGGGGCGGCCCCAGAGCGAAATCACGGCCTTCCGGCGTGACTGGGCGGCGCAGCGTGAGCAGTTGCTGGCGCAGGTGCGGTGGCCCGAGCAGCCGCCGACCCTGGAACGGCCCAGCAAATTCGGGCGCCGTGCCCGCCGCGCCCTGGCCCACGAAGCCCAGGACTTGCTGGAAGACACGCCTGCCGTGCTCCGCGCCCGCAAAGCCGACATCTGGCACGAGTGGCGCAAGGCCCTCAAGCACTACCGCTACACGCTGGAACTGGTGGGCAAGTCGCCCGAGAGCCTGAGCGAAATTCTGGACGCCCTGGGCCGGATGCAGGACGCCGAGGTGGTGCGCGGCTTGCTGGAACAGCAAAACCTGTTGCCCGACCAGCGCGAGGCACTTCTGGCCCGCGAGAAGAAGGCCCGCACCGACGCGCAGCACAAGGTCCGCACCCTCTGGCCCGAGCTGGAAGCCCACCTGCGGGAAATGGCAGCGCAGGACTGATGGAACCTAACGGCCCTTCTCCGGTTCGCCCAGGGCTGGCCTTGCGCCCTTGAAGACCCGCAGCAGTTCGCCCCGTTCGCGTAGGGCTTGGTGAAACTTCTGGGCGTCGTTGAGGGTGGTCAGGCGCTTGAGCTTTTGCGGGTCGGTCACGTTGGCGGGGATGCTGGGCAGGCTGACTTTGGGCGCGGCTGGCGTCTGTCCCCCGAAGCGGCGGGCGCGGAACATGCCGGGATGCTCCTCGAAGACGGCTATCACGTCGTCGGCCAGCCTTTGCAGGTGGGCCGCGAAGGTCAATTCCTGAAGCAGTTCGGCGTGGGCGGCGGCGGCCCCCAGTTCGGTCAGCAGGCGGTCAATCAGGGCGAAGACGCGGGCGGCGTAAGCTTCGACCTCGGCCTGGGTGGGCAGGTAGCCCCGGTGAATGACCCGGTTGCGAAAGTCGGTGCCCAGGCTGCGGGCGTCCATGAAATCGGGGGCCTGTCCCTGGCGCAGCAGGTAGGCCAGCGCCAGCATGCCCAGTTGCCGCTCGGACTGGCTGGCCACGTGCTTCCAGGTGGCCTCCAGCGCCGCTTGCGCCTCGGCAAAGTCGCCGCCGCGCTCGGCTGCCCGTTCCAGCGCCGCCGCCTTGACATAGAACTCGAAAAAGCGTTCCAGCGCCGCCGAAAAGCTGGCGACGGCTTCGCGGGCGTACCCGTCCATCAGCGCCCGCGTGCCGAGGTCGAACAGCATCTCGAATTTTTGCTTGCGAACAAAGACGCAGCTTTTGCCGCCGCAGTGCGGGCAGGTCAGGTCGTGGACATGACTGTCGGCAAATTCGGCCTGAAATTCCCGCGTGCAGTGGGGGCAGGCGGTGGGAAAAAGCATGGGCCGAGTCTAGAGTGCCCAGTCGTGGGAAGGCCACGGGAAGGCGTCAGGGCAGAACAGCCGAGGGCGGCGCAATCACATAGGTCAGGCCGCCACTGTGCGAGAGCCACAGCTTTTCGAAGGCGGCGCGGGGGTAGGTGCGGCGCACCCCGGCGTCGGTGGGGGCCGCCGGGTCGTTGAGCACCGGGTTGCCCTGCGCGTCGAAGCCAATCAGCACCATCAGGTGACCCGTGCTGCTGGGCAAAGCGGCTCCGGGCAGTTCGCCCTTTTTCCAGCCCAGACTGACGGCGAGGGGAAATCCGGCGGCAGTGTACTTCTCGGCGTCGCTCAGGCTCGGCAGCCGGGTGACGAAGGCCCGCATCCCCAGTTCCCCCGCGTAGGCTGCATTGAAGGCCCAGTTGCCCGTGCCCTCGTACACACTGTCCAGGGTTCCCTGCGCGGCTTGCGGCACACTGACCTCCACGCCGTAGTTCGCCAGAATCATGCTGACGCTGGTGGGGCTGCACCACACCTCGCCCCCGCCGGGGTAGAGCATCTGCGAGCGCTGGGGCACGTCCACCGTGCGGCCCCAGGCCAGACGGGTACTCGGCTCACCCGCCCGGCTCAGGCGCTTTTGCCAGTCGCTGGTGTTCAGGGCCAGCAGGCGCAGGGTGCTGCCCGCTCCGCGCAGGGTGACGCGGTATTGCAGGGTCGTCGCCGGGGCCGTCAGCTTGAGCGTGTCGGTAGCGACCCGCCCGCTCGCGTCCTTCTGACCGTCCACGCTGCCCCGGCCCTCGGCAGCGCTCCACAGACCGAAGGAGTACCAGCGGCTCCAGCCCGTCTTCGTCTGCACGCGCACTTCCAGCGTCAGGCTGCCGTCCACGCCCGTGAAGGCATTCCACGACGGCACCACTTCGGTAAAAGCAGGCACGGTCAGTGGGGCCGAGGTCAAGCTGCCGCTCCCGATTCCGGCGGGCACGGTCAGGCCGTCGCCGTTGGGCACTAGGCCGCCGAGTTCGGCGCTTTGCCAGTCGGCAGCGCGTTCGTAGATGGTGGTGCTCGACGTAGGAGAAGTCAGGGTCAAGGGAGTCGCTCCAACGCTACCGAGCAGGGCGGCAGTCAGCAAGGCCAGGAATCGCATGTGTCCTGCGACTATGCCGCGCCGCGCTGACGCCCGCATGAGGAGCACGGCCCCCGTCCTCATGTCGGGTCAGCGTCCCTGCATGTACAGCAGGGCTTCGGGCAGCGCCTCACGCCACGTCACCCAGTTGTGACCGCTGGGGTATTCGCGGTACTGGTGCGGCATCAGGCGGTCGGCCAGCAGTCCGGCGAGGCGGCGGTTGGGGCCAGTGAGCCATTCCACCACCCCGGTGTCCAGGCTGACCTTGAGGTGGCGCGGCAGGTCGGCGGCCCACTGCTCGGTCAGCCACTCGCCTGCCGTGGTCGTGTCAATGACGCCGCGTGCGTCGGTGGCTCCGGGCCGGGCAATCAGCGCCCCCGAGTGGCTGACCACCCGCCCGAACAGCTCAGGGTGACGGCTACCGAGGTACAGCGAAATCAGCCCGCCCAAGCTGGCGCCCCACAGCCCGCGCACGCTCGCCTGTGCCAGCGGCCCTTCCACCTGTGGAAAGACCTCCTGCGTCAGAAAGTCGAGGTAGCGGTCGTTGAGGTAATACTCCTCGTTTCTGTCGCCCGGCTCGACGAAGACCAGCACGGCGGGTTCGGCTTCTCCGGTTTCCACGGCCCGGTCGAGCAGTTCACTGAGACGCCCCAGGCGGTAGAACGCCACCCCATCCTGAATGTAATAGGTCGGCAGCGCCTCGCCCGCGTAGCCGTGCGGCAAATGCACGATGGCCCGCCGCTTGCCGGGAAATACCTGTCCTTCCCAGGTCAGGCGATGGGTCACGCCCTTTTGCGTCGGCTCGGGCCGCTGCCACAGGGGATGCTGTGCGTACTCGCCCACCACGGCGGCGCGGGGATAGGTCCACCAGGGGTTGAGCGACTTCCGGGGGTTGTCGGGGTCGGCAAACGCCTCGCCCTGCGCGTCTACCCAGGCGTACTCGATCCACGCACCACGCGGCAGGGTCAGGGTAATGGGTTGACCGTTCACCACCGGCAGCGGCGCACGCTTGCGCCAGTCGGTCATGTCCCCGATCAGCCCGGTTGCGCCGGGTGGGGGCGAGAAAGTCACCTGCTGTCCACGAACAGAAACCGCCATGCCCGCGATTGTACGGCGCAGGCATGGCCGGATGAGACGGTGGCAATATCAGGAGCGGTGCGGGAAGCCGCGCTGCTGGTAATCGCGGTATTCCTCGCGCAGTTCACGCTTGAGGAATTTGCCCGTCGCGCCGATGGGCAGGGCGTCGGTGAACACGGTGGCGTCGGGCAGCCACCACTTGGCGAATTTGGGCGCAATGAACTCGATAAGCTGCTCATGAGTCGTCACTTCGCCGGGGCGCAGCACCACCACCGCCAGCGGGCGCTCGTCCCACTTGGGGTCGTCCATGGCAATCACCGCGCACTGCGCCACCGCCGGGTGCGCCATAATCGCGTTTTCCAGGTCAACCGAACCGATCCACTCGCCCCCGGATTTGATCAGGTCTTTGGAACGGTCCTGAATGTGCATGTAACCGTCCTCGTCCAGCGTGGCGATGTCGCCCGTGTCGAACCACAGCTTGCCGTTCAGGGTGAGGAAGCTGCTCTGGCCTTCGCCCTTGAAATAGCTCTGGGTGACCCAGGGGCCACGGGTGAGCAGGCGGCCCATCGCCTTGCCGTCGTGGGGCAGGACCTGATTTTGCTCGTCCACGATTTCCAGTTCGACCAGCGGCACCGTCCGGCCCTGCTTGGCCCGCAGCTTGTAGCCCTCGTCACTGCACGGGTCAACGCGGGGCGGCACGCCGCTCGCCGTTCCCAGCGGGTGGGTCTCGGTCATGCCCCACGCCTGCACCAGTCGCAGGTTATGCCGTTCCTCGAAGGCGCGAATTATGGCTTCCGGCGCGGCGCTTCCACCGACAATCATCCGCTCGATGCGGCTGAGGTCGTAGGGCTGCCCATCCTGCTGGGCGCGGTCAAGCTCTGCCAGCAGCCCCATCCAGATGGTCGGCACGCCCGCCGTGATGGTCACTTTTTCGTCGTGCATCAGCTGGGCCAGCGATTTGCCGTCGCTGAACACGCCGCTGAACACCTGTTTGGCCCCGTAGATGGCGCAGGTGTAGGGCAGACCCCAGGCGTTCACATGGAACATGGGCACGATGGGCAGAACACAGTCACTTTCACCGACATTCAGGGCGTCTTTGGGGGCGCTGGCGAGCGAGTGCAGCACGGTGGAGCGGTGGCTGTACAGCACGCCCTTGGGGTTTCCGGTGGTGCCGCTGGTGTAACACATGGCGGCGGCGTCATTTTCGTCGAGGTCCGGGTACTGCGCCAGCGGCTCATGGCCCATGACCCACTCGTCGTAGTTGCCCACTCCTGGGAAGGGCTGAGGGAGTGCGCCCAGAACGAACACATGCTCCAGCTTGGGGCAAGCGGCCTTGATGGCTGGAATCATGGCAGCAAACACGTTCTCGATGAGCAGCACGCGGTCTTCGGCGTGGTTCAGAATCCAGGCGACCTGCTCGGGGTGCAGGCGGATATTGACGGTGTGCAGCACGAACCCCGCACTTGGCACGCCCAGATAGGCTTCGAGGTGCCGGAAGGAATTGACCGCCAGGGTAGCCACCCGGTCACCCGGCTGCAAGCCCAGACTCTGCAGGGCTGCTCCCAGGCGCAGCGCCCGGTCTGCCACCTCGCCGTAAGTGGTGCGGTGGGTTTGCGCCAGCGGTTGCCCCTGCTCGTTTTTGCCCGCTGGGAGCAGGCTGACCACCTCACGCTCCCGAAAGTTGGTGCGGGCGCGTTCCAGAATGAAGGGAATGGTGAGCGGCACGGACATCATGTTGCTTTGCATAGTTGGAAAGCCTCCTGGGCACTTTCAGAGCAAGAGAGCTCCGGAAAGTGTCGAATAAAAGTGGAATGGGTACAGTCTACCCTCTTTCCAGAAAGCATAAAAAAGACCCCAAGAAGGGGCCTTTTTAGAAGGGGAGAAGGACTTAAGGGGCGACGACGGTGGTGCTTTCGACGGTCGAGGTGCCGCCAGCAGTGCCGTCCTGAGCACCGGTGTAGGTCCACACCACACCGCTGTTGTACTCGTTGGGGGCGATGCCGGGAGCCACGACAGTGTGGCGGGCGTAGATGACCCCACCCACAGGAACCACCAGGTTGGGCGACAGGGTAACCGTCTGGGTGCCAGTGGTGCTGGTCGCACCAGGAGCCAGGGTGTAGTCCGTACCCAGAACCAGACGACGGGAAGAAGTGCTTGTGTAGTCGCTGGTGATGACGTTGGTCAAGGCGTCGCGGGTCGGGGTGGGATCAATGTACAGCTCGGTAGCAGTGACATCGAACTGACCGGGGTTGAGCGCCTGAGGCGTGAAGTCACCGAAGTTGTACTTCAGGACGTTGTTGTTCACGCCCTGGTTGGAGGAGGTTTCCACAGCGAGCACCGAGTACAGGATGGTGCTGTCGGTGCCGTTGTTGAGGATTTCCGCCTTGGGGTTGTCCGTGATCTGGGTCGCCACCGAGACGAAGCTGTTCACACGCACGCAAGCCGAGGCGTTGCCGGTGCCGGCGTTGGTGCTGGTGAAGCTGGCGAAGTCGCAGTAGCTGCCGGGGAGGGCCGAGGCAGGCACGCTGCTGACCACGGTCAGGGTCACGCTGCCGCCCACAGGAATGTTGAGGGTGGCGTTGGCGTCGGCGCCCGCGTAGACGGTGCGGTTGGTGGCGTTGTAGAAGCCGCTGGTCGCCGTGCCGTTGCTGGGCACGTAGCTGCTGCTGACGTAGTTGACGTAAGCCGTACCGTTGGTGCCGATGATGTCGGTAATCTTGACGCCTTCAGCGGTACCGTTGCCAGTGTTGCGGACAACGATGGTGCTGGTGTAGTTGCCGCCGGGCTTCACGGTGCTGACGTTGTTCGTCTTGGTGATGGCGAGGCGGGGGGTCGCAACGATCAGGCAGGCCTCGTTGGAGACAGGGTTGCCACCGTTGCTGGTCACGCTGACCTGGTCGCAGTAGCGGCCATCAGCAGAGGCCTGAGCGGTGAAGAAGATGTCGCGCTGCTCACCGGGCTGCAGGGTGAAGTCGCTGTTGACGCTGAAGCCGTCGCGGGCGTTGGCGGTCGAAGCGGGGCTGGTGGGCAGGGTGATGCTGTAGTTGGCGTCGGCGGTGGTCACCGCAGTGCCGTTGACGCGCACCAGGTTATCAATCAGGTCGGTCACGTTGGCAGCAGCGCCACCGTTGTTGACCAGACGGATGCGCAGACGTGCGGGGGTGTTGGCGGGCACGGTACGGGTGGTGCCGAGGTCCACACCGTTGGCGTCGACAAAGTTCTTGAAGACGTTGACGTTGGGCGCCACGAACACGGCGCAGGCGTTGGAGGTCAGGCCCGCGTTGACAATGCCGAAGTCTACGCTGCTGTAGTTGACGAGGGTGGCCTGGTCGCAGTAGACGCCGGTCTCGGTGGAAGAGACGGGGAAGTCCAAGTAGACGGTTTGACCGGGGGCCAGCGTGGGGATGACAGTGTCGAAGCCGTCATTGCCCTGGAGGGTGGTGGTCGCCGCGCCCGCAGGAGTCACGGTGGGAGCAGTCACGCTGTAAGGAGCAGCAGCGCCGCTCACGAGACGGTCGGTCACGTTGACGTTGGTGGCCGTGCCCGCGCCGGTGTTGGTCACGGCGATGCGCATCGTGACGGTGCCGCCCACGGCAGTCTGACCGTCGGTAGCGGGGGCCGTGCTGTCGGTCAGCACGCTCTTCTTGATGGTGACGTTGGGGCGGGGAGCGAAGTACTTGTTGAGCACTTGCTTGCCGATTTCCATGTCGCCCACGAAGGCGATGGCCACCACTTCAGCGCTGGCGCGGTCCGCCGTCGAGAACAGCGTGGTCCAGGTGTAGCCGTCCATGTTGGGGCTGATGTTGTTCAGTCCGTTGACCGAGTTGTAGTAAAGGGGGTACTCAGTGCTGGTCGAAGGGAAGGGAGTGTTGCGACCTGCAGCGTTGGCGCTGTTGGTCACGGTATCGGCCTGCTTGCCGCTGACGCTGATGGCAGCGGGGGTAATGCCGCCCATGAAGTTGGTGTCGTTACCGCCGTCGTCGGCCGCACCGAAGATGACGTTGGTAGGCTGACCACTGCCAGCCGTGGTGGGGAGACCGGTGGCAGGGTTGAAGGCACCGGCAGCACCAGTGATGTTCCAGCGCACGGTCGCGCCCGCAACAGGGTAGGTCTTGCCGTCGGCAGCGCGGTATGCCACGTAGGCGCTGGCGAGGTTCTGAACGCGGCTGGGAGCGACTTCGGTACGCTCGGCGGCCGTGGAGGTGCCCGCGACAGTGGTGTTGTTGGTCACGGTCAAGCCGCTGGCCTCGTCTTCGAGCCAGGCCGTGAAGACAAACTTGTTGGGGTTGGTCAGGTCAGCGCTGGGAATCGCGACGAGGTTGCCGTCACGCACGTAGTAATAACCACGGGTGGTCGGGGTCGTGGGAGTCGCGTTCTTGACCAGGGCGGGTGCCGTCACGGTGGTCACGTTGCCAGCAGTGATGGTGAACTCGATGGCCTCGCTGCTGGCGTAGCCGGTCTGCGAGAAGACGACGGTGTACTTGCCAGGAGCAAGCGTGCCGTACAGCGCCGGGTCAACGACATTGTTATTGCTGTCCTTAACAGTGGCAACAACGCTGGTGCCCTTGACGAAGTTCACGGAACCAGTGGTGACGGGCGTCACGCATTCGCCACCCTGCTCGACTTGGGGAGCCGCGCAGGTCACAGGAGTGGTGCCGTTCTGTCCACAGGCCGACAGCGTCAGGATGCCGGTGAGGGCCATCAGAGCAATACTTTTCTTCATGGCTCATACCGGGTTTCGGGGAGCTGAAGGGACTTCAGTAAAATAGAGGCTGTG